>JBHPHW010000025.1:0-21209 GCA_042570105.1 Candidatus Omnitrophota bacterium | reverse complement strand
GACCATGCGATCGGTTATATTGAAGCAAAGGTAATAAATAGACTTGATTGCGGAACACATACACTTTTTATAGGAGAAGTGACAGATTCCAAAGTGTTGAAAACCGGCAGGCCGATGACATATGAGTATTATCACCAGGTAAAACGCGGTACAACGCCAAAGACAGCGCCTACTTATCTTAAAGAGGAAGGCATACTTACAGGAGGTGAAAAGATGCAGAAATATAGATGTTCTATATGTAATTATATATACGATCCTTCTATTGGTGACCCTGATGGCGGGATCCAGCCGGGGACGGCTTTTGAAGACATACCTGAAGGATGGGTGTGTCCTGTGTGTGGGGCCAGTAAAGATAAGTTCGTAAAGGAAGGTTAGTCGCATGAAACCTCTGGAAATAAAAAAAGGTATTTACTGGGTCGGAGCCATTGATTGGGATTTAAGGAATTTCCATGGGTATCTTACGCCGCGGGGGTCAACTTATAACGCCTATCTAATCATAGATGAAAAGATAGTTTTAGTAGATACAGTTAAAAGTCATCTTTTTCGCGAGATGCTCGAGAGGATTAAAGGGATAATCGATCCTTCTAAGATAGATTATATTGTTTCAAATCATGTTGAGATGGATCATTCAGGGAGTTTGCCGGAGATGATGGGGATTGCAAAAAAGGCCAGTTTAATAACCTCTCCTAATGGCGAAAAGGGTTTAAAGAGGCACTTTAAAAAGGATTGGAATTTTAATATAGTTAATACAGGTGATTCTATTGATATAGGAAAAAGGCATTTAAAATTTGCGTTAACCCCAATGGTTCACTGGCCTGATTCAATGGTGACATATGTCCCGGAGGAAAGACTTCTTTTACCTAATGATGCATTTGGCCAGCATATTGCAACGGCTGAGCGTTTTGACGATGAAGTGGGATGGGATATAGTGAGGGAAGAATCAGCAAAGTACTTTGCAAATATTGTCCTGCCTTACGGAGCGCAGGTACAAAAGGCATTGGAGGCGCTCTCGACTCTCGATATAGACATGATAGCTCCAAGTCACGGCCTTATATGGAGAAAAAACATAAAAGACATAGCAGGATGCTATAAAAAATGGGCCAATAATGTTTATGATGAAAAGGCAGTTATTGTATATGATACTATGTGGCATACTACCGAAAAGATGGCGTATGTTATTAAAGATGTCTTTGAAGAGAAAGGGATAGCTTGCGTGATGAAAAATCTCGCTACAAGCCACATATCAGATGTAATGAGTTCTCTCCTTGAAGCAAGATACGTATGCGTTGGCTCACCTACCTTGAATAATGGGATGCTCCCTACAGTATCAGCTTTTTTGACTTACATGAAGGGCCTTGCGCCTAAAAATAGGATTGGCATTGCCTTTGGTTCGTACGGCTGGGGAGGCCAGAGCATAGGGGAGATAGAAAAGATTTTTGAGGGTTGTAAATTCGAGGTGCCAATAAAGGGTTTGAAGATACAATATGTGCCTGATGAAGATGAACTGGATGGGCTTAAGAATAAAATAAGAAGTATTTTGAACCAAACTAAGGAGGTACAGAATGCAGTTAAAAAGTAGTAAGACTGAGGCGCAGCTAAAAGGAAGCAAGACCGAAAAGAATCTTTTAACGTCTTTTGCCGGCGAGTCGCAGGCAAGAAACCGCTATACCTATTTTGCAAGCGTTGCCAAAAAGGCTGGTTACGAGCAGATAGCGGCAATATTTCTTGAGACAGCTGACAATGAAAAAGAACATGCGAAGAGGTTTTTTAAATTGCTTCAGGGAGGGGAAGTGGAGATAAAGGCCTCATATCCAGCCGGGGTGATCGGAGACACTGCTCAAAATCTTGCAGCATCAGCAGCAGGAGAACATCTCGAATGGACAAAACTTTACAAAGAGGCAGAAACAGTGGCACGCGAGGAGGGGTTTGAAAAGATTGCAGCACAATTTAAGGAAATAGCAGAGGTTGAAGAGGAACATGAAAAAAGATATAATAAATTCTTAAAGAATATTAAAGACAAGACTGTTTTTAAGAAAGACAAGGTAGTTAAATGGAAGTGTCGTAATTGTGGATATGTGCACGAAGGTAAGGGGGCCCCAGGAGAGTGTCCTGCATGCGCGCATCCCCAAAGCTACTACGAACTTCTTTGTGAGAATTACTGAGTAAAAGGGCAATATATGAAGGTATTAGGGATAAACGGAAGCCCTAGAATAGGCGGCAATACAGACTTATTGCTTGATAAAGTCCTCGAAGGGGCGAAGGTTAAGGGCGGAGAGATAGAGAAAATCATTCTTAATAAACTTAAATTTTCGCCATGCCTGGAATGCGAAAATGTAAAGGATGACGGAAGTTGTATAGTGGAAGATGATATGCAGATGGTGTATAAAAAAATAAAAGAGATAGATGTCCTTATTCTGGCGTCTCCTATATTTTTCGGAAGTCTCAGTGCCCAGACAAAGATGATGATAGACCGCTTCCAGTGTCTTTGGAGGGCAAAATATATATTAAAGAAGGATACAGGATTTAAAAATATAAAAGGCGCATTTATTTCTGTGGAGGGTTCCAACAGGCAGGATTTTTTTGACAACGCAAAATCGATAGTCAAAAATATATTCGCAACTATTAATGTAGATTACAAGGATGAGCTTTTTTGTCCGAATATTGATAGTAAGCTGTCTATATTGAAAAAGCCGGATTTTTTAAAAAAGGCATTTGAGTTAGGAATGAGTATTGTTTCTTGATGAGAAAAGAGTAACCTTATCTGAAGGGAGGGGTAATGGGAAATATTTTTTCTGCAACCGAAGCAGTGGAGATGGGAGTACAAATAGAAAAAAATGGCAGGGATTTTTATAGCGGCGTAGCGGGATCGTCAAAAAACCCGAAGGCAAAGGAACTATTTGAATTTCTTGGGGGGGAAGAAGAGAAACACATAAAAAGATTCGAGGCCATACTTTCACAGGTTAAGAAGTATGAGCCTAGCGAAGCATATACGGGTGAATATTTTGCCTATATTAAGACATTGTCAGAGGAGCATGTGTTTACAAAAGAAAATAAAGGGGTTGATATTGCTAAAGGTGTCGAGAACGACAAAGATGCCATAGAGCTTGGCATAGGATTTGAGAAGAAGTCTATTTTATTTTACGAGGGGATGAAAAAGGTTATCTTAGAAGGTGAACATAAGATTATAGATAAACTTATTGAAGAGGAAAAGGGGCATCTTGCAAAACTTAGCGAATTGAAAAAGGGATCATAGTAAAGAGGGGGAGGTGTTTATGGACCACAAAGTAAAGGTATATTCTACTTCCACCTGTCCTTATTGCACAAGGGCAAAGGATTTTCTTAAGGAGAGTAACGTACAATTTGAGAACGTGGACGTCGGTGTAGACCAGAAAGCAGCGCAGGAGATGATGACTAAGTCAGGCCAGATGGGCGTACCTGTATTAGATATAGATGGTGAGATAATAGTGGGTTTTGATAAGGAGGCCATAACTAAGGCACTGGGTATATGAATGGACTTTTGAAAGAATATAGAAAGAAAAAAAGAGAAATAAGAAAAAGACTACAGTGTTTCAGAGGTATTTACAAAAAAGGCAATAAACAGATTTTCAGCGAATTATGTTTTTGTATATTGACACCGCAGGCAAAGGCAGTTGTCTGCGACAGGGCTATTAGAGGATTACAGAAAAGAAGCCTGCTTTTTAAAGGTTCCCAAAGAGATATTATTTCGTGCTTAAAGGGCGTGCGTTTCCCAAACAATAAGGCAAGATATATAGTTGAGGCCAGGGGTCTTTTTAAAAATGGCAAAGCTATAGGTATAAAAGATAGACTCAATACAAAAGATTTATTTGATACAAGGGATTGGCTCGTCAAACATATAAAGGGCTTAGGATATAAAGAGGCCAGCCATTTTTTAAGAAATATTGGCCTTGGTAAGGATCTGGCAATACTTGATAGGCACATCTTGAAAAATCTTAAAGACTACGGCATAATAGAAGAGATCCCGGATTCATTGAGCAGGAGAAATTATATAGAGATAGAAGAGAAGATGAAGAGATTTTTTAAAAGAGTGAATATTGCCATAGAAGAGATAGACCTTTTGTTTTGGTCTAGAGAAACAGGGTTTATTTTTAAATGAGGCAGATAAAAGAAGAACGGAGGTGTAAGATGAAGGTCATAATCAGGTATATGTTAAGACCCGTGGCCCACTGTAAAGAAGGCTGCTGTATTAGCTCCCGGGCATGAGCTTAAACTGCCCGTTCTATTGCCCCGGTATTAAAAACTTGATAAATTCTTACCTATCTGATAGAATTAACCAAAATGCAAAACAAAGTAAAATACTATATTGATCCAAATGGCGAATTTGTAGTAGAAAACTACAATCTTGCAGGGACTTTTTCTAACTTTCTCCCAGGTATAGCAGGTTTATTTGGGATCCCTATGTGGGCGTTCTATGTTAATAGGGCCCAGTGTATCTGTAGCTTTGGTGTTAAAAGTAAAGATAGTCCTATAATGGAATTCCTCCCTGCAAATAGGGCATACCAGCTTGTCTCATCACAGGGTTTTCGCACATTTATAAAGATAAAGAATAATAAGAAAGATGTTTTCCATGAGCCCTTCCGCACGGATGTGGGGAATAGTCCTATATCTATAGATCAAAAGATGTTTATAAGTTCTCATGAACTTAGGCTCCTCGAGTCCGCTCCCAGCGTGGGCATTGAAACAGGCGTGAGTTATTTTACAGTGCCGAACGAATCTTTTTCTGCCCTTGCAAGGGTAGTTACCCTCAAAAATATATCCAGGGGAGATC
Organism: Candidatus Omnitrophota bacterium; assembly: GCA_042570105.1. GTDB lineage: Bacteria > Omnitrophota > Gorgyraeia > Gorgyraeales > Gorgyraeaceae > JBHPHW01. Next base: position 16,402 of record JBHPHW010000025.1, on the reverse strand, counting down.
TAGTAATCGATATATTGGATGGGACTCCTTTAATGATACCTTATGGTGCGTCTAATTTCTTCCTTCAAAAAATGAGACGTACGATCGAGGCGTGGATGCTGGTGGAGAATTTACAAAGAAACGCCCCATTTTACAGATTAAAAGTAGACCCAAGAGATATCTCGGAAGTCACAGTTATCAAAGAAGGTAATTTTTATTTGGCCTCATCTAGTAAAGATGGGAAAGATAATACTAAACTCCCTGTCTTTATTGACCCCAATCTCATTTTTGGCCAGGTAAAAGACTTCTCATATCCGGTGCATTTTGTAAATGAACCTAGATTTAATGTCCCTCCTGCGCAGATGGACCAGAATAAGCTTCCATGTGCCATGTCTTTTGCCTCTTTTAGACTCAAGAAGCAGGAAACCGTGACCTTATGTTCTCTTCTAGGCCATATAAGCTCAAAGGAGAAATTGAATTCCCTGATCCCACGCCTGAATAAAAAAGAGTTCTTTATAAATAAAAGAGAGGAGAATAAAAATATTATACGAGGACTCCAGGATGATGTATTTACTGCTTCAAATGAAAAAAGATATGATATTTATTGCGCCCAGACATTTCTCGATAATGTTTTACGCGGAGGTTATCCGATAGCCTGTAATAACGATTCTCACCGTATATTTTATGTATATTCTCGAAAACACGGAGACCTGGAAAGGGACTATAATAGATTCTATATACAACCGACCTATTTTTCACAGGGAAACGGAAATTTCAGGGATATAAACCAGAATCGAAGAAACGATGTATTTTTTAATCCCGATATAAAAGATTCGAACATATTACATTTTTATAATCTGCAGCAGGCAGATGGGTTTAATCCTTTGGTTTTACATGGCATAAGGTTCAGATTAAAAGATCTGGGCATCTTAAAGGATGTGCTCAGGGGTAAGATCGAAGAAGGATCTATGAAAAAAATGGAAGGACTATTGTCGCATTCTTTTGCACCGGGTGAATTATTCATGAATATGGAGGGGCTCAATATAAGGTTAAAATCACCTTGGCACGAGTTTTTAGACGATATTTTAAAAAATTGCGAAGCAATATATGAGGCAGAACATGTTGAAGGTTTTTGGATCGACCACTGGACGTACAATCTTGATCTGATTGAAAATTTTCTAGCCATCTATCCGGAAAGATTAAAAGAAATACTTTTAGATAAAAAAGAGTTTACTTTTTACGATAACATTTTCCATGTGAAGCCGCGGGTAGATAGATGTTTATTGAAAGGTGAAAATAAAGTCAGGCAATATCACGCCCTTGCGCGGGACAAGAAAAAAGAGCATCTCATAAAGAAACGTGATAGCGATCCTCATACGTTGAGGGTGCGAAATGGGGAGGGTGGAGTTTATAAAACCACGCTTCTTGTGAAACTCTTATGTTTGACGGTAAATAAGCTTTCTAGTCTGGATCCCTTTGGCGTAGGGATTGAAATGGAGGCTGATAAGCCGGGCTGGTGTGATTCTATGAATGGCTTACCAGGGCTTTTTGGGTCTTCCACGCCAGAGGTCTTTGAATTAAAGAGACAGATCGTATTTATATTAGATTCAATAAAATGCCTAGATTTGCCAGATTCCTGTAATATCTATGTGCCTGAAGAGTTATATGATTTCTTAAGAAAAATAGGAGCCCTTGTTAAAGCACAGTCAAAAGTCCCAGCGAAAAAAAGAGAGATTTACTTTTGGGACAAGAGTAATTCTGTGAAAGAGCGCTATAGAGAAAGAATAAGATTTGGTTTCAGCGGGGTCGAGAAGTCATTAAGTTTAGCTGGATTAGAAACAATACTCGAAGACTTTCTTACGAAAGTCGAAAAGGCCATTAAAAAGACTTACATCTTATCAAAAAAGACATATCCTACCTATTTTATAAATGAGGTTTGTCAGTATAAGGATACCAATAGGAATGATCCGATTAAAGGGTGGGCTTTAGTTAAGCCGACTGCGTTCAAGAATGTAAGACTGCCGTTATTTTTAGAAGGTGTTGTACGCGCCTTGAAGGTGGAAAAGGATACAAAAAAGGCAAGGCGTCTATATCAGGCGTTAAAGAAGACAAATATCTACGATAAGAAACTGAAGATGTACAAGATCAGTGAATCTTTAGGGAATATCTCAAAAGAGGTGGGACGCTCTAGTATATTTACGCCAGGGTGGCTGGAGAATGAATCAGTATGGCTGCATATGGAATATAAATATATTTTAGAGATATTAAGGGCAGGGCTCTATGAGGAATTTTTTAAAGAGTTAAGAAATATTTTAATACCATTTCAGAAGCCAGAAGTCTACGGAAGAAGTGTCTTTGAAAATTCATCTTTTATTGTCTCGAGCGCATTCCCGGATAAAAACCTTCACGGCAGAGGTTTCGTGGCGAGACTCAGTGGCTCTACTGCAGAGATGTTGAGCATATGGTTATTGATGAATGTCGGAGAGAAACCTTTTTTCTTAAATGAAGAAGGCGAATTGAGTTTGAGATTTAGGCCGGCGCTGCCCGTTTGGCTTTTTACAAAAAAGGCACAGAATGGTTTTCCCAAGAACACCTTTGCATTTAAGTTTTTAGGTAAAATAACAGTTGTCTATCATAATCCAAGATTGAAACATACAGTAGGTAGAGATTCTGTTAAGACACGTTTTATTGTTATAAGGTTCAATGATGGAAGAAAAGTCGAGATAAAAAAAGATACCATCACCTTGCCTTATTCGCAGGATATAAGAAATAGATCAGTCAAGAGGATAGATATTTATTTAAGATAAGATGAGCAATGAATTGATGATTTTATACATTACTGCGGCTCTCATAGGTTTTGTGCATACTGTTTTTGGTCCTGACCACTACCTGCCATTTATCGTAATGAGCCGGGCAAGAAGGTGGTCTTTTATAAAAACGGGCCTTGTAACGATTCTTTGCGGTCTCGGACATATTGTGAGTTCAGTTATTGTAGGGATTTTAGGGATTATTTTGGGTATCGGGGTAATGAGGTTAGAAACATTGGAGGCTGCTCGCGGGAATCTTGCTGGATGGGCCTTAATTGTATTTGGATTTACATATTTTGTCTGGGGCCTGCATAGAATGTTAAGGAATAAACCTCACCAGCACTTTCATGCTCATAGAGATTGGGAAGATCATTCGCATAGACATTCCCATACAAGCGAACATGTCCATGTCCATGATAAAGAGGGAAGAGGCAATATCACGCCCTGGGTGCTCTTTACAATATTTATCCTTGGTCCCTGCGAACCATTAATACCGATTCTGATGTATCCAGCAGCCAAGAAGAGTATTTTTGGGCTGATCGGAGTGACGGCGATATTCGGCATAGTAACGATTGTTACTATGTTAAGTATTGTGATGGTCGCATCTTTCGGGATAAATCTTATTCCACTAAGACGGTTTGAGCGTTATACTCATGTTTTAGCAGGCGGGACAATTTTACTTTGCGGATTAGCCATCCAGTTTCTTGGATTATAGATCAGTAACCGAGATCTTTCAGCGCAAAAGAATCCTGGCGCCAGTTCTCATAAACTTTTACCCATAAGTCTAAAAAAACCTTTTTCTGCAGGAAACTTTCTATTTCCTTTCTGGAATGTTCACCTATCTTTTTTAACATCTGGCCGGATTTACCTATGATTATGGCCTTTTGGCTCTTTCGCTCAACGTATATATGAGCCCTTATATAGTAAATATCATTACTCGATCTATCTTTTTTTTCCTTCATCTCCTCTATGCTTACTGCTATAGAATAAGGGATTTCTTGGCGTGTTAATTCCAACACCTTTTCCCTTATGATCTCCTGGACGAAGAATCTTTCATTTTTGTCACTTAGCTGATCTTCCGGGAACATGGGAAAACCCTCGGGTAAATATTCCAGGATCTTTTCGAATACAATACTAGTCCCGTCCTTTAAAGAGGCGGATATCGGGATGATTTCCTTGAAGGGGAGTTTTTTTACTTCTTCGATGATAGGAAGGATCCGGAGCTTCTTTATTTTATCGATCTTATTTATAATTAAAAGATTTATCCCCTCAGATGAGATGTCCTGAAAGATCCTTTTATCTTCTAAAGTGACGCCGCTATAAGCATCGATCAACATAAGTACTATATCGGATTCTAATATGGATGAAGATGCCCTGCGCACCATTGTCTTTCCAAGTAAGGTCTTAGGTTTATGCATGCCAGGCGTATCAATAAATACTATCTGAAAATCCTTGCCGGATATTATGCCTTGTATATTGTCTCTGGTAGTTTCCGGTTTCGTAGAGACTATAGAGACTTTCCCTTTTATGAGGACATTTAAGAGGGTGGATTTGCCGACATTAGGCCTTCCGATTATAGCTACTTTTCCGGCTTTAAACATATGTATATTATATAGGGGATTTTGGATAATGGAAGAGGTTTCTCCCAGCTCGCTCGAAATAAAGAGGCTTTTTTTCAGACCCCTCGAGCCCAAAAAAAGATAACCTAGTGCAATCGGTAGGTCAAGAGGGGATAAATATAACGGCACATAATGGAGCATGTTCGCTCAAGTGAAAATTTCACCTCTCTAGCTGCAAATAGATATGGAGGGCTACTCGGAGCCGCCTTTTATTCCGCATTTTGGCGGGGCTTGAAAAACTTGCCGACACGGAATCTAGTGTGTCGGCTTCGAACAGTTTCAAGCCTTTTCGCCTCATATAATGTGGCATAGAAAACCGCCAAAATCCTCCATAAAAGGCTAAATTTTCAATTCGCTCACATTGCTCCATTATGCGCTACTATATCCCCACTAACTCACCGATTATAACCTAGTGCATTATTCCATTCCATTTATACAGAAATTATGTTATCTTGTTATATAAAAGGGGGATATCATGAAGGCATTTTATTTTGCATTGATGACAGCTATAATATGGGGGGCCGTGCCTGTACTGGAAAAATTGGGACTTGCCAGGATAGCTCCTACGGCAGGTGTTTTTATACGTTTCTTTGGAGTGGTGATAGGTGCGGTTATTCTAGCTATATTTAATAATCAGGCACTTAGGACTGCCCTAAAGGCAGATCCGCGCACAATATTTTTTCTAGCCCTTGGCGGTTTTATGGCGAGTATCGTAGGCCAAATATTTTTCTACAATGCACTCAAGACAGGGGAGGCATCAAAGGTCGTCCCTATAGCCGGGATCTATCCTCTGGTTTCGTTTCTATTGGGGATTATTTTCCTCGGAGAGTGCTTTACGGCTACAAAGGCAGCTGGAGTGACATTTGTGATTTTAGGCCTGTTTTTTTTGAGATAGAGAGATTGTCGGTATATTTGCCTATTTTTTAAAATTATGATAGAATCTCTTCTATATATACGCTATATATGCGGCAGAGTCTATTTTGAAAGCGAGGCGCTTATTTTATGAATAATCTCAGGATAATAGCTGCACAGATAAACACAACAGTAGGGGATCTTTCAGGGAATACAGAAAAGATATTATCTTCTATAGATGAGGCAAAAAATAGGCATGCCGATCTTATCGTTTTTCCGGAACTTACTATAACAGGGTATCCTCCCGAAGACCTGCTTTTAAAACCCCATTTCGTAAAAGAGAATCTTAATGCCTGGATAAGATTACCAAGGCCTCAAAAAATATAATAGCGATAGTAGGATTCGTAAATGAGTATCGCAGGGCTATTTATAATAGCGCTGGTATTTTAACAAATAAAAAAGTTATTTATATATATAATAAGAGGAGTTTACCCAATTACGGCGTATTTGATGAAAAGAGATATTTTAAGCCTGGCTTTGAAAATGCCCTTCTAAAAGCCAAAAATTTTTCTTTTGTCGTAAATATATGCGAAGACATATGGATCCCGGAGGATATTGCATCAAGAAGGCTTCTAGAACAAGCTAATTTTTTGATCAATATCTCTGCTTCTCCTTATCACTTTAATAAGATGAAGGAAAGGCGGAGTATCTTGGTAAAGAAGGTAAAAAAAATCAAAATCCCTATTATTTACTGTAATCTTATAGGTGGCCAGGATGAACTGGTATTCGACGGAAGAAGCGTGATGTTCAGTAAGACTGGGAAACTTATTGGAGAGGCAAAGGCCTTTACGGAGGATTTATTGGCCGTTGATCTGCCTATAGATTCCGGAAGAAAAGCGGCAAGATCCCCAAAAGCAAAGATCGTGGCCATAGATTACAGATCTATAAGAAAGGATAAAGTTTTACCAAGCCCTGAGGTTAAACATATGAGTAGCGTTGAAGAGGTATACAGGGCGCTTATTTTGGGAGTTCGTGATTATGTAAGAAAGAATAATTTTAATAAGGTTACGCTTGGCTTGAGCGGCGGTATAGACTCGGCATTGGTGGCTTGTATTGCTGTAGACGCTCTTGGTAAGGCAAATGTATTAGCTATTACCATGCCTTCAAGATATTCTTCAAGCGCTACGCAGGGTGACGCAGAAAAGCTTTCCAGAAATCTTGGCATAAGATTTGCGAAGATCCCTATAAGCGATATCTTCGGTGCTTATACTGATACCTTGAGAGATCACTTTAGCGGGATGGGTGCCGATATAACAGAGGAAAATATTCAGGCGAGGATCAGGGGCAATATTTTAATGGCGTTTTCAAATAAATTCAGCTCGCTTGTGCTTAATACAGGCAATAAAAGCGAGACAAGTGTCGGATATTGCACGCTATACGGCGATATGGCAGGTGGTTTTGCAGTAATTAAAGATGTACCCAAAAATCTTGTCTATAGATTGGCAAGGTTTATAAATAATATAAGAAATAGAAAGATTATTCCAGAGAGTATTTTTAAGAGGGCGCCATCTGCGGAATTAAAGCCAGATCAGAAGGATCAGGATACGTTGCCTTCATACGGACTACTTGATAAAATTATAGACTTATATATTGAAAAGAATAAATCATTCGATGAGATTGTAAAGGATGTTGGGCGCAAGGATATCGTTAAAAAGGTCTTGAGAATGGTCGATATAAATGAGTATAAAAGGCGTCAAAGCCCGCCTGGCATAAAGATTACACCGAAGGCCTTTGGAAGGGACAGGCGAATGCCTATTACAAATAAGTTTATGGAGGCGAGATATGAAAGAGACAATAAATGAGGAGATGTTTATAGGAGCAGTTAGGAGGATCAATAGGTATTTGATCATATTGGGTATATTTTTTCTTATATATTTTTTACTTAAGACAAAAGTAAATGTATTTTTATTTATACTGGCACTTGCAAATATGGCCTTTGCGCTCCTTTCCCACAAACATCTTATGATAACAGATAGACTTGTTATCGAGCTAGAGCGCGCAAAAACAACCCTGGGAGATGTCGCAAGAGAAACCCGCGAAATGCATTCAGGTTAAATGTTTAAACGCCTTCTTTTAATACCTCTTTTATTTTTAAATATCTCTGGTCCTTTAAAGGAAGCCCCTTCCATAACGGCAGAATCCGCGATCCTTATGGACCCGTGGACTAAAAAAATTTTATATTCAAAAAATCCTCACCAAAGATTACCTCCTGCAAGTACTATAAAGATAATGACAGCGCTTACCGTCTTAAAGAATTCATATCTTAAGAAGAAGGTGATTGTGAGTAAATTTGCCAGCTCTATGGAGCCATCAAAGGTGCACATTAAAGAGGGAGAGATTTACTTTATAGAGGATCTACTCAAGGCGCTCCTTTTAAATTCTGGAAACGATGCCAGTGTTGCGCTAGCCGAGAGTGTCGCGGGTTCCGAAAGGGACTTTGTAGAGATGATGGATAAGATGGTTAAAAGAGTAGGGGCAAAGAACACTAATCTTAAGAATTCGAGTGGCCTTCCTATAGAAGGTCAATATTCTACCGCGTATGATCTGTCTCTCGTAGTGCGGGAGGCGATGAAAGACAAAAATTTTGTGGATATTATGAAGACAAGGCGTTCAGAAATAGAAGAGCTTACGAAGGGAAAGGGTATAAAGCTAAAGAACCATAATAAGAGTTTATGGGAAGATACCCCCTATTTACTTTTAGGTAAAACCGGCTATACCAGAGATGCCAAGCATTGTTTTGCCGGCTATATTAAGTATAATAGATGGCACAAGGTGATAGTAGTAGTCCTGAAAAGTAAGATGTTATGGAAAGATCTTGAGGCGTTACAAGAAGTGGTAAATTAAAATATAGGAGTAGTGACGGTATGTCAAAGAGATATACGTCTTTATTTATCGCATTAAACTTGATCTTGATATTTTCCAAGTCTATTTATGCTGCGCCAGCGTACGGAACGCATATGCCTGAGGTAAACAAGTGGATAGCGGGACTTGAAGGTAGTTTCATTATAGATAGAGACTTGGATAATGATGAGGGGGCTTCAAGTAATGATAGATATTTTTTAACACTCTCTTATGGTATTTTTTCATGGCTTTCATTTGACGGAAAGATAGGAGTGGGTAATGTGGACTGGGACAGAAACGCGGGAGATAATTTAAATTATAGCACCAATTTTGCAGGGGGGTATGGCTTCAGGATAAAAGGATACGAGAATGAGGAATGGGGCGTAAAGAGCGCTATAGGTTTTCAGCATATAAGCGTGCATCCTGACCCGAAGAACCAAGGTGGGGTTAAAAATGAGTCAATAATAGATGAATGGCAGGGTTCGTTCGTTGTCTCTAAAGATGCGGGAAATTTTGTTCCATACATGGGCGCAAGATATGGGACGCTCGATTTTATAAGGAGGACAAACGAGGTCGACAGAAAGCGCATAACCTCAGATGAGACCTTTGGCGTCATTGTCGGCTCAGATTATTGGTTGAATGAGCGAACAAAGCTAAACTTAGAAGGCACGTTTTTGGATGGAGAAGAGCTTGCCATAGGCATCAGTTATGATTTCTGACGAGTATGGTATTGAAAGCATTTTTTAGATAGTGTATGCGGACTTCTTTTTTGAGATGATCCTTTATAAAGATAAAGGCCTCCTTCAGATTTTTAAAGAAGAGAAATGGAAGGCCTTTATTTTTATAAAGGTGTGAATTTTTTGATATAAATCCCAGCTTGGCTTTTAACGCTGCCTTTGCTACCATGTACGCTCGATGCTCTCCTGCAACACAGCCTCTTTTTTTAATGTCTCTTATCAATCTTTTTGGACTTTCCATTTTAGTTATTTTATTCATGAAGCGTTTTTCCCCGAGGCCTTTTCCAAAACCTTCTTTTAAATCCGCCTTTACTAGAATCAGAGAATTGTTTTTTAAGACACTCTTTCTCGTATTCGCCACGTAATTAAAGGCACGAGATGCCTGATATATATTTATAGATTTTGTCTTGGGTATATCGCATATTACCACATCAAAAGAGCTGTCTATTTTTTTCTCGAATATTTTTTGAGAATAGTTTAGCGCTTTTTTAAACGAAGATCGTGCATTTCCCTGAAATACCCTTTTTAGATCGCCATTTTTATCATTTATTATATTTACAGAGTATTTAATGGGGAGCCAGGAACTTACCTCCTCTATAAAGTTTCTGAAGGGATTTTTCTTTATCGAACATATCCTTGCACCAGCCTGATCCAGGAATCTAGGATGATGAGTGGCATTTATTGTTTTCTCTCCTGCCAAACCTATTACCACTACCTTTGTGCCGCCGCTGTACCCTGCGTATAGATGCGGTTCTACAACACCCACGGTTATTATCGAATCCGCGTCTTTTATTTTTTTATTTAGGAATATAGGGACCCCTCTTTTTGTCTTTCCGAAATACGCTACATGACCCTTTCCTGAATTATGCACCGACACCTTTATTTTATCTACTATGCTCCCCAGATTTTTCCTTATCTCTTTCCTGGTAGGAGATCTATGCAGCCCTGTAGCTATTATTATTTCTATATCCTTATTGGAGACGCGCTCTTTTCTTAGTTTTTTTAATATATCCGGCAGGACCTTTTTAAGATGAGCGTCCCGTGTAAAGTCAGGTACGGCGATAATAGTCTTCATATTTTTTCTTACTTGCCTCTTCAAGTAGGGGTGGAGGTCTCTGGCACTAAAACAATTTGCCGTGTGCTACGGTTTACGGCTCGTTTTTCTTTACGACTATCGCTGGGAGCACGACCAAAACTCGCCGTAAATCCTTGCACATATTTGGCAAAATATTTTTAATGTGCCAGAAGCCTCCACCCCTACTTGAAGAAACTTTGTTATCTTAATAGCTCCTTAGGGAATATATTGTCAGGGCCCAGTATGCATGCCGGGTCCAGGGACTTTTTAAGCATTGCCATCTGTTCGAGATTTTTCCTTCCATACATTGCCTCCAGGAAGGCATGTTTTAATTTCCCTATGCCATGCTCAGCTGAGACGGTCCCTCCCAGACTTACTGCCTTCTTAACGAAATCCATATACACAGAGTGGCTTTTTATAAATTCCTCTTCGGTTTTAGGAAGCATGTTTACATGAAGATGATTTTCTCCTATATGCCCGAATATTACAAAGTCGATCCTTGAATGAGAAAGCCTTTCTTTGTAGAACTTGAACATCTCAGGGAATCTAGGTTCGGGTACGGCTATGTCTGTTCCGACCTTTGGCATTTTATTTCTTTTTATGATCTCATTTATCATCTCAGGCAGGGCGTGCCTGAACTCCCGCAATCTTTCTCTTTCCTTGTCAGAGTCTGCAAAGAAGGATTTTTCCGAAAATACATTGTGTTTTTCAAGTATCTTCATCCATGAGTCTGTAATAGTGTCTTCCAGCCCCTTTTTATAGTCCTGTTCAAAATATACCATGGCCCTTGCTTCTTTTGGTATATTTGAGTGTTTATTGCGCAGTAGATTTAATGAATTTTCGTCCATATATTCTAGAGAAAGGGCATGGTGGGATTTTGCATCCTTTACAAAATTAAGCGCATCCTTTTCAGTAGGGAAGAAGCTGAAAAAGCTCATTATCCCTTCCGGGAGTTTGCCAAGCGCGATATCCGCTTCTAAAATAAGGCCAAGCGTTCCTTCTCCTCCGATAAATAGATCTATTAGATCCATGTTATCTTTTACATAATAGCCCGCAGCGCTTTTTATATTTGGCATCGAGTATGTCGGGATTATGATCTTTATTTCCTTATCTTTCAATTTCAGAGGGAAAGAACCCCTTTTATTTACAAATATCTCTCCTCGCTTTATGTCCAGGATGTCACCTGTTGCCAGAACGATCTTTAATCTATTGATATAGTTACGAGTCGGACCGTATTTAAAACATTTTGCGCCAGACGCATTTGTAGAAATAGTTCCGCCTACGAATGCATTTGGCTCTGTGGGATCAGGAAGGTAGGTGAGGCCTTTTTTAGAAAGATCCTTTTGTAACTCAGATAGTCTTACCCCTGGCTGGAGCGTTAAAGAGAGGTTATCTTCATCGATGTCGATAATTTTATTAAGGGCATCTGTTGCGAGGATCGAACCCCCAAAGGAAACCCTCGCGCCTGTTACGCCTGTCCCGCCCCCTGAGATCGTTATAGGTTTCTTTTTATTGCCGGAGTGTTGCAGTATATCGGCTGCATCTTTTCCATTTTCCGGAAATATTACTTCTTCCGCGTATCCTCCCAAGAGCCCTGATTCGTCCTCAAAATAAGACTTGATAATGTCAATGTCTCTCTTTATAATCATAGCTATAATCTACCACATGGGAGTAATAAAGTAAATACTATGCAGGGTACAGTTGAGAAAATATTTATAGATGAATCAGAGATCTGGGGAGACCTGGAAAATCCTAATATAGACCCTTTTTATATAAGGGAGCTATTATCCAAGGCCTTGGCCCTCAAAGGACTTACGCCTAAAGAAAGCGCTTCTCTTCTTAGCGTAAAGGATACAGATCTCCTTGAAGAGATGTATCATACAGCAAGATCCGTAAAAGAAAAGATATATGGAAACCGCATAGTGCTTTTTGCCCCTTTATACATCACTAATGAATGTGACAATAACTGTCTCTATTGTGGATTTAGAAGAGATAATAGTGAGTTAAAACGTAGGACGCTAACGCTCGGAGAGATAAGAGAGGAAGTTACAATATTATTAAAGGAGGGTCATAAGAGGGTGCTTCTAGTAGCAGGCGAGACTAAAGGCATTACCCTTAGCTATTTACGTGAGGTCATAGATGCTATTTATAAAATGAAGATAGACGGTGATAATATCCGCAGGGTGCATGTTAATATAGCGCCTCTTACGATTCAAGAGTTTAAAGAGTTAAAAGAAATGGATATAGGGGTTTATCAGATCTTTCAAGAGACATATTCTAGAGAGACTTACCAGAGTATGCATCTGGGTGGCCCAAAGAAGGATTATGAGTGGAGGCTTTATGCGATGGACAGGGCCTATAAAGCAGGGCTTAAAGATCTGGGCATAGGTGTACTTTTTGGCCTGCACAATTTTAAATTTGAGGTGTTAGCGCTTTTGTATCACAGTTTACATTTGGAAAAGGAGTTTCAATCGGGCCCTCATACGGTTTCTGTGCCGCGCATAGAACCTGCATTGAATGCCCCTATTTCGCTTAGTCAACCCGCTCCTGTTTCTGATCTGGATTTTAAGAAAATCCTCAGCGTTTTGCGGCTTGCTATTCCATACACGGGGATTATCATCACTACACGAGAAAAGAAGGAATTAAGAAACGAACTTTTGCGTCTTGGTGTATCTCAGATAAGTGCCGGATCCAGGACCTATCCAGGCGCTTATAAGGAGCATATACCTTTCCGTGAAGAATCTCAGCAGTTTTCTTTGAATGATACAAGAAGCCTTGAAGAAGTGGTAATGGATTTATTGAATATGGATTTTCTTCCCAGTTTTTGCACGGCATGCTATCGCTCAGGCCGGAGAGGCGAGGATTTTATGACATATTCAAAGGGCGCGAATATCCATGATTTTTGTTCTCCTAATGCCTTGTTTACACTTAAGGAATACCTGAAGAAACATGCAGGGGGCAATACTAAAAGGCTTGGCGAGGCGTTTATACAAAAGGAAATATCTAATATTAAAGACGATAATGTAAAAAATAGAATATCTTCAAACCTCAGAAAAATAGAATCCGGAAAAATGGATTTGTATTTTTAATTGCATGAAATCATGATAAAGCCCAATCCCTTTACCCCACAGTCTGGATGGGAGCCGCGTATATTTAGCGGAAGAGGAGAGGAACTCTCTCTATTTAGATCGAATCTTAAGGATGCCGTGTCAGTAAGGCCGAATCATCTGGTAGTATTGGGTGAATGGGGCATAGGCAAGACCTCTCTTTTAAAGCAATTTAGAAGGATCGTGCAGGAAGATGGATATCAGGCTTCTCTTTGCCCCATATCTAAGTTTACAAAGAAGGACAGGCCCCTGGATGCTATATATCTTATTGCCGAAGAGATGCTCATGGGTTTTCCAAAACTCAATATAGATCCGGAAGAATTTTTAAGTTTATTTTCTAGAAAACGGTCCCTTCTCCAGGCGCAGACTCAGTTTACGAAGTTTTTGCTTAAATTGTGGGATGTCTTGGATGCGAAATTAGGGGTAGTTTTGTTGGATGACTTGCAGAATCTCCTGCCCATATCAAATACAATAGATATCCTTAGAGCAGTGTTGAGTAAGGAAGAGATCATGCATAGGACTAGATTTTTATTTGTACTTTCTTCCACTCCGGCTGGCTGGTCAATGTTTATAGATAAACACAACCCTGTAGGAAGATTTTTCAGGAAGAGATTGAATGTGGGCAATTTGACCGAGTCTGATGTCGTAAATACAGTCAATAGTAACGTGAAAGACACAGGTGTAGAATTTGATAATATTATAACTGAGAGGATCTTTGAATATACAGACGGTCATCCTTATGAGGTACAGTTATTATCAAGTCACCTCTATGACGGCCAGATAGAGGGAAAAGTGGCGAGCCCTGTCTGGGATAACGCGCTTAATAATACGCTAAGGGAATTGGGGAAAGATTATTTTGACATGCTTATCAAGAAGGCGAGTGATAGAGAAAGGGATTTATTGAAGATACTGGCTGAAGAGAAACGGCCGCTTTCAATGAAAGATTTGCGCACAATGATGATAGTCGGTAAATATGCCAGGAAATTTCCCATTGCCAATATAAAGAATTTTCTTTACAGGCTGGATGAAAAGGGTATCTTGGAAAGGAAGCCGGATGGCTCTTTCGATATGCCAGACCGCATGTTCAGAGAGTTTGTCTTAAAATTTGGTTGACAAGACCTGGAGCTGAATATATATTAATAGGAATATAATTTAGGCAGAAAGACACAATCAAGCTAAAACCGTTTCGTTTGAGGAGGAAGGTATGAAAGTTAAGGTAGATCTAGAGTTGTGCGTTGGCTGCGCCCTATGCGTAAATACGTGTCCGGAAGTTTATGAAATGAAAGATGACAAGGCGATTGTAAAAACAGAAACAGTCCCTGCTGAAAATGAAGAGACTTGCAAACAGGGGAAGGATGAATGCCCTGTCGAGGCAATAATTATAGAGTAGATATTATTTTTTAGACAGGATCCTTCGGAAACAAAATACCGCAAGGGATATAATACTTATCCACGATATACCAAGAATCAACCAGCCGAAGAAATTCATTTCTTAGTCCTTGATCTTTTTCGCCAGGCAATCCTTACCATTATCGCCAGGGTTAAAAACATGCCTAAGAGCATGAGCCTTATGCCTAATACATACGGCTTATCGCTTTCGCTTACCCCTTCCATCAATATCGTAGGGATGCCTTCCTGAAAGAACCAGAAGCCGAGAATAAAAAATAGAAACAACGGCGTTACGTACCTTATTATAAATTTATAGATCCTTGGGATCGCAAGATCCGCGCCATGATGGATCTCCTCCCAGGCCTTTTTAATTCCAAATATCCAGCCGAAAAGAATAGTCTCCACTGTAGCAAAGAGCACAAGACAAAATGTGCCGCCCCAGAAATCAAGCTCCCTCACTGCGCCGTGTTTGAGTAAAAATATAGCCGGCTGACACAGTACGAAAGAAACTATCCCAAAGATGACGACCGCCTTTTTCTTTGAAATATTAAATTCATCCTCCAAAAATGCAATGCTAGGTTGAGCAAGTGAAACGGATGAGGTGATCCCGGCTAAGAATAAAAGAGTGAACCAAAGACAGCCAAAAAATGCGCTGAGGGCGACCTTCTGTAATATAAGAGGCATTGTTATAAAGCCAAGGTTAAATGCGCCGCTCGCTGCAATATTTTGTATTTGATGTGGTCCGAAAAATACATATGCGGCGGGTATTACAATAGAGGCGCCCAATATGATCTCTGCAAATTCATTGGTACTTGCGGCCGTAAGCCCAGAGAGGGCAACATCATCAGTTTTTTTAAGATAACTAGCGTAGGTCAATATTACCCCTATACCCACGCTTAGTGTAAAGAATATCTGACCAGCTGCGGCAAGCCAGACCTTCGCGTCTTTTAGAGCAGTAAAATCAGGATTCCATAGAAAACCCATGCCGTTTGATATATTCCAGCTGGGTTTTAATGGATTAGGGGTACCAAGGGTCAAGA
This sequence comes from Candidatus Omnitrophota bacterium, assembly GCA_042570105.1. GTDB lineage: Bacteria > Omnitrophota > Gorgyraeia > Gorgyraeales > Gorgyraeaceae > JBHPHW01. The sequence goes on along the minus strand of JBHPHW010000025.1, from coordinate 896 downwards.
CCCTTATGGCTATTATTATTCCAAATATAAAGAGCGTAGGCATTGCGAACTTGCATAGTTTCTCAATGCCTCCTGAGATGCCTTTATAGATAATAAAGATATTGATTATAAACGTTATCAAGAAAAATAAATATGCATATTGCATACTTGAGAAATACTGGTTCTTTTCAATGCCTTGAAAGCCTCTTAAAAGAGACAACATGCTTTCCTGGTTAGTGATCGGTCCGTATTTTCCCGCTGCTGAAAAAACAGCGTAGGCGAGCGTCCATGATGCGATGTAGTTATAGTAGATAAAGATAACAAGCGGGCCAAATATGCCTATTACCCCGAAATACTTTATGAATCTGTTTTTCTCCCACATGGTATGAAAGATCCCAGGCGCAGTGCCATGGCCAAATCCTCCGCCGAATCTTCCAACAGTCCACTCTATCCACATCAGAGGTATTCCCAAAAGAAAAAGAGAGATAAAGTAAGGGATCATAAACGCGCCGCCGCCATTCTGCGCAGCTTGGACAGGAAAACGCAGAAAATTCCCAAGCCCTACTGCGCTCCCTGCAACAGCCATTATAATCCCCAGTCTTGATTTCCACGTATCGCGTTTCTTCTGCATATAGAAAAATTATACTTGGCTGAAAGGAATAAGTCAAACCCATAGTACCTCCTGATATCGAACAGTCGCTTGACATATAATTTAGATGAGCTAAAATAACAAGGTAAGGAGAAAAGATTGTGCCGAGTTTTAAGAAGTTTTACGAAGAACTTAATCCCGAACAAAAAGAGGCAGTGGATACGATAAAAGGTCCGCTCCTTGTCCTGGCTGGTCCCGGGACAGGGAAGACTCAGCTTCTTTCTGTACGCGCAGCAAATATCATAAGGCAAAAAAAGGCCCTGCCCGA
>JBHPHW010000024.1:0-22493 GCA_042570105.1 Candidatus Omnitrophota bacterium | reverse complement strand
CTCGCCTTCCAATTTCTATATGGCTACATGTACTATCAAATAGGCCTGATCCTGACATCATTCATGATAGGCCTTGTTCTGGGGAGTTTCTCTATAAATAGAATCCTTGAAAAAATAAAAGATGCAAGGTCCTTGTATTTGAAAACTCAAGGTGCTATATGTCTTTATCCCTTGGTGCTTCCTTTAATATTTACCTACATCGCGAAGGTAAATATTTTAAGGCCTGATATTGGAAACAGCTTAAAGCTAAGTTTTACAATGCTACCCGTCATAGCTGGATTTATAGGAGGGTTTCAGTTTCCCCTTGCGAATAAGATATGCCTTAAAGGCTCCAAAGATATCGGCAAAACAACAGGATTTTTATATGGCATTGATCTATTTGGTTCGTGTGTCGGAGGGCTCTTGGTAGGTTTAGTGCTCGTCCCAATACTCGGTATTACTCAAACCTGCATACTTCTATCTATTATAAACACCCTTATATTTATACTACTCTCTACTGCTCGTACATCCCAATGAGACTATTGAGGACTATTGAAGATCCTTCTCGCTAAAGACCTCTGCTGAAAATATATAAATTTCTGTAGAATCGTCCTTCCACGCGCCTCTGGGCAGGCCTGCTTTACGACAGGTATGCTCAAGAAAGGTCTCTTTATCCCATCCGTATTCTGTTGCGACCTGAGGCAAAAGAAGCCCTGAATTTAACCCCCGCTTCATGTAAAGCCCATGCTTCCCGACTGTTATCTCCTCTATACTATTTATTCGTTTAAGTGGCGTAAGGGCTGATATCTCTATTTCGATTTCATCCAGCTCTTTTTCCGAAAGTGGACTAAACCTATGATCATTAATCGCTGCAGACGTTGCAACATCTCTCACGGTTTCATAAAGAGGCTTTGCCGCTATTATATATCCTATACATCCACGAAGTTGGCCGTGTTTTTTTATCGTTACAAACGCCCCGCAATTTTCCTTTAAACGCTCTTGTGTAACTTCAGCGTCCGCTTTCTTTTCTCCCGTAACCGCTTCTATTATGGAAGATTTGGCTATCTCAATAAGGACTTTCTTTTCATCTTTATTTAGATATTCATCTTTCAAGATCATCGCCTCCTTCTCTTCTAAATTTTCAGGAATATAGATAACTATGCTTGAATAACCCACTACCCTTGATTTATCTCCAGTTACATCTCCAGAATTTAGGTATTTTAAGACCTTTGCCTTTGCGCTATATCTATTTGCAAGCATTATAGTACCAAGAACTGCTATGGGCGCATCTATTTCAGTATCGCCATTATTAACCTGCTCTAACAGCCACTTTACATCTAATTTTTCAATCGCAGAGATGCCGCTCATATCCAGCTGTACTGCCTTTTCATATAGGTGATAATGAGAGAGGTCCACGCTGATTACTAAAAGCGTATCCTCATCCATCACATTATAAAGCGCATCACTTAATATAGAAGCGTCATTAAAGACAGGGCTACCCATTGTAATAGGCACTATGGTAAAATCTTTATCTTTATATATTCTCTGTAGAAACGGGAGTTCTACTTCAATGGCATGCTCTTTTAGATGAGACTCGGGATAAAATATAAAGCGTTCGCTTTTTTCTATTATCCTATCCGAGAGTTCTTCATCTATCTTAAGAAGGCCAAGGGGTGTCTCAAACGAACCTTTTTTATAAATAGAGATGCCGTCAAACCCGACTTGATGACTGGGTGAAACTATTATTATTTTTTTAAAATGTGTTCCTTCCAACTGTTTAAAGCCATACGCTGCGACCTGGCCAGAGTATACATAACCTGCATGCGGCACAATGAGGGCAAGGATCCTTCCTTTAACATCTACCTTTTTGACATTATCTAGAAATGTATCTACAGTTTCTATCAACTCTTTTTTATCCGCAGGATAGAATGCGCCTGCTACTGCCGCTTTACGCACCTCTTCCGAAGAAGAACTGCTGCAGGAAAGTAACAAAACTATAAGGAGCACAAAAAGTATCTTTTTCATGGCTTAACCTGCTAGATCTTTATAGTACCTTGCCTCTTTACGCGAGGTATCTTCCTTGGCGCTAAACATCTTTAGGATCGGAAGTATCAACATAGCCAAAATCCCCAAAAATCCCGTCCTCAAAAAATCTTTACGTGTAATTTTTTTACGTAGCATAATGACCTCCTGGTATCGTTTGTTCAGGCAGGGTTGGGAGGCCTTCGGCACATTAGAAATATTTTGCCAAATGTGTGCAAGGATTTACAGCGAGTTTCGGTCGTGCTCTAGGCGATAGCAGTAAAGAGAAACGAGCTGTAAACCGTAGCACACGGCAAATTGTTTCAGTGCCGAAGGCCTCCCAACCCTACCTAAGTAGATGTTATTCCCATCTACCCGGAATAACATGACTACAAAACTTGCACTTCCCTCCTGTAATATTATACTCCAGGACCATATACCCTTGCCTTGCAATAACAACATTCTTACACATAGGGCAATATGTATTGTTGCCCTCGTGACCTGGCACATTTCCCACGTAAGCATAATGAATGCCCTTTGACATTGCAATATTACGCGCATGAGTGAGGACCTCTACTGGCGTGGGCGGTAGATTCTTCAGTTGGAACATCGGCCAGAATCTGGAAAAGTGTATTGGCACCTCTCCCCCTACATTTTCCACAATCCAATCGCACAGTTTAGAAAAATCTTCTCCTGTATCATTATATGTTGGCACCACTAAATTTGTAAGCTCTATCCAGACACCTTCTTTCTTCATCGTCTTTATTGCGTTCAAGACCGGCTGGAGAGTCCCCTTAGACATCGTGTTATAATATTTATCTGTGATGCCTTTTAAATCAATATTTGCCGCATCCACAAAAGTTACGGCTTCCTTTAAGGGCTCTGGATTTATATATGCAGCAGTAACCCAGACATTCAAAAGCCCCTCCTTATGCGCAAGCCTTGCAGCGTCAGCAGCATATTCAAAAAATATAACAGGCTCGGAATAGGTGTAGGCAATGGTCCTGCATTTTGCATTAATAGCCTCTCTTACAAGCTCTTCGGGCGAGAGGTCGATATGGCGTACATTTTCGGGTTCCCTCTGTGATATCTCCCAGTTCTGGCAGTACATGCAATGAAGGTTGCATCCTGCAGTAGCGATAGAAAATGAACCAGTGCCGGGTAGATAATGAAAAAGGGGCTTCTTCTCGATGGGGTCGATATGCATTGAGCAGGGTTTCCCATATACAAGAGTCTCGAGCTTTCCTCCTATATTCATGCGGGCTCTACAATCTCCTCTCTCACCTGATCTTAATTCGCACCCTGTTGGGCACAATAAACACTTAACCCTTTTCATTCTATGACCTCATAATATTTTGCCTCTTGTGGCTTTAATCCTGCCCCTTCTACCCTGGCTAGAATCCCAGTTATGTCCTCTTCTTGAGGAATCTCCTGCCTGGAGAGGACCTTGGTATCCATGTCGAGGTCAGAAGCCTTGAGATTCGAAAATATTTGAGCGGCGAACAATATCAATAAAACCGCTGCGACAAAAATAAACAGTCCATCTTTTATCTTCATCTTCTCCTAAAAATCCTCCTGCCAGTCTTTGATACTAGATCGAGAAATGCGCCTGCGCTGCAAAAGTAACTGCAGAACGGCCGATGATGAAATAAAGATAACACCAGTATTATTAAAGCTATGCACCATGCAATAAGGCTGCCCTTTATCAAGAATACGGTTGAAAAAGGTTCATAGATCACAACATTCGGATTATTTGATACCAAGACCACCATCGTAAGTATCCACAATAAGAAAAATCTTATCTTTCTCAATCTATTTGCGACGCCCGGAGTTATCTCAATATTAAATCTAAATATTTTATTTAAAAATATCTGAAGCCCGCCAAAAGGACACATGTAGGAACAATAAAATCCTCCCAGCAAGAACGTCAGGATGAGCCCAGAAAAGATAAATACATACCACGTAATATTTGAATTTAAATCCGGCAGATTCCATAAGAAGATACTCCCAAGATTCGACATGGCGATAAAATTTGCCTTACAAAAACCGAAATATACAATTGAGGCAAATAATCCTATATATCTAAGTAAGCTCACTTTAAGGTAAAACGCGATCAAAAGGAATGTTATGATGGAAACTGTTACATGAAAATCGATATCCAAGCTTAAGGGCTCTTGAGCGGCTCTTTCTATACTGGATCCCGCAATTACTGCCTGCATATTATCCACGCTTGCCTTTAAAATGCCGCTAACCGCCCTGCTGGATATGGTTGCCTGAGTTATCCCGTCGATGTCTTCGCCTACGATAAATCTATCTTCGTGACCCTTCCCTTTAAACTGGTCTAAAAATTTCGCTGTTTTAATCCCATCAGCATACATAGGAGTCTCGTTGTGAAGTAAGACCTTGAGGTTTTCTATATCGCCGGCCTTATCAAGCCCCACCAATATCTCAATAGGGCCGCCGTAACCCTTTTTCTTGGGCGCAGCATCTTTTGTATTGAAAGAGTGGCCGATCAATCTTTTTTTCTTATAGATCTCATAGTATAAAAAGGGATCTAGCTTTTTCTTGAAAGAATCCCCTTCGGGCATGATCGATTGCAATTCGGTATCTATTGAGGCCGGCGCCCCCTGCTCTTTTCTCCCATAAATATTTATACCTATGGCTATTAAAAGCGTTATAAACAAAACTATATTTAAAAAAACCTTTTTCTTACGCATTCTTCTCTCTCTTTACAAAAACGATGATGGCTATTACAAAAATTACACCGCTTATAATCTGGGCTATCTTAAAATGGGTACCCCATATATAAAGCTCATCCCCGCGCAGGCTAGAAACTGCCACTCTTATACAACTATATATCATCAGATATAGCAAGAAAAGACCGCCGTCAAACTTTATCCTCCGCCTCATAGACCATAGGATAAAAAACCCGATAATATTTAAGGCAAGTTCGTAGAGCTGGGTAGGATGTACCGCTAAGGATCTATACACAATACCGGGTAAACTTCCCCTTGGAAATCTTATTCCAAAAATAGATTCTGTGGGAACGCCGAAACAGCAGCCATTTAGAAAACAACCGATCCTGCCTATCCCCTGGCCCAGGATTATGGAGGGGGCTATTAAATCAGCTGACTTCCAAAAAGATACTTTGTGGAATCTTGAAAATAGCATCCCTGCAACTATCCCGCCTAAAATAGCGCCGTGTATGGCAAGGCCTCCCTGCCATATCTTAAAGATAGATATAGGGTCTTTTATAAAGCTTCTTGGATCAAAAAATGCAATGTAATAAACTCGCGCGCCTATTAATGAGCCTATGACTAGATACAATACAAGGTCATAAACTAAATCCGGCTTTATATTCTTCCGGATCGCCTCGAGCGTGGCAACATAAATACCTAAAAGAATAGCTATGGCAACCATCAGGCCATAGCTATAGATTGTTAAAGGACCAAGTTTGGCTATTATAGAATGCATAGGAAGGTTGAATGGCCCCCTGGAGGCAACAAGCTTTACTCCTTAATATAACCCACGGGAATCACATATATAGGAACCAAATCCTCTGGAAGGTCGAGTATTTCTTTTACTTCGCCATCAGAAAACGCCCCCACAGGAACAGAGCCAAGGCCTTCTGCAATCGCCTGTAAATGCACATTCTCTGCTGCATGGCCGACTTCAATATAAACATAATTTTCGCCTCTCTCCCCATAACGAGCCGTGGTCCTCTTAAAATCAGCGCAGATAATTATATCTATAGCAGCGTCTTCTACAAAACCCTGGCCATAACAGCCTCTAGCAAGTTCCTTCCGCAGATCGCTATCTTTAAGTCTTTTCAAACTGTGCTCTCGTATAACATAATAGAAAAGGCCCTCAGAACTTGCAAGATAGATCTCAAGAGGATATGTGGCCCCCGCAGAAGGTGCGCTGCGGGATCTCTTGCTTTCGCCTGTTATCCCCTGGCAGGACCAGAGAAGCTGGCTGATTTGTTCAAGCGTTAATCCTTTGCCTGACAGACTTCTCTCAGAGCGTCTTTTTTGGATCGTCTCTTCCAAAGAAAGCCTGCCTTTTTCTTTTGGACTGGGGAGTTTTATTATCATGTCCTCTGCATACGAAAATGTGGATAAAAACACTAAAAAAAACAGGGTGAGAGCGGATTTAAACATTTTATTTTATTTCTATATCTAATTTGCCTGTTCTTTGCTTCGCAAGGTCCCAGCTATAATCATAAAGATGAAGCCCCTTGCTCGTTGCTATGATCTCGCCATTTTCAACGCCTATCTCTTCTGCCATGTATTGCTTTACAAGCTCAAGGCCGCCAAGATTCGATGGAAACCCGCCCCATAGATCCCATGACCTGAAATAAGGGAAGAAGTGGAGCTTCCCATATCGAATCCTCGTATCTATAAGGCGCAGGCAAGGCGGGTCGTTGAGCTTTATATCCGAAGGCATGCCTATCTCCATCACTGCCTGGTTAGTGCCGTGCCCCTGGGCCTTGTATATCTTTATAACTTCTTCAGTTTGATTTACCCCCAGCGGCATCTCTTTTATCATTTCCTTACCATCGATCGTTTCCTTTATCCTGACTTTTGCATCTACAAGCCTCTCCCCATAGGTATAATCCTCTGTTTCTGTTTTCTGACCAGTCAATAGATAGGAAAGGTAGCTATTGATATATTCCATGCTTGTAGGGGCTGGTATCCCGGATCCTTCAGGCACTATAGGGATTATCTGATGACTGGGATTTTTTATCCGTATAGTAACAAAATCAAACTCGAGTCTCCTCTGGCCTTCATAACTGCCTCTTGTAATGGTATACACATGCCCGTGTTCCAGAATCTTTGATAGACATTGAAACCACGCATCATCTAAATCGAATGCCTCTATATATACAGGTTTGAGTCCGTTTCTTTCCATTCTTTAAAGCCCCCAGTGTCTTTTCAGTTCCTCATTTATATCTTTTATCTTGTCTATCTCTAGATCTTTCTCCTTTATTTTACCCCCGGAGCGTTTCTTCTTCAACATAATTATACCTTTTAATTCGCTGATGGAAATCACATCACTGCCAAAGGCCCTCGCATGATTTCTCACAAAGTTATCATCTGAGGACACGCTTATCTTATCCTTACGCGAAGCAGCTTTAAGTAAATCCACTATAACGCTATCCGCATCCTTATCTTCTTGCGTAAATAAGGCCTCGACATTTCCGTAAGAATATCTTCTTATCCCGAGTTCTCTTTCCTTGCTGTCAAATACGACTAACGTCTTATCAAACATACCTTTCCGGGCCATAAAATCCTTTAGCTTTTCAATAAAATGCATGCGCGCTGCCTCAAGGCTCGAGTCCATCTTGTCTTCAAACTCTTCTATCTTTTTTATAGCATTATATCCATCGATGATCAGATATCTTGACATACAATCCCTTCCCTTTTTAGCAATGCTGCAGTCACGCCGGGCCCATCAATCAAGCGCTCTTTAAAACTGCCATCATAAATATGCCTGAGGCCGCATGAGGGGCTTTTGGATTTTAAAATAGCTTTTTTAATATTATATTTTTTTGCTATAGAAAGAGTTGCATGAGCGCCGTTAAGAAATTCGAGAGTCACATCTTTCCCGTTTTCGTCGAAAAGCTTCGCCCTTCCATCCAAAACATCTTCTCCGCTTCCTCCTCGGATCTCTGTCCTTGTTCTCGGGGCACTCCTTCCCCCCAGTATTTCAGGACAGATGGCTATAGCGCGCTTTTTATCCACCAGTCTTTTCGCCTTCGGATCTGATCTATCCTTTCCATCCCATGTGCAATTTATACCAGCTAAACACGCGCTCACTAAGATCATCCTTCAAGCTCCTTTACGATCTCCTCAAAGGCCTGCTCGCCATCAAATGCTATACCTTTGATCCCGAGTTTTGATGCTGCCTCGATCAGATCTCTTCTATCATCTATATAAAAAGCTCTTGATGGCACTGTCTTTACAGAATCCATCGCCGCCTTATAGATCTGGGGGGCAGGTTTTCTAAATCCTACCTCATAAGAAAGGATCAGTCTGTCAAATTCGCCAAAAATACCCATCTTTTTATTTAAGAATTCGAAATGCGTCTTGTTTAGATTGGAGAGCATTATAAGTTTATACCTCGCTTTGACTCTTTTTAAAAAATTATGCATCTTGATATTTATTGGTGTCTCAAAGAAAATCTCGTTCCATATAGGTAAAAAATTATTATAATCCATATCCAGCTTGAGAGAATCTTTTACCTTGCGGAAAAATTCGTCTGGCGAGATCTTCCCTTCTTCGTAGAGTTTAGTAATAGGGGAATCAAAAAAGAGATCGTAAATATCCTTCTCCTTTTTAGGCGTGCAGGCCATGATCTTTTTCGCCGCTATATTATGGTCGAAATCGATAAGGACATTTCCAAGGTCACAGATTATCGCATTATATTTATTCTCTATCATAACTTTATCTCCAGACAAACCATAAGAATAGGTAAGCCACGCTTACCGCAGAAAGTGTAAAAGGAAGGCCGATTTTAAGGAAATCTTTAAAGCTTGCATTGTATCCACGCTCCCTGAGCATACCCATTGAAACAATATTTGCTGAAGCCCCTATAGGGGTAATATTCCCCCCCAATGTAGCGCCTATCAAAAGTCCAAATAAAAACAATTCCGGATTCACATTTGCGTTTTCTGCAAGGATCTTTACAGCAGGTATCATTGCTATCACATACGGGATATTGTCTAAAATCGCAGAAAATAGGACTGATCCCCATACAATCAATGTAAATGTCAGAAACACGTTCCCTCCTGTTACGCCTGATACAAAACCTGCTATGTCCTCTATCACCCCTACATGAGAAAGGACCCCTATAAGGATAAATACCCCGACTAAAAAGAAAAATGACCGCCAGTCTATATTCTTAACGATGGAAAATTCTTTCTTGGCAAAAATCCTTTGCCATATGACTCCCGCGCCTCCAAAGAATAGACATATAAGGGCCATTGCATAATAAGGTTTATTTGCGATAAAGCTTGAGGCGCCGAGTGAAAAGATCATAAGAAACATTAAAATACTCGGAACCCATGTCTTTACTTTTACCTCTTCCATTTTCTGGACGTTTTGTTTGAATGACCTAAAAAGTAAATACAAGACTATGAATGATGCAATGGCGCCTGCCTCAACTGCAAACGCTATCCCGGGCCTACCTTTCATCCAGAAAAAATCCATGAAATTCATTCTATGAGCCATTGCGAGTATTATGCTGGGCGGGTCCCCTATCATGGTGGCCGAACCCTGTAGATTCGAACTTATCGCTATACTTATTAGAAATGGAATGGGGTTGGCCTTTAATTTTTTAGCTATCTCAAAAGCAATGGGCGCTACTATAAGAACAACTGCAACATTTTCAGTAAAACTGGATATGAAACTGGAAAGCAGCGAGACAAGTAAAATTGCCATCCCAACATTTTTGGATCTACCTACCAGGCGCACTGCAAGAAACCCAGGGACATTGGAATGGGTAAACAATACAGATAAAACCATTGTGCCGAGAAAGATCCCCAACACATTAAGATCTATACTTAAAAACGCCTCCTTTATGCCAATTGACTGAGAGATGAGAAGTACTGTAACTCCAGTAAATACAGATAGTAACGGATTAATCTTGCGATTAAATAAAACTATCCCCGCATAGGTAAGCAAAAACACTACGATTACGAAAATCTTCATATCTTTATCCGGTTACAAAATAATACTTTTTTTGTAACTTTTGTACCTTACTTATCCACATTATCCACAATCTACAATCTCAAGGGCGAAATAGTCGCTTCGGTAGCGGGCTTGACAGTAACCCATCTCTCCTCTCCCGAAGGGAATATCCTATATGAAACCTTTATCCCTTCTGAAGTCCCTACTAAAGACTCAACAGTTGTCCCCATAGACTTACTTCCTGCAGAGTTTAAGGCCTCGATTTTGGCATCTGAATACCTCGCTATTATGGAAGATATTAAATCTATCTCCTTTTTTCCAATACTGCCTCTTACCAGGCCGATGGGGCTCGGGGCATCTATAGCATCAAATATATAATCGCCTGGATGCGCAAACGTAAGTAGACGCTCATTTTCTCCCTCATTGCGGCCTACGAATAGCTTCGCAGATTCTTTTATTCTGAACTGCCTGCCGATCTTTAAAAGATGAAGGTCGCTCGCATCATAATCAGCATTATATTGGAAGAGGTCTTTTAATCTATTTGAAAAACCCCTGTCTGTCAATAGGCACCCGCCTGCAGGGCATGGGTAATCATTTATACCTAGTTTACTTGCAAGTGCAATTTGCCTGTCGCGCTTTCGGCCCTGAATATCCAATAATTTATTTCTATCCACTATGCCCATTCGCTCAGGTCTGGTAGGATCAAATAATCTTGCACATAAAGGCCTGAGGATCAAGTCGCTAAGCCCTGACTCTCTTTCTATTATCTCAATGGCATTCCTTCTTTGAGACATAGGCCTCTCGCCAAGTACTTCTCCTGTAATAATAAATTCAGCTTTTATCTCTTTCATGAAATCCCTGGCCTTCCGGAATGTAAAAACCCTGCAATCAATGCAAGGATTCATGCCTCTCCCGCGGCCATATTTCGGATTTTTAACTATCTCCATATACTCCTCTGTTATATTCATTACCTTTAAAGGCACACCTAATTCTTTTGCTGCCTTTGTTGCCTGATGCATGCATCCCTTAGACGTACAGGTGCAGAATATCGTTAAAAAATTCAGGGCGTGCACCTCTATGCCCTGCTCAATCATAAGCTTGATGGCCAGCATGCTATCCAATCCCCCGGAAAATAATGCAACAGCTTTTGGTTTCATATTATTCAATGCTTCGTTTTCTTATCCTCTCAAGATACTCTTTTATTTTCTGCTCGTACCCTGAATCTGTAGGCTCGTAATACCTTTTCTTATCAGGAATATAATCCTGCTCTACGTAATGGTCTTTATATTGATGGGCATACTTATAACCTTCACCATGGCCTAATTTTTTTGCGCCAGGATAATGTGAATCTTTGAGATGCGTAGGCACTTCAAGAGTCCTGGACTCCTCCACATCCTTCATCGCCTTATCGATCCCAAGATATGCGGCATTACTTTTAGGAGCGCAGGCAATATAGCATACTGCCTGAGCCAAAGGAATCCTACCCTCAGGCATGCCAACAAATTCCGACACCTGAAAAGCTGCATTTGCTACCACAAGCGCCTGCGGGTCTGCGTTTCCAACATCTTCTGCCGCACAGATAACAATGCGCCTTGCAATAAATCTCGGATCCTCTCCTGCATAAAGCATCTTTGCCAGCCAGTACAAGGCTGCATCCGGGTCAGAACCGCGCATGCTCTTGATAAACGCGGAGATAGTGTCATAATGTCCATCCTCATCTCTATCGTACATCACTGCCTTTTTCTGTATAGACTCTTCTGCTACCTTAATAGTAAAATCTACGATGTTGTTTTTACCTCGCTTCGTAGTCAATGCGCCTACTTCCAATGCATTAAGGGCCTTTCTCGCATCGCCGTCTGAGGCATCTGCAAGAAAGGACAATGTCTTATCATCAATCTTAATAGACATCTTACCTAGGCCCCTATTTTTATCCTTCAGGGCATTTTTTAGAATAGTAACTATATCTTCTCTTGAGAGCTTCTTTAATTCAAAAACTATTGATCTGGATATAAGCGGAGAAACAAGCGAAAAGAATGGATTATGCGTGGTTGAGCCTATTAAAATGGGATTGCCGGATTCCACATCAGGCATCAATACGTCTTGTTGAGCCTTATTAAATCTATGTATCTCGTCTATAAAGAGTATTGTCTTTGTGTCGTTAGCCCTTTCGCGTTCCTTAGTGGCTTTTATTGAATCCCTTAGCTCCTGGACATTGGAAAGCACTGCATTTATCTCACAAAAATATGCCTTTGTAATATTCGAGATTACATACGCAAGGGCAGTTTTGCCTGTCCCGGGAGGCCCATATAGAATCAAGGACGTTATTCTATCGGCATCTATTGCCCTCCGGAGAAGCTTGCCTTCCCCAAGCATATGCAACTGGCCCACGAACTCATTTAAGTTTCTGGGCCGCATCCTTACAGCTAAAGGATGGTATTTTTTTTCGGATTTTTTCTGAGATTCAAATAAATCAGGCATGATAGAAAAATTAAAATCCCCACAGATGCCGTGCGAAAGGATGTATTAATTGAACCCTCTAAAAAAGTGGGTGCCTTCTTAGATGTTTTACGTTCCCTTCTTCCTAAGAACAAGGTCTACGGCCACACCTAAAGTCAAGCTCCCAATGTGTTGGTGTTGGTCCAAAAACTCCCTTTCAACACGAGCATTGTAGGGATAATTAAATTATAGCACACTCCACGAGGTAAATCAATGTCAAAATCAAAAACAAGACATCCTTGAAAGGTACACCCTTCAGGTTGCACCACATACAGCAGGCTAAAGCCTGCGGCTACCGTATCTGAGCGCCCAGCTTTTTAACGAGGGTCTCTTGTATATCCTTATGGATCTTTACGATCTCTTCGTCCTTCAGGGTCTTTTCGCCTGAACGATATTCCACGCTATAGGCAAGGCTCTTTTTGCCCTCTTCTATCTGCTGGCCTTTATAGAAATCAAAAACATCTATTGATTTTACAAGGTCCTTTCCTTCTTCCTTTATTACATCGAATATACTCGAAGAACTTACAGCATCATCTACCAATATGGAGATGTCTCTTTTTACAGAAGGATATCGAGGTAACGCGGTAAATCTCTTTTTTAAAGACACCTGCCTAAAGAGATCCTCCAGAAGTATCTCCGCAGTGAAAACCTTTTGTTTTATGTCAAACTTCCTTGCAACATCCTGCTTTACTTCTCCAAGAGAACCTATTATAGCCCCATCTATTTTTATACAAGCGGACATCGCCTCTTTAAATATAAAGACGGGCACCTTCTCGATCGTATAATTCTTTATACCCAGAGACTGCAAAAAAAGTTCCACGATCCCTTTTAAATCAAAAAAATCAAGCTCCCTTGATTTTTCCTTCCAGTTCCCAGGCGCAGTTCCGCACACACTCAAAGAAAGATTCGATCTTTCCTGTATCTGGTTTTTCTCTTTATCTAAAGAATAGACCTTGTTCAATTCAAAAAGCTTAAGGAGTGTGTTCTTTCTATTCAGATTCCAGCTCATAACCTCAAGCATCTCGGAGAGTAAGCTCCCCCTCATAAATTCCTGATTAGAACTCAGGGGATTTTTAATGCGTACAAGATTCTCAAAAGACTCCCCTAGCGCCTCCATGGCAGATCTGCCTGTCAGGGTATATGTGACAATCTCATTCATGCCAAGGGAATAAAGAATTCTCTTCGCCTCTTTCTCTAAAAGAAGATTCTCTTTTTTTTCTTCTTCATAAGTTTTCTGCGCTGTAAATGTAGGTATCTTTATTGGTAGGTTATTATAGCCATAGAGTCTTGCTACTTCTTCTATCAGGTCTATTTCTTTTTCCAAGTCCTGTCTATAGGGGGGCACTGTTACAATGATCTTCTTGCCTCTTTTGATAGGTTTAAGATCCAGGTTCTTAAAAAAACTAACTATGCTTTTAGGGCTTACCTCCACCCCCAATACCCTGGGTATCTCATCTAAAGAAAGCGCGATCTCCGCCCCCTTTATTATCTTGCCGCCGGCATCAGTAATCGTGCCTTTAACCCTGCCGCCGGCTACATCTCTAATAATCTCCTGGGCCCTTGCGCTGGCAGATAAAACCATCGCAAAATCCACCCCTCTTTCAAACCTATAGCTGGATTCTGAAGCAAGGCCGAGTTTTCTCTGGGCCCTTCTTATTGTAATCGGATCAAAATATGCGCTTTCCAGAAAGATAGTTTTGGTATCGTCCGTTATCTCGGTCTCTTTCCCGCCCATTATTCCTGCTATTGCTATGGGCCTGGCAACATCTGCTATAACCAGCATGCTTGGATCCAGTTCTCTTTTTACACCATCGATAGTGACGATACTTTCGCCCTTCTTTGCCTTTCTGACTATTATTTTTTTACCTATAAGTTTATCCAGATCAAATGCATGCAGGGGCTCGCCTGTCTCAAACAGGACATAATTTGTTATATCCACTATATTATTGATGGAGCGTACGCCCATAGCATTTAATCTATCCACAAGCCATTTAGGAGAAGGCCCGACTTTTACATTCTTTATAATGCACCCTACATACCTTGGACAGGCCTTTTTATCCAATATTTCTACTTTTGCAGTGCCCCGGCCAGGCCCTCTTTTCATATAATTCTTTTTGATGGATGCTGGAAGTTTTAAAGATCTATCTGTCGCTGCCCTAAGCTCTCTTGCAACGCCTAAGATAGACAGGCAATCCGGTCTATTAGGTGTCACTTCTATATCCATAATGTGGTCGTCTTCTATATTAATGACGGAAGAAACCTCTAAACCTATCATGGTGAGGGCGTTTTGCACCTTCTCCAACCCCCCCTTTACATCAATAAAATCCTTTAACCAATTTAAACTTACGCGCATAATAACCTCTCTATGTATATACAGTTATACACATCTGTAGGGGAGGTTTAAACCTCCCCTACTACTTGAACAAATTACCCTTCTGATTCTTTTATTTGCGTTTCCAATGCTTTCACCTTTTCATTCAATTGTTGAATATAAATATGCGCCTTTTCTAATTCTTCTAAAAGGCCTCTCCTATGCGAACCTATTTCAAGCATCTCTTGACCATTTTCATCAACCTTCCCCTTGGGAACAGCCTTAAGATGTTTATATTGCCACATATATTCTGCATGCTCCTCTATGGATTCAAGTTCATATTCGGGTTCAAATACATAGTCAGCATGAAGCACTGTAACGCCGCGCTGAACAATGCTTCCATTGACATCTAATTGCCCCTGGGGTGCGGTCCCGGGCGCTCCCCCAATGCCGACGTTGCCGCTGTAGTCAATTCTTACTGCTGCACCGGCAATTCGCTTACCAACACTATGTCTTGCTTCGTCCAGCGTGATATTCCCGACACAGTAATTCATTATCAGACTGGCATCCAAGTAGGTTACCTGCCCATCTCCATTTATATCTGCCCGGGCGAGTTGGCTTTTGGTCAAGGTTCTCGCTCCAGACAACCATTGTGATGCGAACCCCGCATCAGATACCGTAATTAACCCATCGCCGGTCACATCACCCGACCCCCCATAAAAATAAAATCCGTCGCCCTCCACATGGAGCTGTGCCTCTGGGTTTGTTATCCCAATGCCGACATTGTCTGAATTAGCGTTGTGAATGTCATCGCCTGAAGCAGTCCAAAAACCTCCGAACGTCTGCCAAGCGCTTCCATCCCAGTAATAAATCGTATCATCGTCGATATCATAATAGACATCTCCTGTCGCTTCAGATCCCGATCCCGGTCTAGCGATAGGAGAAAATCTTACGGTATCATACGCCCCATACGGCGCAGGATAATAGGTTGTGAGTGTTATGGTCTCGTCTGCTATGCTCGCAATGCCCATACAAAATACGCAAACGAATAAGACTATAAAAAACCTGTCGAGCCTTTTCATAAAACCCTCCTTGGTTTACTTACTGCTATCCAGACAGTGCTGAGGGCCATTCGGCACATTAGAAATATTTTGCCAAATGTGTGCAAGGATTTACGGCGAGTTTCGATCGTGCTCTAAGCGATAGTCGTAAAAAGAAACGAGCCGTAAACCGTAGCACACGGCAAATTGTTTCAGTGCCGAATGGCCCTCAGCACTGTCTGGGCAGCACTAAGAAAAACACTCAAAACTGCTTCAAAAACCTCACATCATTCTCGTAAAACAACCTTATATCATCTATGCCATGCTTCAGCATACAGATCCTATCAATACCCATGCCAAACGCAAACCCGGTATATTTTGAAGGGTCGTATTTTACAAACTCGAAGACCTTTGGGTTTATCATGCCTGCTCCTAATACCTCTAGCCACCCTTTGTAAGAACAGACCCTGCAGCCCTTCCCCTCGCAGATAAAGCACGAGATATCCACTTCTGCCGAAGGCTCTGTAAAAGGAAAATAATGAGGCCTGAGCCTCATCTTTACATCTTCTCCAAAATATTCTTTAGCGAATTTTTCTAAGACGCCTTTTAAATCAGAAAACACGATCCCCTCAGCCACCATAAACCCTTCTATCTGATGAAACATAAATGAGTGACTTGCATCAACCGCATCCGGCCTATAGACCTTGCCTGCATGCACGATCTGTAACGGCGGCTTCTCCTTCTCCATTATCCTTATCTGGGCAGTGGACGTCTGGCTGCGCAGCAACATCCCATTCTCTACATAAAATGTGTGGAAGGTCTCCCTCGAAGGATGATTTTTCGGAATATTAAGGGCCTCGAAATTATAAAACTCTGTTTCTACTTCCGGCGTATCAACGGATTTAAATCCCATCTTTAAAAATATCTCTACAATGTCTTCCGTTGTCTTTACGAGAGGGTGTTTGTGGCCGACTTCTCTGGTTATGCCGGGGAGGGTTATGTCATTGTTCTCAAAAACATCTTGCTCTTTCTCTCTAAAAGCCTGCTCCTTTTCATCCGATAGGGATGTGATCTTTTTCTTCAATTCATTGATAAACTGTCCGACCTTTGGTTTATCCTTTTTCGCGACGCTCTTTATACTTTTTATCGCGTCCGTTAAGGCACCTTTTCTACCAAGATATTTAACCTTGTGTTGTTCCAGCTCGTCTAGGTTGGCTGTTTCCAAGATCTCCTTTATGGCAGTTTTTTCTATGCTCTTTAATTTCTCCAAAAGCTTCATTCTGGCCCCCTACTTCTCAAGATGATACTGTTTCCTGAACTTATCTAAATTTTCATTAGCGCCTATGATTACAAAAATATCCCCCTGTTTAACAATATAATCTGCTTTCGGCGATACATTTAACTCGCCTGGCCCTTCTATAGACTCGTCTTTTCGCCGCCGCACCCCAATGATATTAAACCCGTATTTTGCCCTCACATCCAGATCCCTTATGGATTTTCCTATAAATTCCTTAGGAGGGACTGTTTCCATTATGCTGAATTCCGGAGAGAGCTCTATGTGCTCCAGTATGGATGGAGAAATAAGAGAATTCGCGATCCTCGAGCCCATATCCCTTTCAAGAAATACCACCTTAGTAGCGCCCACTTTTTCTAGGACCTTACCATGTTCATCTGTGACTGCCCGCGCAACAATATGCTGTACGCCCAACTCTTTTAAAATCAAGGTAGTGAGAACAGATGCCTCTAAATTTGTGCCTATACCTACGATCGCTACATCTACATTCATTATGCCTACGGCCTTTAATGCCTTCTCATCCGTAGAATCGACCTGGACTGCCTCTGTTGCAAAATCAGACGCCTCCTGGACCAATTCCTCATCTTCGTCAATAGCAAGGACCTGATGTCCTTTTCCGCTTAAGGTCTTAGCCACGCTCCAGCCAAATCTACCTAATCCTATTACTGCGAATTGTCTCATGTTATCGTCTCCTTTTTGTTATCCCACCGTCACCCTTTCATCAGGATATTTGTAGAAAATCTTTTGCTCTTTTGTTGTAAGCGCCAAGGCAAGCGTCAAAGGCCCGACCCTTCCGACAAACATTGTAATCATAATCAAGACCTTCCCAAAGGAACTCAAAATCGGCGTAATGCCTGTCGATAATCCAACCGTACTAAATGCGGAAGTAACCTCAAATAATATCCTCAAAAAATAATTAGGCATCGTCTCTTTCTTGCCCTCAACGAAACTTAAAAGCATTGTAAATACCACTATCCATATTACCGCAAGGCCCGCTATCATAACTGCCTTTCTGAATACTGGCCTTGGTATAGTCTTTTTAAATATATGTATGTTGTTCCTGTTTCTTAACATGCTAATGGCCCCGGCTGCAAGGACCCCAAGGGTGCATGTTTTTATCCCTCCGCCTGTTGAACCAGGAGAGGCGCCTATAAACATTAATATTATAAGAAAAAATAATGTCGGGCTTGCTAGATTCCGTATGGCGACAGTATTAAAGCCTGCTGTCCGGGCAGTAACAGATTGAAAAAAAGATACCAGGACCTTATCCTTGATGCCAAGGCCATATAAGATCTTATGATTTTCAAACAATAAGAAAACAGCGCTGCCCAACAATAATAATATTACACTTACACTGACCACCATCTTTGTCTGTAGGCTTATTTTGGACACCAGGTGCATAATATCTTCGCGACTTTTTAAAAATAATCTTCTAAAAATCCATTTGAAAATCTTTGGGAGATCTATAAGCACCATGAAGCCGATGCCGCCAATAATAATCAAGGCAGCCATAATAAGATTCACATATGTATCCTGCCTGTATTTTATAAAACTTGTCGCGTTAAGAGAAAAACCTGCATTGCAAAAACTAGATATAGAGTGAAATATAGACGGGTATATGCTCCCGAATCTATTATATAAAAGGAGCGCCCCTATAGCTTCTATGCCAAATGTTATCCCGAGTATATAGAGGATTAGCGTCCTTAATCCTTGGACAGAGTGGTGATCCAACGCGCTTCTTATGACTACATTTTCTCGGAGCGTAAGCTTTCTGCCGAGGAGTATCGCAAAGAACGTGGAAAGCGTCATTATGCCCAGGCCCCCTATCTGCAGTAAACACAGTATCACTATCTGTCCAAATCGGGAAAAATCAGTCCCTGTATCCTTGACAATAAGCCCTGTAACGCAGGTGGCGCTTGTCGCAGTAAAGAATGCGTCTACCAGGTCCAGAGAGACACCATTAGAGGAACTCTGCGGCAAAGATAATAAAGATGTGCCGATAAGGATTACTACAAGAAAACTAAATATTATTACTTGCGGGGGTTTTAATCTACGCATAAGCTACATTTGGCACACTGAAGTGTGTCCTACAATATTGTCGCAAAGGTCTTTCTTAAATGACAGATTGAAATCCGCCAGCCCAATAAAGACCTTTGTCTTTAATGCTACTTTATTTCTTCTTAACGCTCTCCACCAGCTTCTTAAATGCCGGGCTGTCATTAACCGCAATATCAGCGAGAACTTTTCTATTAAGCTGCACCTTAGAACCGGTAAGGGCGTTCATAAACTTACTGTATGATACCCCAAGCTCCTTACATGCATTTGAAATCCTCAGAATCCAAAGCCTTCTAAAATCTCTTTTCTTAACGCGTCTATCTCTAGTGCTATAGGCCATGGCTTTATTTACTGATTCCATTGCGATCCTATGCCATTTACTCCTTCCGCCGCGTTGGCCTTTTGCCATCTTTGAGACCTTTTTCCTGCGCGCCCTTGATGCGGGTCCATATTTTACACGTGACATGTCAATACCTCCTTGATTCTATCCATACGGCAATAACTTCCTGACCACCTTCTCGACCATCCCCTCTAGAAGTACGCCTTTTCTCATCTTCCGTTTTCGGTTAGAGGATTTGGAAGACAAAAGATGTCTCCTCCCTGCTTTAAGTCTTTTTATCTTGCGTTTCTTTGTCAATTTAAACCTTTTTTTTGCACTTTTATTTGTCTTTAATTTCGGCATGCTGTGTCTCCCTTTTATGTGGCTATTGTTCAAGGCCCGCGGCCATTGTAAGGCCTCGCCTTATTTTGCCTCTACTCCTCCAGAACGTGGTATAAAGTTTACTATCATGCTCCTACCCTCTCTCGAAGGCGACTTTTCTATCTCTCCAACCTCGAGGAGATCAGATATCATTCTATCCAATACCTTCCTCCCTATCTCCATGTGGCTCATCTGTCTGCCCCTAAAAACCATTGTCAGCTTTGCCTTGTCTCCTCTGCTCAAAAATTTCCTGAGATGGTGAAGCTTAACCTGGTAATCATGTTCTTCTATGTTAGGCTTTATTTTTATCTCTTTTAAATGTATGACCCGTTGATGCTTGCGGGCCTCTCTTGCCTTTTTTTCCTGGTCATATTTATATTTACTGTAGTCCATTATGCGGCACACAGGTGGATTAGCTTGGCCAGCCACCTCCACCAGATCAAGGCCGACTTCCTGCGCCTTATCTAAAGCATCCCGCGTGGGGACGATGCCCATCTGTTCCCCGTCAGGGCCTATTAACCTGACCTCTTTTACACGTATTCTTTGATTTACTCTAGGTTCACGTGAAATAACTACCACCTCCTTAACTTTTTTCTTCGATCTCCTGTTTGATCCGTTTCAAAAATTCATCCAGCTTCTTAGATCCAAGGTCCCCTTCTTTTCTTGCTCGAAGAGAAAGTGTCTCGTTATCTTTCTCCCTGTCGCCCACTATCAGCATATAAGGAATCTTCTGTAATTCCCCTTCTCTTATTTTATACTGCAATTTCTCGTTCCTTTTATCGATCTCAGCCCTTATGTTTTCTTTCTCTAATGCAGCAAAAATCTTTTCCGCGTAATCATGCACTCTATCAGTAATAGGGACTACAATGGCCTGAACAGGACTAAGCCATACAGGAAATGCGCCTTTATGATGCTCTATGAGGGCCCCTATAAAACGCTCTATACTGCCCAGGATAACCCTATGCAACATCACCGGCCGCTCTTTCTTGCCTTCCTTGGAAATATACGTTAAATCAAACCTCTCGGGTAAAGCAAAATCGCACTGTACGGTTGCGCATTGCCAGGACCTCTTTAAAGCATCCTTTATCATAATATCTATCTTGGGGCCATAAAACGCTCCCTCGCCTTCATTGACTTCATAAGACATCCCTTTTGATTCAAGCGCCTTCTTGAGCGCATTGGTTGCTCTATCCCACATCTCGGTGCTACCTATAAATTTATTGGGCCTTGTGGAAAGGTCTATCTTATAATCATTGAATCCAAATACCTTCATTGTCTCCACAACAAAATCTATTACCCCTACGATCTCTTCTTCTGCCTGCTGAGGCAGACAAAATATATGAGCATCATCCTGCGTAAAGCCCCTTACCCTCAAAAGCCCATGCAGGACACCTGATTTTTCCCTTCTGTGCACATTGCCCAGTTCAAAATATCGTATCGGTAGATCCCTGTAACTTCTTATCTTGGACTTATAAATAAGCATATGGGCAGGACAGTTCATTGGTTTTATTACATATTCTTCCCCTTCGTCAAACTTAAATATATACATATTTTCTTTGTAATAATCATAATGCCCGGAAGTTATCCATATATCAGACTTTAATATGTGCGGACCCATTACCAGCTTGTATCTGCGTTTTAGATGAAGTTCCTTTATATAATCCTCCACTATCTTTCTTAAAAGCGCGCCTTTTGGATGATAAAAGATAAGGCCCGGCCCTACATCATCATGGATGCTGAATAGATCCAGCTCTTTCCCGATCTTTCTGTGATCGCGCTTCTTTGCCTCTTCTCTTAGTTTTAGAAATTCCTGAATGGCTGCCTTACTATCAAAGCACGTGCCATATATGCGCTGCAGCATTGGATTTGTCTCAATGCCGTGCCAGTAGGCGCCTGCGATGCTTAAAAGCTTGAAAGCCCCGATCTGGCCTGTGGATTTGACATGAGGACCTTTGCAAAGATCGACAAATTTGCCATGAGCGTAGGTAGAAACCGTGTCTCCTTCGAGATTATTTATGAGCTCGATCTTGTAAGGCTCTTTCTTGAACAATTTAAGCGCCTCTATCTTGGAGATCTCTTTTTGTTTGAACTCAACATCAGCTTTAATAATCCTTGTCATCTCCTTCTCTATCTTGGCTAGATCCTCTGGAACAAACCCATCCTTTTGATCAAAATCATAGTAAAACCCGTCCTCAATGGCAGGGCCTATGCCCAGTTTGACCTTTGGGAAAAGTTTCTTTACAGCATCTGCCATTACATGAGAACAGCTATGTCGCAGTGCTTCTAAATTTTTGGCCATATCTTATTGGCACACTGAAGTGTGCCCTACAAATTTGTCGCAAAGGTCTTTCCTGAAAGGCAGATTGAAATCTGCCGACCCAATAAAGACCTTTTGCTTTTAAACCTTTACTTTTTACAATATGGTGGGCCCAAGAGGACTTGAACCTCTGACCTCTTCCATGTCAAGGAAGCGCGCTATCCAACTGCGCCATGAGCCCATTTTTGCCACTGGTGCCGGGAGCCGGAGTCGAACCGGCACATCCTTTTGGGACGAGGGATTTTAAGTCCCTTGCGTCTGCCAATTCCGCCATCCCGGCAATGGAGGCGACGATGGGAATTGCACCCATGCATAACGGTTTTGCAGACCGCTCCCTTCCTACTTGGGTACGTCGCCTTAAAAAAACAAAAACGTGTAACTTTTTAAAAATCCTGTTACACGTCGTGAAGATCTTCTATTCGTTAAAACAGCGGGTTTCATTTTCCTCCGGATGAAGAACTCCATCTCACATACCCGCCTACATACAAGACATTGCCGCCTGGCCCCTTATGATTACCCGAGGCATCAGTAACTATGGGTATATCCGAATCCGCCGCCTCTGTAAGGCCTGAGTAATATACGTAATCT
>JBHPHW010000023.1:0-22910 GCA_042570105.1 Candidatus Omnitrophota bacterium | reverse complement strand
AAAATATAAAACCTTCACTACAATACTCACAATACTTCTATTATCCTTTTATTCTGGCCTTACCATCAAAGAGAATACCCATTGGAGAGATCCCTTATCTTTCTATGAAAGGACACTAAGATATGCCCCGGATAGTGTAAAGGCGCATTTTAATCTTGGTATCATATATAAAGATAGCGGTAAAACCACAAAAGCTATAAATTCTTATAAGAAAGCAATAGAACTTAAGCCAGCTTATGTGAAGGCGCACTATAATCTTGGTAACGTATACTATGATATTAAGAGGCATGAAGAGGCAATAGCTTCATATAAGAAGGTCATAGAGCTCGACTCAGATTATGTAAGAGCGCATAATAATATAGCAGCGGCCTATTATGATATAAAAGAGTATGAGTTAGCTATTAGACATTGTGATAGAGCGCGGGAACTTGGATACGAGGTTCGCCCTGAACTCTTAGCGCTTCTGGAGCCATACAGATGATGAATTTTCCAGAAAATTTCCTATGGGGAGCTGCGACATCCAGCCATCAGGTAGAAGGTGATAACAAAAATAACGACTGGTGGAGATGGGAAAAAGAGGGGAAGGTCGGAGAACTCTCAGGCAAGGCCTGTAATCAATACAATCTATTTAAAGACGATTTTAAACTCGCCAAATCTTTAAATCACAACGCTCACCGCTTCTCCCTCGAATGGAGCCGTATAGAACCGGAAGAGGGAAGGTTCGATAGCGCAGCTCTAAATCACTATAGAGAGATAATCCGCGGCCTTCGCAGTCTCAATATGGAACCTGTTGTTACGATAAATCATTTCACGCTGCCCCTGTGGCTTTATGAAAAAGGTGGATGGCTAGCAAATAACAGCGAGCATCTCTTTAATGCTTTCGTAGAAAAGACGGTTGAGGCATTAGGTAAAGATGTTCAATATTGGATCACCCTCAATGAACCCGTAGGAAATATCTATTATAGTTACCTGGAAGGGGCATGGCCGCCAGGTGGCAAGTCTCTCAGAGATGCAGTTACTGTATTTGCAAGTCTCCTAAAAGCACATTGCCTGGCCTATAATGCGATCCACAGGATCTATAAAGAGAAGGGTTGGATTTCTCCAAAGGTCAGCATAGCCAAACTTATCCTAAAGTTTTCACCTTGCAGAAGTTCTTCCATGCTGGATTCTTTCTCGACAGCCATCAGGCACTATTATTTTAACCATCTCTTTCTGAGCGCACTCATATCCGGATGGTGTATTGCGCCTGGAGTACCAGCAATGCGTCTTCCAGCAAAGAGATCCCTCGATTTTCTAGGCCTGAATTATTATACAAGGGATTTTGTCCATTACGCAGGCCTTACGCCACTTAAGATATTTGGGAATGTCTGTACGCTTATCCATCATGAAGATGCAGGCAGAAGAAATTTCCTCAAATGGGAGATATATCCGCAGGGCATATATGATATCCTCATGAGGCACTCGATCTATAAGTTGCCCATTCTTATCACAGAGAACGGAATATGTACCGATGATGACAAAGAGAGGATAGATTTTATAAAGGGCCACCTGAGGGCTGTCTCAAACGCCATAAAGGACGGTGCGCCGGTCTTCGGGTATTTACATTGGTCGCTCATCGACAACTTTGAATGGGCCCACGGTTTTAGGCCGAGGTTTGGCCTGGTGGATGTGGATCATGCTACCCAGAGGCGATCGGTGAAGCCCAGCGCTCAGATATACGCGGATATAATAAAGAATAACGCTATTTAAACATACCGCCAAGTGTAATTCTGTTGCTTTTTTGGCTATTCTTTGGTATAAAAGAAAAGAACCTTACAGGAGGGTATAATGACTAGCTTTAATGATCGTATTATTCGCGCTAGCAAGTTAGACGTTCGATTATATGAAGAAGTTGAGGCTGACAAAGGAGCAATGCCTCAGGCTATGGGGGTTGTTGTTCTCTCCAGCATAGCAGCTGGAATAGGGGCTATAGCAAAAGTGGGAATTGCAGGGATCTTGGTAGGGACTATTGCAGCCCTTATCGGCTGGTATGTCTGGGCCTATCTCACTTACTTTATTGGAACAAGGTTGCTTCCGGAACCACAGACCAAGGCAGATGTTGGTGAATTACTGCGTACTATTGGTTTTTCGAGTTCTCCTGGTTTGATCCGGGTATTGGGTATTATCCCAGGACTGCAGCAAGCAGTTTATCTGGTGGCTTCGGTCTGGATGCTGGTGGCAATGGTAATTGCAGTCAGACAAGCCCTGGATTATAAAAGTACATTACGGGCAGTAGGGGTCTGTACGATAGGTTGGATTGTTCAGGCAGCGATCCTTGTGCTACTATTTTCTATCTCGGGCGGCATAAAACCGCAGTAAGTTTTCTCATATTACTGTCAAATATCAGGCACATTCTACCCTCGTTAGAATTCTAAAGTTAGAATTTCAGTAACTTTCTTGATGCTTAACCTTCCGAAGGACAATTTTGTTTTTCTTGAGACCAATAGATTTGACAGGGATAATCACCGTTCGTTTCTATTTTGTAATCCCATCAGGGTAATTTCTTGCTACAAGCCGGATCGTATAAAAGACTCGTTTCTAGAATTAGAGGATTTTGTCTCCAGGGGATTCCATGCCGCGGGCTTTATATCTTACGAAGCGGGTTATGTTTTTGAGGATAGCTTTAAAGGGTATAAAGACGCGGGTTCAAATTTTCCATTGATATGGTTTGGTATATACAAAGACCCTGTAACACTGAGGCATAGAGAAAAGATAGATATATTCCGGCATAAAGATATGCCATATTCTATAGAAGATCTGCGCGCCAATATATCCAGAAGTAGATACGTCTATAATATAAAAAGGATCAAGGATCTTATAAGACGAGGGGATACCTATCAGGTAAATTATACGTTTAAATATAGATTTGGGTTTTGTGGTTCCCCCTTTAGTTTTTACGAAGACCTTAAGGCAAAACAGAGTGTTTCTTATTCAGCTTTCATAAAAACGCCCGAGCACTCCATATTATCCTTATCTCCCGAATTATTTTTTAGGAAAGATAAGCACCATATGGAAGTAAGGCCCATGAAGGGCACTATTGATCGCGGGAGAGATTCAGAAGAAGATAGGCGCAACATGAAGACATTGGAAGAAAGCCTTAAAAATAGAAGCGAAAATGTGATGATAGTGGATCTATTGAGAAATGACCTTGGGAGGGTTTCTAGATCCGGAAGCGTTAAGACAAAAAAACTATTTACGGTAGAGCAATATGAAACACTCCTGCAGATGATATCAATAGTCAAAAGCTCCCTTAAAAAGGAGGTCGCCCTCTATGATCTATTTAAGGCGATCTTTCCGTCTGGTTCTGTTACGGGCGCGCCAAAGATAAACACCATGAAGATAATAAATTCTCTTGAAAAGAGACCGCGCCACATCTATACAGGAGGCATTGGATTTTTTGCGCCCAAAGGAAAGGCTGTCTTTAATGTGGCAATAAGGACAGTTTTAATAGATCATAAGACAAAAAAAGGCGAGATGGGAGTGGGGAGCGGTATCGTGTATGATTCAGATCCGTATAAGGAATTTGAAGAATGTAAGCTTAAGGCGAATTTCATAACCCAGAAGAGGAAATTTTTCGGGCTTATTGAGACGATTCTCTGGCGGCCGGGGAAGGGCTATTTTCTTCTGAGGCATCACCTTGGTAGACTTGCCTTATCTGCAAGATATTTTGATTTCAAGTTTGATAAAAAACTTATTATTAGAAAACTAAAAAGTCTTGAGAGGTCGTTTGAAAATGATAGTGACTATAAGGTAAGGCTGCTTCTTCATAAAGATGGGAGGCTGGAATCAGATTTTACCACGTTAGATAAAAAAATGAGATCAGCGAAGGTAAGATTTTCTGATAAAAGGACATCTTCCAGAGATATGTTTTTATATCATAAGACTACGAATAGAAATTTATACGATCAAGAATATGAAAAGTGGCAGAAAAAGGGCTATTTTGATATTATTTTTACAAATGAGAAAGATCAGGTTACTGAAGGCGCCATTTCTAATATAATAATAAAAAAGAATAGATCCTATTATACTCCGCCATTAGAGTGCGGTCTTTTAAATGGAGTCTTCCGTAGACATCTATTAGAAAAAAGGACTTTCCCAATAAGAGAAAAGATACTATATATAGGAGATATAAGGAAGGCAGATGAAATATACATGATAAATTCAGT
Organism: Candidatus Omnitrophota bacterium; assembly: GCA_042570105.1. Taxonomy (GTDB): domain Bacteria; phylum Omnitrophota; class Gorgyraeia; order Gorgyraeales; family Gorgyraeaceae; genus JBHPHW01. Next base: position 18,705 of record JBHPHW010000023.1, on the reverse strand, counting down.
GCGCGGAATGGTGAAGGTGGCATTATGAAGAAAGACGATTTTTACATGAAAGAGGCCTTGAAAGAGGCAAAAAAGGCCTTCAATGAGGATGAGGTGCCTGTGGGGGCTGTGATTGTATATAAAGGTACTATAATAGGCCGGGCGCACAATCAGATAAAGATGTTAAAAGATCCTACTGCCCATGCAGAGATGATAGCCATTACGCAGGCATCAAATTACCTCCAAAATGAGAGGTTGATAGGGTGTTCAATGTATGTTACAATTGAACCCTGCAGTATGTGCGCAGGGGCGATGGTCCTTGCAAGGATAGAAAGAGTTGTGTATGCTGCAAGCGATACTAAAACTGGCGCATGCGGATCTATTGTAGACATACTTAACCATAAAAGATTAAATCACAGGGCTAAGGTCAAAAGAGGCATCTTAGAAGAAGAAGCCAGTTCTTTAGTGAAGGAGTTTTTTAAAAGTAAGAGGAGAAGTCGCACAGTGGCCTAGTGCGGCAGTTTGCTAAACTGCTATACGGTTGAAAAGCTGTATCCAGGGTTCGAATCCCTGCTTCTCCGCCAGTGTTTTAGAAGCAGCGCCATATAAATAATAAAGTAATCCAATATGACTTATCTACCTTTTGCCCGCAAGTGGCGACCCCAGGATCTTGATGAAGTAATAGGCCAGGAGCACATCACTACCACGCTCAAGAATGCCATTACGATGAAGCGCGTGCATCACGCCTATCTATTTACAGGCCCTCGCGGCATAGGAAAGACTTCAACCGCCCGCATATTAAGTAAGGCCTTAAATTGCGAAAAGGGCCCTTTGCCAAAGCCATGCAATAAATGTACTCCTTGCCAGGAAATAAGTAATGCATCAAGCCTGGATGTCATAGAAATAGACGGGGCCTCAAACCGAGGGATAGATGAGATACGTAACCTCAGGGAAGGGGTAAAATATGCGCCTTCAAGAGGCCATTATAAGATCTACATCATAGATGAGGTCCACATGCTCACCACCGAGGCCTTTAATGCGCTTTTAAAGACGCTGGAAGAACCGCCTTTACATGTAAAATTTATATTTGCGACCACAGAGCCACACAAGCTTCCTGCGACCATACTTTCGCGTTGTCAGAGATTTGATTTCAGGCGCATACCGATCAAAGAGATTATCGCAAAACTTCATAAGGTGGCGAAGGAAGAGAAGTTAAATATTGAAGAGGGAGTGTTTTTGTGCATTGCAAAATCGTCTGATGGGAGTATGCGCGATGCAGAAAGCATACTGGACCAAGTTTCTTCTTTTTCTAAAGGTAAGGTCCACCTAAAAGATGTTATTGATTCTCTCGGCATAATAGAAGAGGGGGTGCTTTTTAGATGCACCGATCTGATTATCAACAGAGACACAAAAGCCGCCATCCATTTAATAGATGAGATATTGAATTTAGGGAAAGATGCGAAACAGTTTCTATTTGAGCTTTTGGAGCATTTCAGAAACTTGATGATTGCGAAGGTCGGAGCTTCCTCAGAAGAGTTAATAAATCTTTCCAAGGAGGCGATAGGGCTTGTGAAGAAACAGTCAGAGGCATTTTCTCGGGGAGATATATTTTATATTATAAATATAATCTCAAATAGCTTGAAGATGATAAAACAGCTTCTTCCCGAGAGGATCGTACTGGAACTCTGTATGATAAAACTTACCTCCAGGGATTCTATCTCTTCAATAGAAGAGATTCTTTCAAAATTACCCGAGGCAGCATCTTCCCAGGAAACTGCAACTCCTAGACACATTAAACCTACTCCCGAACCTGATCCTAAAGCTGATACGGGCTTACAACAGACTGTCGCAAAGAAAATACAAGAGACCCTCAAGCATATTATAAAGCCGGAGGAAAAGGAAAAAACAGTTTCACATGAAGAAGCGCCCCTAGTAGATATAACCAGGGTAAAAGACGCCTGGCCAATACTCATAAAGGCAATGGCTGTAAAGAAGATGTCTATCTCTTCGTATCTTTCAGAAGGAGAGCCTGACTTTGTCAAAGGGGATACCATTTTTATTGCATTTCCAAAAGAGCTTAATTTCCATAGAGAGGTACTCGAAGAGGGGCATAGTAAAAAATCTATCGAAGGAGCGCTTTCTCAGATATTGGATATGCACGTAAAGCTAAAGTTTATTGCCACTGATATGAAATTGAAGGAAAATAATCTTGAGCCTCCGAAAATTACCAGAGAAGAATTAAAAAGGAAAGAACCCATAGTAGACTCTGCCTTGGATATATTTGGCGGAAAGATCCTACGTTCTACGGGGGATGCGTAAATGGCCGCCTATACAAGATCGATGCAGGAATTGATAGAGCATTTTAAGAAGATGCCGGGTATCGGCGCAAAGACTGCCGAGAGGATGGCATTTTATGTATTAAAATCACCCAAAGATGATATGGAGAGATTTTCTTTATCTATCAAGAAAATAAAGGAGTCGGTGAAATTTTGTAAGAAGTGTGGGAATCTAAGCGAGACCGAATTCTGCACTATCTGCAATGACCCGCGCAGAGACAAAACTATTGTATGCGTGATAAAAGAGCCAAAGGATTTGATTTCGATAGAACGCTCAGGTCAATATAAAGGCACATATCATGTGCTCTTTGGTGTGATCTCGCCTTTGGACGGCATAGGGCCGGAGGATATAAGGGCGAAGGAACTTATAAATCGCGTTAAAGAAGACAAGGTAAAAGAGGTGATCCTTTCTACTGATTCAGACGCTGAAGGCGAGACAACAGCTTTGTATCTTTCAAAAGAACTCAAGCCGCTAAAGGTTAAAATAAGCCGCATCGCGTATGGCATACCAGTAGGGGAGAATTTTGACTATATAGACCAGGCAACCCTCATAAAGGCTATTGAGGGCCGCAGGTCTATGTAATGTCAGAGGCTTAGCGTTGGAGAAAGGTCTCTTGAGCTTGACAAATCAGGCGTAGGATTATACAATAGTAAGACGTTTTTTTAATTAGAAAGAGGGGGGATTCGGGATAATGATAGAAGTCCGCTGGCACGGAAGAGGGGGGCAGGGCGCAAAGACAGCTTCCCAATTTCTGGGAGAGGCAGCGCTCGATACAGGTAAATGTATACAGTCATTCCCCGAATATGGGCCTGAGAGAGCAGGCGCTCCCATGAGGGCCTATAATAGAATAAGTGAAAAGCCCATATACATACATTCTTCTGTTACAAATCCTGAGATAGTAGTGGTGATAGATCCTACGCTTGTGGGGGCTATTGATGTAACGGAAGGCTTGGGTGATGACGGAGTACTTCTGGTGAATACAGATAAATCTCCTGAAGATATACGAAAATCAACGGGTTTTAAAAAAGGCAAAGTCGGCACAGTGGATGCCACTAAGATAGCGCTGGAGACATTAAAGCTGCCTATGCCGAATATGCCGATGCTTGGGGCATTACTAAAGGTCAATTCACTTGTTTCAATAGATCAGCTTTCTGAGAGGGTAAAGGCAAAGTTTCTTAAGAAGATCGGCGAAGAGAAAACCAAGGCAAATTTAGATGGCATCTCAAAGGCTTATAACGAAGTAAAAGTAGGATAGTTATGGCAGAAAAGCAAAAATCCTGGAAAGAGATCCCTATAGGCGGAAAGATCACAGAAGCAGGCAATGCCGAACGCTACAATACTGGTAGCTGGCGTACATTTAAGCCTGAAAAAAATGACAAGAAATGCATAAACTGTCTTTTCTGCTGGATATATTGTCCGGATTCCTCGATAAAAGTAAAAGACGAGAAAATGGTTGGATTTGACTATGAACACTGCAAGGGCTGCGGCATATGCGCATCAGTATGCCCTGTAAAGTGCATTGATATGAAAAAGGAAATAAAATGAACAAAAAGATCCCATTGACAGGTGATCAGGCAGTAGCATATGCAATGAAACAGATATCACCGGATGTAGTGCCAGTGTACCCTATTACGCCTCAAACCGCGATAGTAATGAGTTTTGCAAATTACGTAGCGAACGGTCAGGTCTCCACAGAGATGATAAATGTAGAAAGCGAACACAGCGCAATGAGCGCATGTGTAGGCGCAGCAGCAGCAGGCGCGCGTTCCATGACAGCTACATCAGCGAATGGCCTTGCCCTTATGTGGGAGATAGTCTATATCGCGGCTTCGACTCGCTTACCGATAGTGATGCCTGTAGTAAACCGTGCGCTTTCAGCCCCGATAAATATTCATTGTGACCACTCAGATACAATGGGTGCCCGTGACTCAGGCTGGATACAGATCTACTGCGAGAATGCCCAGGAGGTGTATGAAAACACCATACTAGCAGTAAGGATCGCGGAGCATAAAAAGATACTGCTTCCAGTAATGGTCTGTCAGGACGGTTTTATCACATCACATGGCGTAGAAGGCGTGGAAACGCTCGACGATAAAAAGGTAAAGGATTTTATAGGAGAGTACAGCATAGAGCATTCTCTTCTGGATGTTGATAATCCAGTGACATACGGCCCGCTCGACCTCCAGGATTACTACTTTGAACATAAGCGTCAGCAGGGAGAGGCGATGAAGAATGCCTTGAGCGCAATACCTGAGGTGTTAGACGAATTTAAAAAGACATTTGGTACAAAATATGATTTTTTAGAGACATATAAATTAGATGACGCTGAAGTCGCTATAATCGCAATGTCTTCCACTGCAGGCACTGTGAAATTCGTAGTGGATGAGCTGCGCGCAAAAGGCGTAAAGGCAGGACTTTTAAGGCCGAGGATATTCAGGCCATTTCCAAAGGAAAAAATCGTAAAGGCGTTGAAAAACATAAAGGCAGTTGCTGTGCTTGACAGAAGCGAGTCATTTTCAGCAGAAGGCGGGCCGCTTTATACAGATGTCAAGGCAGCGCTGTACGATTCTGATATAAAACCGCTTGCGATAAATTACATATACGGACTTGGCGGAAGAGATGCATTTCCTGCAGATATAAATAAAGTTTATACAGATCTACAGAATACAGTAAAGGAAAATAAAGTAAGATCACCTTTAAACTATTTAGGCTCGAGGGAATAATGGCAAATATAAAAGAACTTTCAAAACAGCCCGAACGTCTATCAGGCGGACACCGTCTTTGCGCAGGATGCGGGGCGTCTATCGTAGTGCGCCAGGTCTTGATGGGCACTAAGGACCCTGTAGTGGTAGGCGCGTCCACAGGATGTTTGGAAGTAGCGACGACTATCTATCCATACACTGCATGGAAAACACCTTTTATCCATAACGCGTTTGAAAACGTTGCTGCGACAATAAGCGGAGTAGAGACAGCTTACCGTGCCCTAAAGAAAAAGGGGAAGATAAAAAAGGAAATAAAGTTTGTTGCATTTGGCGGCGACGGCGGGTGTTACTCGGATGATACAGAGATATTTACTGAGGATGGTTTTAAAAACATAAAAAATATAGAAGTAGGAGAGAAAATTTGGTCAGTAAACCCAGAGACCAATGAGTTAGAATTGCAGGAAAATGAAAAATTGCATAAATATCAATATAAAGGTGCGATGATAAGAGGCAAAAGCCGTTTTATAGATTTTTTAATAACCCCTAATCATAATGTGCCAATGTGGTATAAGGGCAAATGGGAGTTTATTAAAGGCATAGACTTGATAAAGAGATATAAGACCGCTTTTTTAAGAAAATTTTATTGGTATGGAAATGGAATATCAATATCTGATATGGGAATTCCTAAAATACCCCGATATAGATACCAAAAAGAATTCTCCAAGTTTGAGGCAAAAAAGTGGTTAAGATTTTTAGGTTGGTATATTTCCGAAGGGACTTTATACAAGAGTAAATCTGGTTATTTGATTCGCATATATCAATCAGGTAAAGATAAAAAGGAGAAGATTTATAAGTTATTAAAAGATCTTGGCCTGTCTCCATTTAAATGCAATAGATCTGTAGATTTTCAATCAAAGCAGATTTATGAATATTTAGAAAGAGAATGCGGTAAGGGATTTAAAAATAAAAAAATACCAAAGTGGGCCTTGGCCCTTGACAAGGATTATCTCAGACAAATATTTAGTTCATTAATGGAAGGGGACGGTTCTGTAACTAAGCAGGAAAATCGCAGCAGTTACCATTTTAAATATATAACAGCCTCCAATGGACTAATGAATGGCATGGTAGAGTTGATATTAAAATTAGGTAAAAATTGTAATGTGTCCAAGAGAAAGAAAGATGGAGTTTACAGAATAGGGATAGATAACGAATATCTAAAACATAAATTATATTCTAGAAGACGGCTTTATGGTGATAAACAACAGGTATTGCTTGAAGATTATGAAGGATTTGTCTATTGTCCTCAATTGAAGAAGAACCACACTGTTATTATAAAAAGAAATGGAAAGATTTCTTTAAGTGGGAATTCTTACGATATTGGACTCCAAGCGCTTTCAGGCGCGCTTGAACGAGGCCATAATTTCGTATATGTATGTTATAATAACGAAGCGTATATGAATACTGGAATTCAACGTTCAGGCGCAACGCCCAAGGGCGCATCGACGACAACTGCTCCTGCAGGAAAGGCAAGCTATGGTAAGCAGCAGTTCAGAAAAGACCTCACTTCAATAGTAGCCGCGCATAAGATACCTTATGTAGCGCAGGCTTCGGCATCTCACTGGAATGACCTTGTGATGAAATCAGAAAAGGCGTTTAAGGTAGATGGCCCGGCATTTTTAAACGTGATCTCAATGTGTCACAGAGGCTGGAGGTTCCCGCAGGAAAGAACAATAGAGATATCAAAGTTAGCAGTAGAGACAGGATTCTGGCCGTTGATAGAGGTAGTAGAAGGCGCTTGGAAATTTACATATAAGCCAAAAGAGCGTAGACCCGTCATAGAATTCCTAAAGCCCCAGGGCCGTTTCAAGCACCTGTTTAAAGAAGAGAATAAACACATCTTAGAGGAAATCCAGAAAGACATAGATGACAACTGGGCCCGTCTGGAGCGTTTCTGTGAGGCCAGTTGTAAAGTTGCATAGGTAATATAAAACTAAATACACTCCCCTGTAGCTCAGTTGGTAGAGCGCGTGGCTGTTGCACGAGCGAAGCGAGTGCACAAAATACTTCGCAGCATGAACTTCATGCAAAGTTAGCAGCCTCTAGAGGAAACTCTGGAGTGAAAAAGCGTGTAAATTCAGGGAAAGCCCATGAAACTGGGTCAATCCTGAGCCAAGTCCGCCTAGGCGGAAAGGTGCAGAGACTAGACACACGCTGCCTAAAACCAGTTATGGTTATGGCAAAGGTATAGTCCGACTCTCCGAGTAATCGGAGTCAGAGTGTAACCACGTTGTCCGAGGTTCGAGTCCTCGCGGGGGAGCCAGTTTACAAATTACAGCGCACCAAATTAAATGTGTTGTGCTGTAATGAGTTATATAAAGGCCACTTACCAAAAGTGGCCTTTATTATGTGGGGTACCACTCGATAACGCGCACCACTTTGTTCTTCTGCAATAAATAAGCGATTAAGTGGAATTAGGGTTGATTGAGAGACAGGCCTATCTCTCTTTATCTCAATATCTCGTGTACTGGACATCAGATGGTATGTCTGATGACACGGCAGATTAGTCTGTCAGCATGCCAGGCCAACCATAAAAAAGTGATAAAAATAATTTGACAGCAAAAGACTTTTGATATATACTCCATCCTTATATGAACATATGTTCATATGGTAAGAACAGGAAAGAGGGGATTAATGCACATTAAGAAAACTCGCCAGATATTAAAGGCCTTATCCGATGATACTCGCTTAAGGATCTTGAATCTATTGGACATGAATGAATTAACTGTGACAGAGATTTGCCAAGCTCTTAATAGGAACCAGTCGATTATTTCCAAACACTTGACCAGAATGAGGCTGATAGGAATAGTAGGAGATAAGAGAAAAGGTCTTAATGTATATTATCGCTTACTAGAGCCAAAGGATAAAATACACCGGAGGTTAGTTGATGTTATTAGTGAGTGTATCGCTGAATTAAAAATAGGCAAAGAAGACTTAAAAAACTTAAACAAGTTAAAGAAGAAAGGAGCGTAACCATGAAGGGTATTTTGGTAATAATGTTAACCTTTTGTTTTCTTGTGCAGCCGTATTGTAACGTAGTGTTGGCTAAAAATGAGGATGCAACGAAACGTGTATGGGGCAATGTTAAGGAAATATCCAATAATAGCATTGTTGTTGCAGAATTTGACTATGATACTCATGTTGATATAGATGTGGCTTATAATATATCTTCTGATACAAAGGTTTCTAATATAGAAACATTGGATGATATCAGCATAGGCGCTCTAGTTGAGATTGAATATCTTATTGTAGGCGGCAAGAGGGAGATCGAAGTTATATTTGCTGTGAAAAGAAAATAGGATCCTGCTTTATAGCGAGTAGGAGGTGAGTTCTATGGCAAAACAACTGGTATTTGGAGCAGAGGCAAGAGATTGCTGCTGGTAAAGTGTGGTGTAAAACTAAGGAAAGATTGGTAGAAGAAAAACTAGACGAGGAGGATAAAAATGAAGAAGCTTGTTTATCTTTTGATTCCATTGATGGTGATTAGTTTATTTTTAGCATTTTCAAACTCTTCTTTAGCTGAGGAGGAGATGGAGTATTCGTGGGGCATAGTAAGTGATATATCTTTTGATAAACTCATACTTTCAGAATATGATTATGATACAGATTCGGAATTAGAGGTTAGCTATAGCATTGCTTCTGATATTGAACTTGTAAACGTTGATTCAGTCGAGGAGATTACTATAGGTGATGCACTTGAGATTGAGTATGTGATTGCGGGCAACAAGAACATGGCTAAGGTTATAACTGTTGAGACAGAGGAAGATGTGTATGTGCCTCTTGAGACATATGATGAAGGATATGAACTTTTGTCAGAGGAAAAAGAATCAGAGGAAGAATAAATAGAATATTAAGAGGTATCGAGAAAAAATGGACACTAACAATACAGGTATTTTACCTTCCTTGTCTATAGGGCAGATTTTCCCTTTTGTTAAATACGGATATGCCCTTAAGAGAGTGCTTAACAATCAAAATAGATGGCACGTAAAAATAGTCTATAACCTTGTTGGTCTAGATACTAGGTCTTATGCAGCCACTACATATATGCGGAGCTACGATTATCTAAAGCTTCTCGAAAACACCACTCTCTTAAAATGCAAGGGCAAGCTGTCTCCTTTAATAGTCAATTTATATCCCGAGGAGAATACTATTGTATGTGGTTACCTGGGAGAATTTTTTCAGCACTATTTATTGAGAGGTCTTGATAATGCTTCTATAGGGCCACGCGCTGTTTTCGATTATCTTCTAGATATAAATTCTATGAATCAAGGCTATAAGAAATTTTTCACCCCTAATATTATTAAATCAGCAATAGAATTATCAGGGGTACTAACAGGCGATTTTGAGTTTTTGGGTAAATCGAGAAAAATTTTGCCAAGGCTTGAGGATTCAGGTATTGAGTTTGCTTATGGCTATGGAATCGAAGATCCTCATATATGGAATTTTAGGATAATGAAAACCCTAGGCACAATACGAGCTTTTACAACCGATTTAGATTATTTTTCAGACAAGATCAATTGTTTCTGGGAGCTAGGCTATTTCTATGCTACATTTAGATGGATTAGGAAGACGTCTCCTTATACTGCGAGTATTGCAGAAAAGGATTTAGCGTCCTTGATAGAAAGACACAGTCTTAAAGCTCAATTCATGTTTTGGCTGGGCGCTTTATCGAGTTATTGTGGCTATAAAGACAGTTTACTCAGCCTTGTAAAAGGTGAAGGCTTTCATGAGCTCGAAAAAGAATATAAAACAATAGAAGTCTTGGATGAAAAAGTTTCATCCTTAGCAAAAAATCTTTTAACCTGAAGATATTTCCAGAGAAGCAAATGTTACCCATCCTATTTGGCGCGTTTGTTGCGCTGAATGCATATGAGCCAGCACTAATTTTTCATGAGTCAGGAGTAAAATGACAACAGAATCATATATGTATATTCTAGTGCCTCTTTTGATATTTTTGGCAAGAGTAGCTGATGTTACTATGGGCACTATAAGGATTATATTTATTTCTCGCGGCACAAGGATATTGGCTGCTATTTTTGGGTTTTTTGAAATACTTATATGGTTGGTTGCAATAAGTCAGATTATACATAATCTTAATAATGTGTTCAATTATATTGCATACGCAGCTGGTTTTAGCATGGGTAACTTTGTTGGGATATCAATAGAACAAAAGCTTTTTACTGGAAATCTGATGGTGAGGATTGTAGCAAAAAAAGACATAAAAGACTTAAAGGAAATGCTCATTTCTCAGGGATATGGCCTTACTATTGTTGACGGCCAGGGAGCAAAAGGACCTGTTAAAATTATCTTTACAGTTGTTGACAGAAAGAATCTAGAAGTCGTGGTCAGCATAGTAAAAAAGCATAATCCAAGAGCTTTCTATACTGTAGAGGATATGAAGTATGCAACTCAACAAAATCTTTTTCAGTCAGCCCCCTCGACCAGAAATTTTTTTAAAAGATTTAATGGCTCTTTTCAAAAAAGAAAATAAGGTTACTTACGTATCAGATGCGTAAATTACTAGTCACTATTTGGTCACTAGCGATAGCCTACAAAATTACTATTTTTCCCAACCTATTATAAAAAAATAATTTACAAACCAACAATTTCATTAGGACATCAGACTATGTATTTAATGTCCTAAGTAGAGAGTTTTATCGAGGTATCTATTATTGGCTTTGTCCTTGCTTATAAAATTTTGAAAGCGTATGATATACTGAGAAAGTATCTAATAAAAAGGAGATTTAGAAATGACAAAGCGTATTAAAAAAATATCAAAAACAGCTGGCCTTTTACCAGGAAGCATTGTTCATGTGGGCGACAAGAGAGCAGACAAAGTCAAAATATCAATCATTGATTATAACGAATCAGAATTCCAAGAAAAAGGTATAAAAAAAGTTGAAGAATGTTTTTCTTTTAAAGAAAAAGATAGCGTTACTTGGATAAATCTAGACGGTGTTCATGACACTGAACTAATAGAGAAGATAGGAACGAAGTTTGGATTACACCCTCTGATTTTAGAAGATATAGTTAATACGGGACAGCGCCCCAAGATTGAGGATTTTGAGAATTACATATTTATCGCTCTAAAAATGCTTTCTTATAATGAATCTAAATCTGAGATAGAGTCAGAACAGGTTAGTTTAATATTAGGCTCAAACTTTGTAATTTCATTCCAAGAAAAAGAAGGCGACGTCTTTGATTCAATAAGGGCTAGAATAAGAAATTCTAAAGGCAGGATAAGAAAGATGAAATCAGACTATCTTGCCTATACATTGTTAGATGCTATTATAGACAATTATTTTATCATTATAGAAAAACTAGGAGAAAGGATTGAAGGGATAGAAGATAAATTGATAAAGGAATCAACCCCAGAGACTTTGCGAGTAATTCATAGTTTGAAACAAGACACTATTTTTCTCCGTAAGTCAGTATGGCCTTTAAGAGAGGTTATAAATGGCCTGGAACGCAGTGAAAGTGAGCTTATACAGGAATCAACCAATGTATTCTTGAGGGATGTATATGATCACACTATACAAGTAATTGATGGTATAGAAACATTTAGAGATACAGTTTCTGGAATGTTAGACATATATCTTTCAAGCGTGAGCAATAAAATGAACGAAACTATGAAGGTATTAACCATTATAGCTACAATCTTTATACCCATTACCTTCGTAGCAGGAATATATGGTATGAATTTTAATCCAGAGATATCAATATGGAATATGCCCGAACTTAACTGGAAGTATGGCTATCTGGTTGTTTTAGGTTTAATGCTGTCTATTGCTTTATTTATGATAGCCTATTTTAAACGGAAAAAATGGCTTTAGTATGAAAAAGCCATGGGTTTTAATCACCCTTGTTATTATAATTACCGCATCCCTGACATTTCTCGTAACATTTCATCTATTTTTCACTACAAGAGGATTAAATCTTGTTGCCAGGTTTTTATTATCTAAATATACTCTTTCAGAGGATATTGAGATTAAAAAGATAGACGGTACGATAACCAGGGCGTTATCTTTGCAGGAGATTTCTTTGGGGAATTTAAAAACACTTCCTCCAGGAAGTATCGTTGAGATTAAAAAGGTCGAACTCGATGTCAATCCATTTGACCTCAAAAGGATTTATGTAAATATTAATAACGGAAAAATCAAGATTCCGAAAGCTGAACCTATTCTTTTTCACGGCACTTATACCAAGGGTTTGCTGGATTTAAATATCTATTCCAAGTCAATTGACATGACAGAGATCGCTACTTTTTTAAATGACAATAAAGAGCTGAGAAAGATAAAAGGTTTTTTAAACGATATAGATATATTTGTGAAAGGATCTTTGAAAGAGCCGGAATTAACAGGCGAGTTTTATATTGAAAAACTCACACGTGATGTTTTTTCCATAATAGATGTGCCTATTTCTATAAATTTACAGTTTAAAGATATAAGGCAGGACTTAAGGGTGTTTGGCGAGGTAATTCTGGGAGGAGGCAGTGTAACTGGGCCAAGGACAGCAGTTGTAAAACTGCAAGAGAGTAAAATACTTTTTAATGGAGCACCTAACGCTTTAGCGTTTGACTTAAAAGGTCTCTCTAATGTAGAAGGGGCGAAGATTAACATAGCCCTAAAAGGCACCATGAAAGAACCTGATATAAACCTTTCCTCAGAGCCTTCTTTCCCAAAAGAGAGATTATTGCTCATGCTTGCGACAAATAAAAGCTGGAAGATGGCCGAGAGTGCTTTGGTAAAAGGCCAGATGTCACCCGATGTAACAAAGGATTTTATTGATTATTTTTTGTTTGCAGGATCAGGAGACAGGTTAGCGCAGTTTTTCGGGCTGGAATATTTAACCTTCCAGTTAAATGATAAGACAAAGGGTATAGGCGTGAAGAAAGATGTAACCGATAATCTTGGCGTAAGTTATACGGTTGAAAAAGAAGAGACCAAAGAAAAAAATGGAACTACTGTTCAGAAGGTAGGTAGCGAGTATAAGCTTAGTGATAGCGTTACAGTTGAGACAGAGAGAGAATTAAAGCAGGAAGAGGCTTCTGATTTGCAAGATAAGACAGCTACGAATGACAAGATATTCTTGAAATATAAAAAAAGTTTTTAGGCATGAGGTGCATTATGAATTGGAAATGGATTATAGTATTAATATTGATGCTGATTTTAGTAATTTTTACTACCCAGAATTATGAGGTTGTCGATATTCGATTTTTATTGTGGTCTTTTAGTACAAGCAGGGCGATTATTATTTTTGGGACATTAGTGATAGGTATTATCATAGGATGGGTTAGTTCTTTTGTCTGGAATAAAGATAAGTAAATAATTTTACAGCTCTAAATTAAGGAGGAAATCATAGTTGGATACAAACCAGCAGAATAAAGCACTTAGTTTTTCTATTTTTGATGGGGCTCTTTCGGCGGTTATGGGTTCTTTGGCTGGGGGTATGTTTCTTATGGGCTTTGCTTTAAAGATTCTTAAGGCTCAGCCGCACCAGATTGGTATCCTCGCCTCTCTTCCTATGTTTGCTAATCTTGTACAAATTTTTGGTTCTATCATTATCGAGAAAACGGGCAAGAAAAAGCCACTTTGTTTTTGGTGCGTTTTATTAAGTCGTGTGCTTTGGATCTTGATAGTACTACTTCCTTTTAAGATTTTTGCACCATTATCTGATTTTAGGATATGGGTTGTAGTTGCTGTAATAGGCTTCTCCAGCATATTCGGTTCTTTAGCAGGAGTTGCCTGGCTGTCCTGGATGAGCGATTTGGTGCCGGATAATATCAGGGGCTCGTACTTTGGAAAAAGAAATATGATTGCCGCAGCCTGCGGTATGGTAGTGGTACTTTTGGGAGGTAAATTTATAACTTTATGGGAGGCGCGTTTTTCCGAACAAAATCCATACGGATTTATTTTGCTTTTTATTCTCGGATTAGCAGCGGGATTAATGGCTATCTGGTTTTTATCGCGTATACCGGAAACCGAAAGCGAAAAAAAGGACACAGGGGCTGGTTTCAATTTTTCGGTATTTTTGAAGCCTTTGCAGGACAGAAACTTTTTAATTTTAATCCTGTTTGTCTCTGCGTGGATGTTTGCTATTCAGCTTGCAGGACCGTTTTACGGCGTATTCATGATAGAACACTTAAAAGTCGATTTCTCTAATATTACCATGTTCGGTGCTTTTGCTACCTTGGCAACCCTTTTAATGATGAAAAGTTGGGGCCAAATTTCTGACAAATTGGGAAACAAGCCTATCATAATTGTCTCCGGGTGGGTACTTATAGTAATCCCTTTTATTTGGATTTTGGCATTGCCCGGTAAGTATTATATTCCCGTTTTAGTTGCACATATACTTTCCGGAGCGTTCATGGCAGGGGCTGCGCTTTCTCAATTCAATATCTTGATCAAGCTTTCTCCCAGAGAAGGCCGCTCTGTATATTTAGCTCTATTTGCTGCAATAACCGGTTTGATAGGCGCAATAGCGCCAATTGTCGGAGGAATTTTATCTAAGGTATTGGAAGGAGTAAAGTTTACTTTCTTTGCCTATAACATATCAAACCTGCACATTATTTTTCTCATATCATCTTTTTTACAGATACTCACCATTTTCTTTATTCTGAAAGTAAAAGAGCCAGCCGCAGCTACACCAGTAGCGGTAATCATGCAGCTTAAGAACGACTTGAATCCACAAGCGGGAATTGGCGGTACGGCAGATTTTATGATGGTGGAGCTTAAAAAGGCCGAAGGCGTGCTCAAGAAAATCGATAGAGTTACAGATGAAATAGCAGGAAAATCTGAAGAACAAATCGGAAGAATTCTAGATAAGGGTGAAAGAATTGTAAAAAAACCATGGGATAAAATAAAAGATTTCTTTAAGGAAGACTAAAAATGCTAAAGGAGGTGCACAATGAATAAGTTTATAGAAATTTTTAATAATCTTGTTATCCAGTCGTTCAACCAGGTTAATAGTTTTGTTGTCCAATATGGCCCTGGCGTTGCATTCTCTCTGGCGCTTATTTTATTTGGGTGGATTTGTGCTGTAGTAATCAGAAAGATTGTCACCAAGGTCTTGAGGGCTTTTGGATTTGATGTGCTTTCAGAGAAAACAGGATTTAGGAAATTCTTGAAAAAAGGAGGAATAGAGAAATCCCCTTCTTCACTTATCGGGTTAACTTTTTATTGGATAGTTCTTTTGAATGCCATTATTATGGCGCAGGATGCTTTAGATTTAAATGTTACTTCACAATTTATCCAAAATATCATTTTATATATACCAAATGTTATTGTGGCGATAATCATCCTTGCTTTGGGTATATTTATAAGCAAGTTTGCTTTTAAGTTTGTTGATAAGACTGCACATCTAGCGAACATACCCATTCATTCTCTATTGGGAACAATTACGCGTTATGCGGTACTAGGACTTACTGCGATAGTTATTTTAGAACATTTAAATGTGTCGCAATTTATTGTGTCTAAATCACTGATTGTTATTTTTGGTGTCATACCGTTTGGGTTTTTCCTGATTTTTTTAGTAGCCGGCAAGGATGTAGTTTCTAATATAATTAATGGGAGATTTCTTTCGCACGAACTGAAAGTGGGAGATATCATAGAATGTGAATCTATATCAGGAAAGATTGACTCTATCGGAGCAGCCTTTACGAAGTTACTATCCGACAAGAATGAGGAAATTATTATCCCTAATTCAGACCTAGCCAAGAAAGTAATAAGAAAAATAACCAGAGGGGGTGGAAACAATGAGCCATTGGTATAAGTATTTTGGAGTGGTTGTACTTACATCTTTAATGGGCTGTGGTCTGTTAACAGAGCCAGTAAAAGAGACTTCCAATGGTTATGAGGTACAGAAAAATACTTCTTTAAAGGTTATTCTGCAAACTCCTCTTAGCTCCAATACGAATGAGAGGGGCGATCAGTTTACCACATATCTTGCTCAGGCCTTGGTTTTTAAAGAAAAGGCCATATTACCTAAGGATACACAGATATGCGGCTTAGTTAAAAGAGTCAAAAAATATGAGAAGTTTGGAGATCGCGCCAGTTTATTTCTGCTTTTCGACCAGATTGTTTTGTCAGATGGTATGCGAATACCACTAGTGGCAAGTTTAAATACAGAAGAAGGAAATAGGGCAATAAAGATCGAGGGAAAGATTGTAAAAAATGCCACAATAATTGGAGGTAGTGCTCTTGTGGGGACTGTGGTAGGAAGAAAGACATTAGGAAAAGACGGAGCAAATACAGGTCTTATTGTTGGGGCAGGCCTTGGGGCAGGTGCTGTGCTTTTATCTAATATGAAAGAAATAAAACTTCCTGCAGGTACAGAACTTGTGATAAAATTTGATGAACTTCTCCTGCTCCCCAAGGAATAGATGTAAGAGAACGTTGAAGTAGGGGGGCCTAAGGAGTTGGTAAGAGTGTACTGTTTATCTTCTTGATGTAAATAGGAAAAGTTGTTGTGGAAGATAAAAAAATGAAATACCTACGAAGGAGGCAAAGCAATGATTCTTGAAAAAGGTGAAAAGGTTCATATCGTTGAACGTAGATATTTCCCTGATGATGTCAGGAGACATTTCTGTGGTGAAGTAATAGATTCCACCGAACATCTTCTTAGGGTGGCAGGCTATGCTTGGGCCTGGGATGCTAGAACTAGTCAATTTATAAAAAGAAAAAGTAACAGAGAACGTCTTTTTTGCTTGGGCGATAGGCTAACAATCAATCTCTTGCCTAAAGAAGCAGACTTGGATAATGTTAAATATAGCTATAGTAGAGAAGAAGGACATATGGTGACGGATAGCAAATCCTTTTCGTTTAATATTACCGAGTTTAGTATTATCAGATAGAAGGGCATCAAGTATATAGAAAATGTCACACACGGGGGGTTTTATATGAAGACCAGCTTTAAAAGATTTATTCCCATTACATTTGTTATATTTTTTTCTTTGTGCGTTTTCTTCAGCAGTTTTTGTTTAGTAGTAAATGCTCAGACTGATGCAGAGGAAAAGACAAAGATAGAAGAAATAAAAAAAGAAACCGAGGAAGTTAAAACAGAGGCAGCAGCAGCAAAAAAAGAAGCTGAGGTTCAAAAAAAGACAGTAGAGCTTGAAAAGAAAAAAGCAGAGGTAAAAGTTCAGGAGGCAGAAGTAGCAAAAAAAGAAGTAGAAACAGTAAAAGAAACTACCAAAAATAGAACTGAGATTAAAAAAGCTATTGAACAAGCTGAGCAGAAAGAAAAAGAAGCTAAGGCAGCCATAGAAAAGGTAAAAATTACAGAAGAAAAGCTATTGGCTACTGAACAAAAAGCATTGCTTGCAGAGGAAGAATTACAGCTAGCTCTAGAAAGAGCTGATATAGCTGAATCAAAGCTTAGACAAAAACGAAATATTGTTTATAGGAAGTTGTTACAAACAGGGTCCATTCTGGCTATAGGCTATTTGTTAATTATTCTTTTAGTAGCTATTGTAAATAGACGCATAAAAGACCTTAAAATAAAACATATAACTCGAAAAAATATCGCATACCTAATTAATTTCGTAATCATATTATCTATTACATATGTCTGGATTCATAACATTGGCTCTATAGCTATATTTATTAGTGCAATAAGTGCTGGTATAGCTTTAGCCTTACAAGAGGCAATACTATGTATAGCTGGCTGGTTCCTTATACTTATTCGTAAGCCTTTTGGGGTTGGCGACAGAATAGAATTAGGCGGAGTAAAGGGAGACGTAATAGATATTCGTCTTTTTCAGACATCACTACTTGAGATAGGTAATTGGGTAGATGCTGACCAGAGCACAGGGAGAGTAGTTAATGTCCCTAATAGCGCTATATTCAAACAAGAAAATTATAATTATAATCGTGGTTTTGAGTTTATTTGGAATGAGATAAAGGTTTTAGTTACTTTCGAAAGCGATTGGAAAAAAGCAAAAGAGATTATGCTTAATCATGGTAAAGAAAATGCTGAAGGCATGGAAGAGGCTTTTCAAAAGGCAATTCAGCATATGACAAAACATTATATGATTCATTATGAAAAAATGACCCCTATAGTATATGTTGATATTAAAGATAGTGGCGTAGGATTGACGCTTCGCTATTTAACAGAAGTAAAGAATCGTCGTTTTACACAAGATCGACTTTCTCAGGAAATATTGAATGATTTTGAGAGAGAAGAAAAGATAAGCTTTGCCTATCCTACGTATAGGATTGTGAAGTAAGGTTAAATTGGAGACTTCTACTAGTCACTATTTGGTCACTAGCAATAATCTCCAAAATCACATTTTCATATAACTTACTATAAAACAACAAGTTACAAGAACATATTTTTACCAGGACATCAGATTTTCGATCTGACGACACCGGTTATAGTTCAAACAGTTACAAGCTCCTTATATAATTTATCAGCTTCTGCTGTGTAATAAAAGCCTCTAAACTCCTCCAAAAAGTTGCGAAAAACGTTCTTTTAGCGAGAGCCAGTTAATAGAAATTATTGTTTCATAAAAACCGCATATCATTTATAAGCTCACTAAACTTTCGCAGCTGATCATGATTATCTTTTATAATCGCGATTTGCCTTAATCTTCTTTCCGTAAAGAAATTATGTTCTTTCACATTTTCGATCG
>JBHPHW010000022.1:0-23024 GCA_042570105.1 Candidatus Omnitrophota bacterium | reverse complement strand
ATTAATAGGAATAATTAGGGTACAGCTCTCCAAACCACTCTTTTAACAGCCTTTGCCCTCGCCTATTCTCTTTAAATAACCAAAACCACTAACCCCATCGAATCCCTAACTCTTTTACCCGCCTTGCCCTGCTTTATAGGGCAAGGCTTAGAGACCAAAACCTCCCAATACTACAAAATCACTATTTGTGTTGTATGTAATATCTCTTGTGTGAATGCAAGGCTAGCGAGAAAGCAAGCCATACCCTTCTAATGCACTTTCTGCTATAAACTGGGCTATATCATCAAATCTATGTATATCTCCCATTTGTAGCGAATTGTAGTATTTCGCTCTATCTTTATTTCTTATTACACATGGAGGAAAGCCTTTTAAAAGAAGCTGAACTATTGTAATGAGTCTGCCTACTCTTCCATTACCATCACTAAAAGGATGCATTTCCTCAAATTCATAGTGATTAATGGCTATCTTTTTGATAACGTTGCCGCCATATTTATTCACGTCCTGGATAAACTCATTAAATAAACGCGGGACAAACTGAAAATGAGGGAATTTTTTATTGACTCCCATTATTCCAACATTTACTTTTCTTAAGAATCCTGCATCTTTTTTTATACCATGCATATCCATTCTATGCAGAGTTAATATAAAATCTCTATCTATCTTAAAATCTTTCTTAACTACAGAAAAAACATATTCTAAAGCGGTTTTATGATTTATGGCTTCTTGTTGCTCCTTCTGGCTTTTATCAGGCAACACTTCTCCTTTTATGATTATCTCTTCTGTTTCTTTCTCTGTTAAACTACTTCCTTCTATTGCGTCTGAGTTATAAGTAAGCGCAACAAGAAATTTATTATAAATAGAGGCATTCCCTTTTATAATCTTCAAAGGATTTTTATATTTTTTCTTTATTTTGTTTATTGCTAACGAGAGATCTACTTTTTCAGTAAAAAGCTTGAATAACTTTTCGGCATGCGCAGGATGAGGCGTCCTCGATTCGTTGATCCACCTATTTACAGTTTTATAGTCTATCTCCAGAGCCCTAGCTACATCAGCCTGTGTCATTCCAGACATTTTCATGATGTAGTTAATCTGTTCTTGTACAGAAAATATACCATCTATCATATATTATCACCTATTAAAATATACCATATGGTATATAAAATGTCAAGGCAATTTTTAATAAATGTCGACAAAACAATGCCTAATGACAACTTTTTACTCCCACCAACCCCTCTCCCACCCTACCAGAACCACTGCTCCATCGAATCCCTAAGTCTTTTAACCGCCTTGCTGCTGTTTTTTAGCAGCAAGGCCTAACAACCAAAAACACCTACAACTTAACCTAAACCTAACTCTACCACTACAAAGGACATACGAGTATGAATATGCCTTTAATCAGGGCTATAATGCCTATGAATATTATATATGGTAGCTCTTATGTGGGGGCAAGTCAACCCTTTCGACTGGGTTCAGGGTTGATGGTGAGCGAAGTCGAACCATAAAGGGGAATGATGGGGTACAATTCATACGGAGCTATCAATAGCCCTCGTGGCCGGTAAGATTTTTTCTCCAATACTGCGAATTGTTGGGACGACAGGGGCTGTCTGTTGCGTCAGTTGCTCAATATCCTTAGGGAGGGATCTAGCAAGTATTGTTTCCCCATGCAGTGGAGGCTCTATTAATAATGGAGATTCAAGTGATTCCATATCAATAACAATGTTTGAGCGCGCCAATGGCCCATATCTTGCTAAGTACCATTCCATGCTAGGTCTGATAACTTCTGTCCATAATTCTTCAGCATCAGCATCAGAATAACCAGGACTTTGCCTGGCAATTCTCCTACGACGAGCCTCATCTAGAGAAATCTCTATCCATATCCCATAATCTATAAGATCTGGAACGGCATAATCAAGATAGGAACCATCAAGCAAAATTATTGAATCGGGATGGATAACAATTGGCACTTCTAGAGTCAACCTTCCTTCATCTCCACGATTAAATAAGTTCTCTAAAGTAACCACCGTCCCCGGGGCAGAATCTCTTATCTGCAATAGACGACTTCGTAAATCAGCCCAACGATACCAGAAAATTATATGATTTAAATATTGCTCAGCAGTTTCGGGATCTGGATTATTTCTCCACTCTGCTCTGACGCCACGTGGAACAGTCCACCAATCTTGCCTCAACTCTACGACATGAAATCCCTGACTTCTTAAATAGTCTCCAAGACTCAACCCTACCTTGGTCGAAACTCTTCCATCGGCCTCTCCAAAAACTAAAGTTGTTTTCCCGCCTGCAGTTATTCCTCTCACTCCTACTATAAAGGGCCTTTTTGGTTCTTTGGGTTGAGCTCTGATAATAGAATCGCCGACATATTCAACCATTGCTGTATAACCCGAAAATTGAAAAGGTTCAGCCCCTGTTAATCGTTGAAAATTAGATTTTATTCTATCTCTCATCTCTTCTAAAAAAATAACCTCTCCAGACATATCGTAGTCTCTGGCTATGGCAATCAAACCATTAACCAAAGACTCTTCTGATGGAGGTAAATGGTAAGGATCAAGCGTCCCTTTATCATACATCCTTCTAGCCAAAGCTAAACTGGAAGGAATATGGCCAACATTTCTCTCTGCAAGACGCCTAAGGCGCTCTGCTTTTGCAGCTTCAAACCTTTCTTCTGATTCATCAAAAACTCCAATTCTCTGGCCTATTCTGTATACTGTTACAAAAGCTTGTATCGCCATCGGATGCATCAGGCTATCTAGCTCCGCATCCCCCGTAGGCAGAACTAAATCTCCTTGTTTAATATTCCTCATCTCTCCTTTTTCGTCAACGATGAAACATAAAGGCACTACATTTATCATCAAATTTACTAATGCCTTTTGGATTTCTGGAACCAAAGCACTGTCTCCAAAATCCCTTACTTCATATTGCCTCTCCTGAAAAATACCATATACCTGTTTTCTTAAACCAGTATCCCCCCCGCCTAAATACATTCTTCCCTTTTTACCCGGAATGTAAACGGCCTCTGGGCCATCACTCACCCTCTCACCTGCCTGAAATGCCACCCCTCTAATCACATGACCAGTTATTTTTTCCCGCATAGCTACAGGTAAACCCTTCAATATGGAGCTATCGCGCATATTATTACTTAAGTAAGATCTAAACTCTCGATCAATGAACAGGGCATTGCACACTAGTAAAAATTTAGGTATATATCTTTCGATGTCTTCCCCCACGGTCAAGAGAGAGTCCTTAGCTAGCGCCTCTAAAAACAATGTTATGTCATCCGCAACTTCAGTAAGTTGATCTGCATTCACAGAAACTATTACTAATTCAGGAACATTTCCTGTTTTAAGAGCTTCTATTAAATCAGAGTGATATTTATCGCCAATATAAACTTGCCTTTGTTCATTATCAGTAAAGAGTCTTATAGAACTTGTATTATTTAATTGTGCATTATTTTTACTAGCAGTCCTGCTAAGAATATAATCGGCCTCTAAATAGTGAAAAAGCGCCATTCCTAAAGTTCCTACAGAAAGAATTCCTATAGCCCCTTTCTTTATTAACGATTTCGATGCAGCTTCAGATCTTTCTAATCCTTTTAGATTACCCGGAGTCGTGGTAAAATATCGTATTAATTCATCATTAGTTAGAAAATCAAGTGTTTTGTAGGCATCTGGAAGCTCCTCATATAAATCATCGGATTCGGTCAGCTTGCCGTCGGGTGAGTCTCCTTCCCTCTTTCCGGTTAAGTGTTGGTTTCTTGATTGTACAAACGCTACTTTCCATTTTCCATTTTCAAGCACTATTGCGCCCTCTATGTCCTGAGGATAACGAAAGATCTTTTCTATCCCCAAAGAAGCCTCAGCAATATTCGCTATAATCCTAAAACCTTCTTCAGCAGATAACAAATCGCCTGCATATGAAGCATAGACAGATCTCAATGTGCCGTTTTCTACAATTAGCTTTTTACTTTTATTGGCAAAACTATTTATTCTTAATTCTCTTGTTCTGCGGTTAAAGATAAACCTGTATGGCGAGCCGGAAAACTCCTCTTCTCCGCTGACTAAAGATTCACCTAATCCCTGCACCAATTCTATTATTACTTCATCCCTGCCGTCATCGGCTCCATCTGGATTCTGTGTATGAATCACAAAGGCATAATCCGGCATAGTCATTTGCTGAACAAGGACAGCAGGAAATACCTCTGTGTGGTTTATGCCATTAACCTGCCGGTCGAAAAACGCCCTGTCATTCCATATAGAAGCCCAAACCTTCTTTATATATTTTGCCAACTCTTCTCTTTCGGGCAGGACATTGCCAAAGGAACCATATAGCCCTGCTGCCTCATATCCTGGCAAATCCTCAGCATTGGTGGAAGAGCGCAAGAATAACCTTATGCCGCTATCTTTGCCAAACAGTTCTTCTATTGTCTGTATAATTATATCGAGGTAGTTCTCTGGTATATAAAGCTTTTCTGTAACTCGGCGTATTTCTTTTAAGGTATCCGTGATCTCATCACCATAAGGATCATCCATGGTCTTTTCCTGAAGTGCTGTCAATTGTGCTTTAATCTCAGAATTTACATCTAGATCCAAAACCTGTTTAAATAAGCTAAAACTTGAACTAAAATGCCTTAAAGAAATCTGTTCTGATAAAAGATCTGTTGGCATCTGCTCAAGCCTAAAAGATTTGTTGCCCACTGTACTTGGCTGATAGTTTTCTGGCATAACTACAATATCCCCATCCAAATTGGCGGGAATAATGCTTATCTGTTCTCTAGCTATCCTTTCTGGCGGGCCTCTAGTCTTTACCGGTTCTTCTTCCCGGCTTAAAACCACTTCTTCACCTTTAATCGTAATCCTCACCCATTCTCCATCAAGGCCATCTAACAAATCTATATCAGGACAAACAGCAAAGGGTATGCTGTGCTGCCTTGCACGAATTGCAGGATGGCTAAGTAAACCGTCTTCTTTTAGGGTAATAATACCTGCTGTAGCAGTAACAGGAGGCGCCTCTGAGGGAAGGCGTCCAATAACAATTATCTCATCCTCTTTAACGCTCTTTAGCTCAGAAGTATCCTTAATAAACCTCACCCTACCTTCTGTCTCACCAGGCACAACCACCTGCCATCCGCTGATCTCAGCTTTTTGCATAGCTATCTCTTTAAACTCCGTTAGCGCTAAGGAAAGTAAATATATGGTATCACTTCTAAAAATATTGGAAGAGAAATTCTCCACCCAAATACTCTCTCCTGCGCCTATACCTGAAGCCAATCGCTCAGCCATTGTTTGGAAATTACTTATTGTAGACTGTGAGGTAGCATTAATTATCCTTTCTATGCGCTTATATACAGAATATAGTTTCAGCCAATCTTCTTGGCTAAATGCCGCTTTGCTGCTTAAAAAGTCAAATTCTCTTTCAATAATAACTAGTTCTTCTCCAGCATAGCCGTTTAAACGAGTGTTTTTCACAAGGTAGCGCATTGATTTCAGAGTATCTTCAGGTGCACTTAAATCAATCTCTTCTTTTATTGTATTAAATTGACGGTAGAAAAGAATTTCCAAGCGATTATCCAAGGCAATGCTCAACAATAAAGGCTCGCCGGTTAAATCATTCAGCAAAAGATGAAGGCCTTCTCTTATTTGAATTATACCCTCTAAATACTCAAGGCTTGCAACAGGAGCTGAACTGAGCAATGTTGCTATCTTGACTTCTAATTTGTCATGTCCGGTTACTGCATTTTGCCAGCGCTGGAAATATTCTTCTATGCTACTTATACTTCCTTCTCCATAAACGTTTTCCAAGGTGATAATCAAAGTATCACAGGCATCTAATACTTCTCCACGACGCTCAGTCGATATACTATCCGAGTCAGAAACATCATATCCCATTCTGTTTAACTGGGAAGCATCGCCACTTTCTACAAAAGTGCGATACGCCCTTACTACAGTCAAATCCTGGGGGCTGGGTTGATTGTGAATTCTAGTCCTTATATCTCCTACTAAACAACCTTCTCTGATATCAGCTCCAGTAACTGCTACTGCCAATTCTATAGCTTGATTCCGCAAACGGTCTATCTGGTCAGGGCTGCCTAAGGCTAAGGCCTTAACTAAACGTCTCTTGATTAATATAGGAAGGGGTTTACTTAAAAGCTGTATCAATGCCCTCCTTATCTCTGGAACCCTTCTCTCTACGTCAGCCGATTCCCGAAAACCTGCCTCTTCACCTATGCCAGCCTGTAATAATTTCATGGTGATAATAATATGGGATAACGCCATTTCAGGAACTTTGTCGATGAATCCATTACAGTAATTAATCCACTCCTCTAAATTATTCCAACTTCTGGTAGGACTATAGAGATCAAGGCCAGCTTTATTTAATAACAATTCCTCTAAAGATAAGATTGTTTGTTTTATGCTGTGTTTTTCTTTTAATATATTTAATGCACCATCTCCTACTTCTAACACAATAGTATTCGCCAATAATGATATGAGTCTGCTAAAATTTCCGTCTTGCCTCTCCTCAAAGTCTAACCATAAGCCGAAATCCTCTCCCCTCTCAATAAAGAAAGAAGTAACTAAATACCCCTCTAAAAGTTCACTCTCTTTTAGCCTAAATGCTCCCTTAGAACTTAAAAGCTCTTCTTTGTAATAATCAATCTTTCTTAAGTCTATGCCAGCTGCAGCAATGATCTCACCTATTGCTGCAACGGCCGCACTCCTTACATGCGGGTCGCTATCATTTAATTTCTCAAAGAGGCGATGGGTGATTCCTTTTGTGATGAGATCTGGCCAAGCCTTGGCAATGCCACCTATTATTGCAGCTGCTCCACTCCTTATATACGAGTCAGTATCATTCAATTTCTCAAAAGCTATGCTGATGATCCCTTCTGCCAGTTCTCTCCTAGCCTTGGCAATTTCACCTATTGCTGTAGCGGCGGCACTGTTTACAGATAGGGAGTCATCATTTAATCCTTCAAAGAGACGGTTGATTTTTTCTTCTGCAATGAGGTCTGGGCGAACCTTGACAATCTTACCTATTGCCATAGCGGCTTCATGGCCTTTATATGTATACTCGTCATTTAATCGCCCAAAGAGGTTGTCAATGATTCTTTCTGTGATTAATTCTGGTCGGGACGAGACTATTTCACCTATTGTTGTACTGAATATCTCCGAAGAAGTAGAAAATAATCTCTCAAAAAGGCCTTCTGTTAGGAAATCTGGATAAGCCCCGACAATCTCTCTAATTGCTATCTCCATGGATGCCGACATGAACATCCATTCACTAGTGTCTAATCTCTCAGAGAGGCGATCGAAGATCCCTTTTGCTAGTTCTCTACGGACCTTGGCAATCTCAGCTAGTGCTATAGCTGTTTTATCCCCTACAGCGAAGGGGCTATCATCTATTTCTTCAAAGAGGTAGCTTACGTCTTCTTTTGTGATAAGGTCTGGACGGACCTTGGCAATCTCGCCTATTGCTTTAGGTATTTCATCGCCTAAATCAAAGATTATTGATAAATCATTATCATCAACAGATTTTAATCCCTTTAATCTCTTAAATAGGCGATTGGTGATTTCTTTTGTGATGAGATCTGGCCGGGTCTTGGCAATGCCACCTATTACTGCAGCCGCTCCACTCCTTATATGCGAGTCACTATCATTTAATTTCTCAAAAGCTATGCTGATGATCCCTTCTGCCAGTTCTCTCCTAGCCTTGGCAATTTCACCTATTGCTGTAGCGGCGGCAGTCCTTACATCCGAATCGTCATCATTTAATAGCTCGAAAATGCGATTGGGGATTCCTTCTGTGATGAGGTTTGGATGGGTCTTGGCAATATTACCTATTGATGTAGCGAATGCGCTCTCTACAGATAATTTCTCAAAGAGGCAATTGGTGATTCTTTTTGTGATGAGGTTTGGGCGGGTCTTGGCAATCTCACCTATTGTTGTAGCTGCTGCCCTCTGTACATATAGAGAATCGTCATTTAATTTCTCAAAGAGGCGATTGGTGATTTCTCTTGTGATGAGATTTGGACGGGTCTTGGCAATCCCACCTAGTGCTGTAGCGGCTGCAGTTCTTACATCCGAATCGTCATCATTTAATTTCTCAAAGAGGCAATTGGTGATTCCTTTTGTGATGAGATCTGGCCGGGCCTTGGCAATCCCACCTATTATTGCAGCTGCTCCACTCCTTATATACGAGTCAGTATCATTCAATTTCTCAAAAGCTATGCTGATGATCCCTTCTGCCAGTTCTCTCCTAGCCTTGGCAATTTCACCTATTGCTGTAGCGGCGGCAGTCCTTACATCCGAATCGTCATCATTTAATAGCTCGAAAAAACGACTAGTGATCCCTTCTGCCAGTTCTCTCCTAGCCTTGGCAATCTCACCTAACGCCGTAGCTGCTGCATTCTGTACCTCCATAGCTCTATCATTTAATTTCTCAATAAGCTGCCTAAACGATACATATAATAATAAGGTCTGGCTGTCCTGCGGCAGAGGTTTTTCTCGAAAAGGCCCTTTTTTAGTTTCAATGGGTTGATCAATAACTTGGCTCATCCTTTCTAGAGCCTCTGGAGTCTCTCTAGCAGGTCCTTTTCCTATCATAAACATTGTGTATACATAATTTGCTTTTATCAGCTCCTGGAGAGGATTTGGGCCGTTTACTGGGCCTAGATCTTCGTGTATGCCATCAAACCTCCAACCCTTTGAATATTCACCGTGTAATCCCTTCATTATAGCCTTTATTTTTCCATTTACTTCCCTGCCGTTTAAGGATTCGAAATTATCCTTAAAAACGTATATACCTTCTGGGATTTGTCTTCGTCCTGATGGTTCTGGGATATCAAAGTATTTCTCTATAATCGAAGATATCTCTATATCATTTAAATCTTTATGTTTTCTTATTGCCTTTTCTATTACATCTATGTGTATAAACCCCCAGCCATCCCCTGGCTCTATGCGTATACCCTCTATCCCGTAGATTTCTTCTGGGATATCCTTATCCGTATAATCTCTATACTCTCCGCCCATAAAAAATGCCATTTGTCTTGCAAACATATGCCAATCTACAAAATCCTCTATCTCATCATCATCTTCTCCTGTAAAGGTCTTATATGCTAAAGAGTACATTCTCCTCATAAATCCTGCTATTTCATCTGTTTTGTTCCAGTCAAGTCTTCCTAGGCTTTTAAGCCTCTCTCCTTCGCATAATGCTAACGCCAAGGTGTAATTTCCCATAAAGTGCGCTAACAAGAATTTCTTTCGATCTTCCTCAGGAAACCGCCCTAGCTCCCCCATGTACATAGAATGATCATGCACTAAATTAACAAGCTCATCTATAGTGACCATCTCTGCAAAATCAGAAGGCCCTGAGACCCTAGGATTTGGAAATCCTACTGTAGTCTCCCATCCATGTAATCTCCCAGCCCCTGTCCTTGATGCTATAGTTAGGATTACATCCGCCATCCATAAATATCGACCTCTATCTTGTCTGGCTATCTGTATGAGATTATGGAATAGTTCTATGATATCAGGGTGCACCAAGCCAAATCTGGCAAGTAAAAATAAGTCGTGGATATTCTTCCTCACAGCTTCATCTATTTGGTTATCTTTTGCCTGGTGTATATAAGAAAAATATTGAGGATTTTCTACGCGGTATACCATCAGTGTATAATACCCATTCGTAGTGTCAGCACAGCTTTCTTCATTTGGTTTTGCTGGTTGTGATTTAAACTCATCCAGCTTGGATCTGATCTCTTGAGGCACATCTTCTACTTTAATACGCACAACAGATTCACCATCTATCAACATGCTTCGAGGATAATCAGCTTCCAGAGGAAGACCTATTTTCTCTAATCCATGCAAATAATCAAAAAATTCGCTCTCGAAATAAAGCTTCCCAGGATCCTCATTGACTTTTTGGATGGTCCCATTGGGTAGAGTAACCTCTGAATATCTGAGGAATTTTATGCCAAAGTATACCCCATCTTCAGTTTTATATGCAACTGTCCTGCCTAGCCCGTTCATTACGGAAGCCTTATCTAATAAACTCAGAAGGGCATCTTTATCTTTTATCGGCACTCGAGAAAGCTCTATAGGTTTAAACTGCGGAGGAGAAATTGGCAATTGCTGGAATTTAAGAGGATCGGCCCGAAGCATACAATCTTCGGCTATATTACTAGTTACACTAAAACTATTTCCGCCATCATTAAATTGAATACTTCGCAACCTAATTGCCCTCTTTAGCTTATCAAAATAACTACCATAGCCCTTTTGATTACTCCAAAACAATATCTTCATTAGGTACAATTCGCTGCTGGGAAATAGAGGAGTGTCCTTCTCTATCCTCTTAGTAACTCGCTCTGTCAATCCGCTTAGTATAGATTGTATCGTTTCTTCAACTGTTTTGCCTTGTCGTATGCGGCGCGTAAGCCTTTTAAAGAAAAAAACTTTGTCTTCATCATTATTTAGCAAATTATATAATTCTATTAAATCCTTAAAGACAAAGTTAAAATGCCTATATATCAGCGCGTTATCTCCTATAAAACGTCTTGCAAACCTACCTGCAAGACCCTTATTTTCATCTTCTATGGATTCCATTAAACTTTCGAGTAAGCTTACGTAATAGTAGTAAAAGGAATGCAAGGTATAGTCGTCTAGCGTATCTTTGCCTACCCTATCAAACAAAAATACTGATTGCACCTGGGATACATCTATTGGTCTTATATCCTCTTTTGTAATCCAGCCATTTTCTACATATAGTCTCATTACCCTAGCGCTGTCACTTATGACATTTGCGTCGTCATGATCATATGTTCCAAGGGCAATTAGGCCTTCTAGGTATATCCTTGTATCTCTTTTCATATTAGGCCTTGTATCTAATCCTACACGCTTCACCTTAGTTAAGCCTGCGATCGAGTCATTCAAGATTTGCCTTTTTTTAATATCAGATTTATTTATTAGATTATTATCTATAAGATATTGAATCATTTCAATTGCAAGAGAGCGGATTCTGTGATCCGAATGAGTCAAAAGTTCAATAAATTTGGCTTTATGTTTCTTTATGTCTTCTTCGGTTATAATTCCATGCTTTAAGTATAACCGTATGATTTTGTCAGTTCGAAAATCCCTATCTGGATATGAAAGTGAATCTTTATCTAGTTCCGAAATAAGTTGCCCTAAAGAGATCTTTTTTCTAACCTCTTCTATAGTTATAATTCCAGCTTCTACAAATATTGGCACTATATCATGCAAAAGATAGTATTTAAATTCCTCACCGCGCTCATTTATATTTTCAAAAAGTTTATCTAAGGACAGTTTTTGTCTTGTCTCCTCTTTTGTTATGATACCGTCAAGAAGAAAGACTAATGCCTTAGCAGTCTCAAGAGGCTGTTTTCTATATCCTCTATATAAAACTTCAAGCATCTTATCTAACGCCAATCTTTCTCTAACTCTTTCGCTAGTTATATAAGAACGCTCTACGAGTAAATTTAGTGCTCTTGCACACTCTGCAGTAGGCCCCCAAGTTGAGATATTTAAACTGTCGATTAGTTTATCTATAAGTACAGGTGCTTCTACATCGTCTATATAACCAGCATCTATAATAGAACAAATTGCTTCAGCGCTGGCTGAGCGCAACAAACTACTTTCCTTAGTTAAATCTCCAATAAGCTTATTTAAAATATCGTTTTGTTTTACTTCTTCGAGTGTAAGCCAACCTTTCTCTATAGCTAGTTGTATTATCTTAATACTTCGCATAGCTATATAATATCTCTCCTTATCAACAAAATTTTTAATGAGACTATCAATAAGACCTTGGTTTTTTATTTCTTCCGCGGTTACGATTTCGTCTTCTATAAGAAGATGTATAATTTGTAATGTTGCTGCCTCAAATTCGTCTTTATCAGCTTTGTCACCGCCTCTTTTTTGGCTTGACAATAGGCTCTTTAGAGATACGCTCTCTCTTATTTCATCTTTTGCTACAATCCCTTCGTTTATTAAAAATCGTATTGCTACAGCGCTTCCTAGCCGTATAAGGACTTCATTTGAATTTAATCCATCAATGAGATCTTTTAAGGATATCTTTTCTCTTAACTCTTCATGTGTTGTTAGTCCTTTGTCTATAAAATATTTTATAATATCCACTCTGCCTGTTTGCCTCAACACCTCTTCCTCGAAATGTGTATTTTTTAAACCCCTGGCAAGCCTACCTACAATGCCTAGCTTCTCTATGTTTTCTTTTGTTATTACTCCGGCTTCTATTAAAATCTTTATTGCCTCAGCACTGCCTCCTTGTGTATCCAAAGACTCATCAGTTAAACCTGAAACCAAACTAAGCAAAGGCAGTCTTGTCAGCACCTCTTCTCTAGTAATGACGCCTATTTTCATTAAGTGATGTATGGCCTTTGCACTTGCTAGGCGCTTTCTGCCCCATTCATCTTTTAGATTCTTAACCAACTCATCTAAAATAGGCAAAAACCTTAATTCGCTTCTCAAGTCATCCTGTTTAATGCCTTTTATCCAATCTTCAAATGCCTTCTCTTTATCTAGATTTTCACCAGTAGAGATATCTCCATCCGCTATCAGTACACCCCCTTCCTTAACAGGTATTCCGGTTTGGGGCTCAAGATTTACCGTATATCCTCTGACCTTTCCTCGCGGATATACAAATTTAATCCGATGGAAGAAACTCCAGATTTTATTCAAAATGTTACCAGCCTTTCCTGGCATCCATTCAATAAAATAAGGCCGACCGAACGTCTCCAGATATTCGCGATTAGAATCATCTACAAGGGCAATATCTAACCCTTCTAGTTTTGCTCCTGTTTCGCGTGCGTGTTCTACAACTTCTTTAGGTACCATGCCTGCGGCATTTTTATTATAAAAAACCTTGCTGAAACCACATGAAGCTGCATATTCTTCAATAGCTTTTGTGATCAATCTGCGATCAAAAGCTGCAAGACCTTCGACACTATCAACTACAAGTACTCCTTTTTCTCTCCCATCCTTATCAGTAAATACACCTGCTCCCATAATTACCCTAACCATCCTCCCTTTTCTAGTGTTAAAATCAAGGCATGATAGACTTTTATTCTTAATGTAACCAAATGCTGCCACGTCGTCTCTCTCGCCCAGGAACACACAAGTGTGAAATTCCAGGGCATTACTCAAGTCAATCCATGGGTCTCTTTGCCAGATATTCGCTTCAACCTCCCCATCTAATAAGTAAACGCCTCTTGAAATCATATCTACATATTCATCAATAGCCCTTTCTCCTTTTGAGCCTGGCTTAATATAGTCGCTCTTGATGTCCTGTAAAACTGCTAGACAAAATTCACTAGTTACTTGACCCGCCTTTATTGCTTCGATTCCCTTGCTCCATCTCTTTAGCAGCATTCTTGCAGTTTTAGCCCCATTTTTTAGACTTCCTGCAAGTTTACCGTAATGAGGAGTACCGTTTTCATCTCTATAGCCAATAAGAGCAAATAACGCTTCTCGAGTTATAGCAATAAAGTCTAAGTCACTATCCGCTTGCACAACGGTCTTGCCTTGTATTTTATATCGCATGCTATATTCAGGATCATCCCAGAATTCGTTTATTCCGACTGAGCGAAGTCTGTCCACTACTTCTCTGGATTTTGGTAAATTATCAAAATCTTCTCGGTAGTCCCTCTTAGTTAGAAGAGTTGCCAATAACATTGTTCTTATTCTATCTGGATTATACGGTGACTCGATAACTAGATACTTCATGAATGTTGTCAAAGCGAAACCATATATAAGAAGAGGCGAGAGGATTGGAAAGATTGTCCAGAAAGGTAAATCCAAAGCAAGTGCTAACACAGCAGAAGCAACTGTGGTGACCGCGATAAAAAATAGAGCTCTTAAAAAAGGTCTAATATTATAAGCAATAGATATAAAGGGGCGTATTAAAAGGACATATCTATTTCTATTTTTTTGAAGCTTTGCTTCATCAATTGTATCTATATCAATCCCTAATTTTACAAAATAATTCCAAAGTTGACTTAGTTCAGGATAGCCCTTTTCTTCCATCAAAGCGGATATTTCTTCTTTGGTTAATGTGTTTGACGTAGAACTATTATGTGAAATCAAACCTAGCGCTTCCTCTACTCTTTCTGGGTCGTTATCATCTTTGTCAAATACAAGAGGAGACCTAAGGTTGGTTTTACTAGATAAGTCAATGCCATATGCTGTGCTAGTTACAAGAAATGCAATAGCTACAACTACTGATATAATCTTTAATTTATAATCTTTTTTAAACTTTATCATAATCTTGACAAAAAAATCGCCTTTCCTTTTTTACACTCCGCTATTAACTTCTCTCGTAAATTCTGTTGTTGTTTCTTGTAAATCTACAATAAAACCGCCATGTTTTATGAAATAGTCTAACTCTTCTTTGGTAAAAATTTTATCTTCAAACCAGACACAAGGCTTCTCGTTAATTTTTCTTACGCGAAGAACCTTTACCTTATAAGAACCATCACTTAATTCTTGTGCCCCAGGAACTCCAAAAACACCATTATTTGTTATGAATGCAAAATTTCCTTCTACCTCACCCTCTACATCCTCTTGGGTAAACAGCTTAAGACCGTTTAATATTTTCATCCCATCTAAAGGCCTCTGCTTTCTTACATCATATTCCTCATATTTACTTATTATATCTTTGAAATGTTCTATAAACTCATCTTCATTTGATATTTCTATTGATTCTTTTAACGCCATAAAAAAGGATTTAAGCTTCGGAATACCTTGTATTATTCCCCGATCTTTTATGTTTTTCAATATATCGATATTTTCATCGTTACCTAATAAATCCATTAATACATCTCTCAACCCTGCCTTATTTACTATATTAAACTCTGCGCCTATTTTTTCTATTAGCATATCAACAAATTCGGGAAGTCCGGTAAAATCATAGCGTCTGCTTAAATCCAATGCACTTTCTCCTGTCTTTGTCCGGTTAGCATTTCCAGAATATATTCTTAAACTTGCCAGGGCACCTAACTCCTTAAAAATACCAGCTGTTGCAAGATTCAAAAAACCTTCCGGCGCGCCACCTGCTGCCATAAGAACCTTATGTTTTCCGCTACGCCTGCCAAAAGTCGCCAGCAAGCCATGGGCAACAGTGCCATTTTTAATACGAGTTGCCCTTAATCCAGAATACTCTTCACTTAACCGTTCCAAAGCCCGCCATCTAGCTGTTTCTTTAGTGCTCCCCAACACAACGACTTCTAAATCATTTATATTTATCCCATTTGCATCTGCTATACGCTTCAATTGTCCTTCTAATCTATTAGGATCTTCTGCGGTGACTTCGGGATCCAGAGGGTCATCTATAAACCCCTGCTTCTTTTCAGGAGGAACGATTGTAACTATAACATCTCCATAATAATCAGGGCAATTACCTAAGGAGTCTACGCCGGGACCAACAACATTTGCGCTAATGGCACCTGATTCCCAATCTTCTATTTCTTCAAGCTTCTCCCCATATATATCAAATACAGTTGCAGTTGTCCCTTCTATCACATCTGTAATTACATTTTTAATAGCATACTCTCTACCATCAATTGCCCTATAAACAGTCTCTCCTTTTTCCGCAGCTTGACTAATAAGGTTTATCTCGTTTATAAGATTATCTGGGACTATAATATCATTAGCCCTAAAACTCTCTTTTACTTCATCTCTCCCATATCCCTCACTTACTCTGATTATCAAGATAATCCCCATCTTATTAGCAATATATTCATAAATCTTTTTAGCGACGCCATCGGCTTCTTCTTTAATAAGCTTTGTCTCTCGGCTCCCCTCATCTAATCCTTGCGCTTTACCACGCAATCCTGATCTTGATAAAATAGCCGCCGTATAACTAGCAGCTCTAGTACCAAAACTATCTGGTAAGCTTTTACTTGGCTCGAAACCTATGGCAAAATTAGTCGATCTTTCTACTACTAACCCATCTTCCTCTGGATCTACGTATTCTGCAACATAGTCCCCTCTTTCATATCGACCCCTTACTTCCGGAGACCATTTAACTTTCAATGCAAAAAAGCAATCTTTTGTAGGGTTATAATCTCTTACTGTAAGATAATTTGACTGTCCTTTAAAAATTATAAGATCTGCTTCATTCCATGCGCTATGGAATCCTTCTGAGATTCTCATTAAATCCGTTCCTTGCACCATTGTACCAGTGTCAATCAACTTTACCCTTTCTATATCGTCACCCAGAAGACCTCTGATGCGTTCATCCTCAATAAGCTCAGCTAGATCATCTCTTGTGGTGTCGTTAGCAGCGGGGGCTGATTTTCCTGCCAGAGTAATCGTATGCCCTAATTTCAAGAGTTCCTTGATTAATATAAAATCCAACACATCTTCACCTGCATTATCAAATACAAAGACAATATTTTTACTCCCATTGCTAATTTTGTTCATTAATTTTGCCACATGCTCGTGTCTCCAGAATTCCCCTTTTCCAATTTCTTGTTCTAGTTCTTGGGATAAATAAGCTCTGTCGGTGAGTGTTTCAGCTTGTGCATGAGAATCTACTAAGTCTAAAGAATTCCCGATAGTTGATATTCGAAGAGCTGTCTCTATAGGATCCTCACTTCTTTCTGCCATTTCATACGCCCTACTCAAAACTGAGAATGCATTTTCTCTTGCAGTTTTTTTTGCATCCCTATCTGCATCACCTACTGCAGCTATGCGAATAATCTCTAAGGTAACTTCCAAAACTTCGTAACTAGCCCAATCCATGATCTCGGGCATATTCAAAAAAGTTCTTATTGCCTGTGTAAATTTCTCTATAATTTCTGGATCGCTAACCGCGCTCTCTAAAAGCCTTGTGCTTGAATTATATTCTCGCACAACCAAATTTGTGTCTGGATCATCTCCATCTGCAAAATTCTTAAGAAATAAATCTCCAAACCTATATTCCTCTTCGGATTGGGCAATGCTACTTGACACCTGCAGCCCACTACGACTGACTTTTTCCATCACTGTCTTTACGAATGACTCTGTACTTATGGCTCCCTCTAAAAATCTCTCTCTGTTTACCGATAAAGTACTTCTTGTTACGTCTTTACCAGATCTCCCCTCTATAAATTCTCTCGTTGCTTCATTGCTATAAATATGAAAATATTTATTGTTCCTCCATGCCTCTTCCTTCAAGTTAAAATAGCACGGTAACATTGCCATGACAAACGGAAAAGTCGGATCTCTCGAAACTTCTATATAATAATCATATGGGGTCATATTAAACAATCTATCTAATCTCAGTTTGGCCAATTCTATATTTTCTCTTATCTCTTCTCTGAATTCAGGATCTACCGAAGAATAAACCTGTTCTAAAAATTCGATCTCTTCATTCAAGTGAACTGATAGAGATTCTAAGGCACGATAGTTATCGTCCCATAATCGCCATAACCATAACAAGTAGTAATTAGTAAAATAATCATGCCTTCTTACAATATTTTTGAAAGCTTGCTTTAATGCTTCGGAATCAGTGTTTTCGATAATACCTTCCGCTATAAAACCCGTAGACTCCAAAGTTTGGTTAATCGCCTCTAGTCTTCTAATCTTCTCATAATCAGGGTTGGCCTCCTCCTGCAGTCTTCTAATTTCACGCTTATTTTCTTCATAAAACTCTACTGTATTCTGGACAAGTTTTTGTAAAAACTCATTTTTGAAACTCCCTGAATTTAGATCAAACCCTTCGCCTGATAAATAATATGGGATATATCCGTTATCCCTCCTTGCTTTATAATAATCCACTAAAAGAAATTTTTGCCATACAAAATCTGCTACCCCTTTTAAATCTTCTGTGTTTAATAACGCATTGACATCTGTATCTTCTATTTTCCCGCTTTCTATTAATCCTTCAGCTAGTCCTTTTAAAAATTCTGTATAATTATAATTTTGTATTTCTTCTGAAGCACTTAAGGATCTTAAAATAGCGGCTAGGGGGCTTTGGATAAACTGTCCTTCAAGTTCTCCTGGGAATCTATAAATCGGCAAGATATCGGAATAATCTGTAAATATAAAGTCACTACCGCTATCTACTACTATTAAATTCTCAGGATGAGAACAAGGAACAAGGCCTTGGCTATAGAATTCTGCCATTTGTTTTCCCATGCAGTATGATATCTTTTCAGGATATCTATCTTGGTCCACAAAACTCAAAGCCTTATTATAGCTATAAGTTCCCCTTATAGAACCAGGCGAAAGTCTTATTAAATATCCCTGCATTCCATAACCTCTATCAAAATGCATATTAGCTACAGCCCTAACTGTATTTCCCTGGTCATGGTCTTTGCTTAGAGAACGTTTGTTTTCTAGGTTTATAAATTCAGCATCCGCCTCATCGACCTGAGCACCGCCTCGTAAAAATTTATAGCTATAATCATATCCTCCGTCAGGATTGCCTACCCCTTTGATTTCCACTATAAACTCTACGCCATTAATGTCGATAACTATTGGTAGCCCATCTTTTAATAATACTCCTGTACGGCCTTCGCTTCTGTCAGAGCCATCTGCAGGGGTTACAGCCATTAATATTGAATATGGGGTATCCGTCCCTGACTCTGATGTGACCAATATATTTCCTTTGTCAAAAATATCTTTTATGGCGTTAAGTATAACATCCCAATCACTGCTTTTACTAGCCTCCATAGCATTAACTTTTTCAATTTTTAGAGAGATAAGTTTAATTTCTCTTTTAGGATTATATGTTCCGGCTAAAATATTAATATCACGATCGCTTTCAAAATTTGGTGAATCAGAAAATAAAGGCTGTATTTTTCCAGACTTATCTCTCATAAACCCAAGCAATGTATCCCCCTGCCCCTTTGCTCTATCAAATCTACGCTTTAATACTTCTGCATTAATAACTTTACTATTTACAGGAAGGTTAATCTGGGACAAATCATATAACGGCCTTAAAAGCTGTAGAGGATTAATTGACGTTAAGCGATTAATGTTAAATCCATTATAAAAAGTATCAACAAATCGAACATCGAAATGTAGATGATTATATGTTCTTCCATATATATTTTCTACGGTTTCAGGAATAGCAACATCTTTTAAGGCATCTTCTATAAGCCATCTATTTACCTTGCCAATTAAATCTCCTGCTTTAACTTCAAACCGTTCTTCCGTCTCGTTTGCATTAAACCAGTGATGTTCGAGAATATGAGAAGGTACAGTGTCTTTGTCTAGGTGAAGGTAGAGCCATAATAAATTTGACTCTGGTGAATAAATCCAAACATCTGCAAAACGATATGCATCAGAATGGATTGCTTCGGATCCTGTATCAAATTTATCTACTTTCACAACAAACCCATCTTCTACGGCCCGCACCTCGGTTCCTACTTCTGTTTGTAAATCGATTGCTAAATGTTGTTCTTTGTCTTCGCCTAATAAATCTGGCACACCGTAAAAACCAACTATATGTGCGTAAGGGTTTGCCATATCAATAGGCCAAGGATATGAGTTAGCCCTCTCTCTCAGCACCTCAGGCAATCTTCCAATATTAACATGCTGTAAATATCTCTCTCTTTCAACGCCAAAGAAATCATTATCAGTAGTACGAACAGCAGCAGTTGCATCTACGTTTCTTGTGTTAAAATCTTCTCTGATAAATCTGACTAAATAAAGCGCATCATAAGTACCAGTATGAGAATCTTTAAAAGTACCTATTAGTTCAATAGGGAGACCTAGTGCATCACAGGCCCTCTTTAAAGACTTATAACTATACGTATTGCCTGTTGTGGATATATTTGCCAAATGTCCGAGATATCCTTTATTTATACTCCACTTCAAACTTTCCTCATGCAATCTTGTGCCAATGCCGCGATGCTGGTATTCCTGTCTAACAACTATTGAACCTGTTGTAGGCATAATATCAATATCTTCATAGCCCTCGTATTCATTTTTCACCACTTTAGAATGATCAGGGTGATACAGCGCCCTTACGCCCAAGATTTCTCCGGTATTGTCTATGGCTAGAAATAAGGCTAAAATAAGATTACTGTTTGATTCAAGCCAAGTAGCAATATTGCGAAACAATTTCGAGGTTTTCTCGCCAGACTCCGAAGTCTCTGCCTCGGAAACTCTGCTTTCTTCATCAGCTATTCTATTAAGGATTTCTACATATTTACGATAGTTATCTCTGCCTCTCTCAACAACTATTTCTACAGCTTCTTCTAGTATCTCGTCATAGCCTTCCTGCACCCACCTGGAATATTCTGCTTCTTTTCTAGAATAATCTTCTCCCATATCTTTTAATACTTTACCTAAGCCAAAAGATGGATTTAACCAGCCATACAACATAACGTTAACATTCTCAATATCAGATTCTTCTATATAAAGAATTTCGTCCCATCTTAAAGATAAAGGACCTTCTTCTCCTTGAGTCGAAAGATCAATCAGGTAAATGCGCCTATCTTCTGTAATGAAAATATGGTCGAGTCTTATATCATAGTGTAAAACTCTTGCCCTTTTATTAAGCCTACCATATGCTCTACCAATTTCTCTCACAAGATGTTCTTCATTTTCTAAAAAGAATTTAATCCATTCAGGGCT
The DNA here is from genome assembly GCA_042570105.1 of Candidatus Omnitrophota bacterium. Lineage (GTDB taxonomy): Bacteria > Omnitrophota > Gorgyraeia > Gorgyraeales > Gorgyraeaceae > JBHPHW01. The sequence goes on along the minus strand of JBHPHW010000022.1, from coordinate 2,424 downwards.
GTTTGGCAGTCTTTCAAGAGAAATACCATTATCGATTCCTCTAATAACTAATGTGTCTGCGATAACAATACTAGGGGAAAAGACTCCAGCCCGAGAGGCATCTAAAGTCAGCCTATATTCAAGCGTAGTAGGGTTTCTTCTTTTTTCTGTCAATTCCTGAGGGAAACCAGCTATCTTATAGTTAACCCAATCGCCATCTGGATCAATTTCTGTAAATTCAACCTTTCTATCCCTCGATCTACTAATAACATTTTGTTTTAATTGTTCTATATTGTTAGTGCTTGAATGTCTTAATTTAGCATAAAACGACACTTGTTCCGATTCAGTGCCGAGTATAAACCTAAGAACATATCCTCCAAAATCATCTTCTACGCGTGCAATTTCATATCTAATAAAGTCAATATGACCAACCCCAAGGAACTCTCTTAGTCGTCCTTCTTCTTTCAAAATAGACTTTGCTCTTTCAGTTAATTCTTGCGAAGCGATTGGTGGAGGTATAAGCATATCCACAAGTGCATCTTCATGAGATTCACCTGTTTCAGATGTTTCTGGTCCTTCCGAATATAAAACCCTAAAAAATGGAAACCTATCATCCCATGTTAATTCATTTGGCATACGATCAGTCAGAGGCAATAAACCAACCCCTGGTCTCCATTTAAAATAGGGAAGATAAATATAGGCTCGTGCTCGGATTTTGCCCGGAGTAAACTGCTGTCGGCCATCTTCAATAAATAAAATTGAGCCTAATAATTCCGCCGGCCCCATATAACATCCTCTATTATCACCAAACCATAATTTAATTACTCCCTCTTTTTCAATCCTTACTAAATACCTAATCGGATAACCATCTCCGAAGCCGTCGGCTCCTATGGATTGTCCTGTATCTCCTATGTATACTAACGTTCCTACCGGAAGAGATTTAAGATCTAAATAATCTTCTTTAACCCATCCCTCGTCTGAGTCAGTTATAATGCCATGAACTGGTGACTTTTCCAGACTAGAAGCAGACCATTCTTCCATCTGCTCGGTGCCGGAGTCGTCACTCTTCAGTCCACGAGAATTCTCATCTCTTAGGGTGAGGAGCAATGCACCCTTACCCACTGGCTCAACATGGAAACCTTTGGACTCTAAGAATGCTATAGTAGTAGACCCTTTCCAGATAAATGCGCGGCCTCCAGGTTTAAGAAGAAGCGGCAAACCCTTCAAAAACCGCTGCAGGTCACGTGCCTGATAGTCCCCATCCCACAGATCTCGAAGCGTGCGAGGTTCTTCTGATGAAAATCTCGGTGTATTCCAAAGAATGACATCAAACTGTCTATTAAACCGCGGAATACCATATTCATCAATTATATTATCCCCAACAATAACATCCACGTCAAAACCATTGACCTCTGCCGTCAATTCAGTATTTATAACTTCGAGCGGACTGATTCCTACTGCACTAATGCGTGTACGGGTCTTAAGCCATGCAAGCCCACTATCAAACCCCACCCCAGGACCACAAACCAACACGTCTTCACCTTCCTCGAGATTGAGCCGCGTCAAGATGCCTTGATAGTAATCTTGATCTGAGCTAAGTCTTGGAGCGTACACCATCGGGTAAGGTAATAAGGAAATCTTTTCCGGTAAGTCTGCAAGGGGGGGCAGAGACGAATCTAACTGATCATCCACAATCTCGCCACTCTCTGGATCTACTTGCATAACTATATACGGCCGATTGGATGGTGTATCCACCCATACTTGCATAATGTCCAGAAAACCAGGGAATCGCGATTCTCTGTATGCCTGAATCGCATCACGATACGGACGAATTGCCTGTTGATAGTGCTTCATCCACTCCATAGACTCAGGGCCAGTGAGACTTGTGGAGGGAAGGTTAAAATAATACTGAGAGAATTGTATATGCCGCAGTTGCATTTCAAGGATATCTTTAGCCTCAAAAGTAGACTGAAGGTTTGAGTCCGTCCTCATTGTCCGATCTAATGGTTGCGCAGGAGACACGGCTAGTAGAGATCCTTCTTTATCGATATCCTTAACCACAACCTCAAAAGGAAACTGAAGGTTCGAGCCCGTCCTCATTGTCCGATCTAATGGATGCACAGGAAACACAGCTAGTAGATATCCTTCTTTGTCGTACAAGAAATCCAGCATAGTCAGGTCGATTCGTCCAGGATTAGCGAGCTGCTGTCGGAGAAGATCAAGTTCTGGCGAAATCTCCGATGTATCCAACTCAAGCCGACGAATGTGTATCTCATTAGCATCCCATTCATCAATCACTTTAGTGCCTGGTATATTGTTCGAATCGAGAATCCCCAGGACAGACAGTAGCTTGCCTGCAGGGAGCTGTAGGATACGATTTCGAAGCTCCAGCTCGGTGCCGGAGCTACCAGCAACAGGCGATTCTTCTACCTCAGCCAATAATAC
>JBHPHW010000021.1:0-23344 GCA_042570105.1 Candidatus Omnitrophota bacterium | reverse complement strand
CGGGGATCGATATACCTATTTTAGATCACGTGGAGTTTGAGAAAATAGAATACGATTTCTTTTTAACGCCTTTATGGGTGGATATCGCTATTGAGGAGATCAGGAAATTAGTGTTGTTGCTTGAAGAAGAAGGCGTATTGAACTCTCAGTTAAAGATTTTAGGGAATGAATTAAGGGTGACGACACAGAGAGTCAATTTATTTGAAAAAGTGAGGATCCCTGAATGCAAAGAAAATATACACCTTATAAAGATTTATTTAGGTGATCAGCAGACAAATGCTGTCGGTCGTTCCAAGATCGCTAAGAATAAGATAGAGAGCGTTGTTCTGGAAAGTGTAGCGCTATGATAGTCCCGATGAAAAAGATAATAGTTTTGGTGCAGTCAAAGGATATCGATCCTACGCTTAACGCTCTGGGAGAAATCGGGGTTTTGCACATAGAGCACGAGAACGCTCCGATAAATGAAAGCGTAACAACCTTCAAAGAGAAATACGAATCCTTGACTAAGGCCATAAGAATATTACCTGGGGCAAGAGAGGACGCTCGCGCAGCCCGCGATCCTGAAGATCTTGTATCCCAGATCTTGAATCACATCAAAGAAAAAGAGGCCCTTATAGAGAATCTCAGGAAAATAAAAAAGGACATAGAGGCATGGAAGGAATGGGAAGATTTTGACCCTCGGCTTATAGATGCCTTGAAAGATGAAGGGATATATATACGGCTTTGTAAGCTTAACAAAAAAGAACTTAAAAATATCCCTGAAGGTATTATCCTGGAGGGTTTATTTAAAAAAGGCAACGTTTCTTATTGCGCCATTATATCGAGAAATGAAGAAACCCTGCCTTTTAATACGCTTTCTTTGCCGGGAGAAAGTTTACACGAGATGATCGCAAGAGAGATGCAGGAAGAAGATAAAATAAAAGAAATAGACGAGAAATTAACTAATTGCGCAAAATATAAGAACATACTCCTCTCGCATAAAACAAAACTCGAATCCCTTATAGAGTTTAATAAAGTAACTGCGGGAATGGGGCAGTTTGAAAAACTTTCATATCTAGGAGGGTATTGCCCTGTCTATAATATTGATTTACTTGAAAAGACAGCGGAAAAGGAAAGATGGGGGATATTGGTTGAGGAGCCTGATGAAAATGACAATGTCCCGACATTGGTTAAAAATCCACGCTGGATAGAGATAGTAAAGCCCCTATTTCAGATGATAAAGACTGTACCCGGTTACAGAGAAATGGATGTAAGCTTATGGTTTTTGATGTTTTTTTCGGTATTTTTTGGGATGTTGATAGGGGATGCGGGATATGGAGCGGTGTTTTTCATTATAAATCTATTATGCCATATAAAATTTAAACACTCGCTTAAAGATAGATCCATTTTTTTTCTCATGTATCTTTTAAGCGTATGTGCTGTGATCTGGGGGCTTCTCTCAGGCACTTTTTTTGGACAGGCATGGCTTTCCAAGAGGGTGGAGCCACTTTTACCTTTTCTAAGGGATAATATGAAGATTCAGGAATTATGCTTTTTATTGGGCGCATTTCATTTGAGCATCGCGCATGCCTGGAGGCTCATACGAAAACTCCCGTCACTTAAGGCCTTGTCTGAGGTAGGATGGATATTGATGTTGTGGGCAGCGTGCTTTCTTGCGAAGTCATTGATCTTGAGTCAGGAATTCCCAGGATTTGGCAAGTGGTTTTTTATAGCGGGCGCAGGCTTGATCATCTTTTTCACAAACCCTGAAAAAAATATTTTTAAGACAATAGGTTCCGGGATAGGAAATTTCCTACTTAATATTATAAATAGCTTTACGGATGTTGTCTCTTATATAAGGCTATTCGCCGTAGGCGCTGCCACTGTAGCAGTGGCAGATGCATTTAATCAGATGGCCTTAGACATAGGCCATTCCACTATCATTATGGGGTTTTTAACGGCACTTGTGCTTTTATTCGGCCATACATTAAATATTCTACTTGGGGCGATGGCTATTTTGGTGCACGGCGTGAGATTAAATGTCCTTGAATTTTCAAGTCACTTAAATATGGAATGGTCCGGCGTGGAGTACGCTCCATTCAAACATAAAGGAGATTAAAGATGGATACAAATTTATTGGTACAGTTTAAGGACTTGGGCGTTGTTTCAGTGCTTGCATTTGCGGCAATGGGGTCAGCGCTGGGCGCAGGCGCAGCTGGCATGGCTGCTGTAGGAGCGTGGAAGAAAAGTTTCGCGCAAAATAAAAACGCGCCTTTTATCCTTACGGTATTTGTAGGAGCCCCGCTCTCCCAGACCATCTACGGTATGATAGTAATGAATGCCTTTGTCGAGCTGGCAAACAAAGGCCACTTTATGTGGGGCGCAGGCCTATTTAGCGGCATTGCTATGGGATTATCTGCATGGATGCAGGGCAAGGCAGGCGCGGCTGCAGCTGATGCATTAGGAGAGACAGGCAAGGGTTTTGGCAATTACCTGTTGGTATTAGGTATAATCGAGACAGTAGCCCTATTCGTGATGGTATTTGTCCTTATGGCAGCAGGGAAGATATTTTAACCGCCTTTAATTAGGACTTGAAAAATAGAAGTCGACGTTATATAGTATATAACACTTAAAAGGGGCGGTTAGCTCAGTTGGTAGAGCGCTTCGTTTACACCGAAGAGGTTTCACAGGTTCGAGCCCTGTACCGCCCACCAGAAAAATTTAGGGGACGTAGTTCAGTTTGGATAGAACGACAGATTGTCGATCTGTAGGTCGCGGGTTCGAGCCCCGTCGTCCCCGCCAATACTTTATAGAAATATAGAGGGACGGTTCTTGAGGTAAAGGGAGAAACGTCCCTTTTTTATCTTTTCCGTCTCTCGAAACAGTTTGTTTTTGATCGATTCTTATGATAGTATGACAAAGAGCCTATTATGAAAAAGTATTTTTATTTTGTCTACCCAATCCTTTTATTCTCATACCTATTTTTATTATTCCCAAAGATCTTGTTTGCAGGAGAGATCTATCTTAAAAACGGCGATAAAGTGAGCGGTAAGATAATCGAAGAATCCAAAGACAGTGTAGTAATAGAGACAGAGGCACTTGGGGTCTTGTCTATAGATAGAAAGTTTACGAGGCAGGTCATTACTGATAAAGAGATCACCGAAGCTCGGCTAAAAAAAGAAGAGAATAAGATCTGGCAGAGGGAATCCTCGCTCGGCTATAATAAATCCAGCGGGAATACAGACGATAGCCAGCTTCTGGCCTCATTTCGTGCCAATAGGAAGACAGATCATGATGAATTTACAACAAAAGGGGACTTTTTATATTCTTCATCAAATAGAGAAATGGACGCACAGAAGTGGTTTGGTATGGCGCGCTATGCATTTAGTTTTGGGGAGAGGAAATGGTATAATTTTTATAAATTGGAAAGCGACCACGATAGATTTGCCAATGTAGATTATAGGATTATCCCTTCCGTAGGTATGGGATATTGGTTTAGCGATGAAGATGATTGGAAGGCAATGGCTGAGCTCGGAAGCGGCTTAGAGTATACAAATTTTAGAGATGAGACTGACGATACTGACGAGATGGTCCTGATCCCCAGGGTATTTTTTGAAAAAAGGATGTTCAATAAATCAAGGATCAAAGAGGATATTTATTTATATCCATCTTTGGGTGATACAGGTGAGTTTAGGCTGCATTCTGAGACAGTATTTGAGAATCCCATCGATGATAGATTATCGTTACGTTTCAGTTTAGTCGATGATTATAATTCAGACCCAGCAAAAAACTCTAAAAAGAATGATGTTCGTTTTATATCATCACTGGCATATTCTTTTTAGCGCCGTGGATTTTAAATGAAAGAGTCCTGTAAGGCCAAATTGATAAGATTAAAGACAGGCAAGAGGTATCAAAGGTTGTTTAGTAAAGATTCAGGGAGTTTTGGGATCAAGTCCGGACATGTTATTTTAAAGCCGGGTGAGAATATAGGCGAGCATACTACAGGCGAACGCGAGGAAATGGTCGTTATCTTAAAGGGCAAAGGAGAGGCAAGGATCGCTAAAGAGAATATTTTAAAGATCAAGGGTAATTCAGCTCTACATATACCGCCAGAGACGCCGCACGATATAAAAAATACCGGAAGAGGAACGCTTGAGTATATATTTATTACCTCGCGGACAGAATAATCTTTTTTATTTTAATTGAAAAAAAAATGTTTTGTGATATAATTCTTTTTAAGATTTGCGTGAAAGGAGGAGTAGTTATGATGAAAAGAAGCAGGTTGTATGTTTTATTTTTCTTTATTTTATTTTTGACAGTCCCGCTTTTTGCTGAAGAAGCTAAAGAAGCCGCCGAGGAAATGACAGCAGTTGAAGAAGTCGTCACACCAACCGAGACAACTAAAGAAGGCGTGATTACAGGAAAAGTAGTTTCTTTAGACGCAGTTTCAGGGACTATAAGCGTGAAGACGGCTCTTGGCCTTGAAAATACATTTTCCGTAATTGATGAAGAGACTATTTTGTGGGAGGGTATAGAAGATATAAAGCTTGCTGATATAGATAAAGGAGAAACAGCAGAGGTCGGTTACTATACAGATGAAGGCGGTAAACTTATCGCAAGCTGGGTGGATGTTTTGGTGGAAGAAGAGGCCGCACCTTTAGAAAAAGAGAAGACGACCGAAAGTGAACCAAAAACCAGCCCAAGGGGCGAGTAAGATATGACCAATAACCAACAGTCTGCCATACAACAGCCAGTACCAGAAATACAAAAGTCACCCGACATAGTCAAGTTAGTCCCTACGAAAGTATTTTTTACAAAAGGGGTAGGTACTCACAAAGAAGAACTCCGTTCGTATGAATTGGCTTTGAGGGAGGCAGGCATTGAAAAGTGCAATATCGTGCAGGTCTCGAGTATTTTCCCGCCTGGGTGTAAAATCATCTCACGCAATGAAGGCGTCAAAGAACTTGTTCCAGGTATGATAACGTATTGTGTTATAGCGCGCTGTAGTTCCAATGAACCAAGAAGACTGATAGCATCTTCCGTCGGGAGCGCAATCCCCGCAGAGGATAATATGTACGGCTATCTGAGCGAACATCATGCTTATGGCGAGACAGATGAGACCGCAGGTGATTACGCAGAAGAACTTGCAGCCAGGATGCTTGCCTCTACCTTAGGTTTTTCGGATTTCGATGATTCTAAAAACTGGGATGAGGTAAAGGAAGAATATAGGATGAGCGACAGGATTGTTAAAACCGGCAATATAACTCAGTCTACAATAATAGATCCTAACGGCAGCTGGTCTACGGTAATGGCAGCTGCTGTATTTTTGTTTTAGATTTGATAGATTTTTCATTATCCCGCACCCCCTTTCATCACAACGATCATTTGTGAAAGGATGCGGGATTTTTATTTATATATGAATAGAGTTAAAAGGGCCCCTTATTATCTATTGATTTTGTTATTTCTAACAGGATGCGGTCGGACTTCATTATTTAAAGAGACCAGGATCCTGATGGATACATTTGTTGAAGTTTCCTTTTTTAGCCACGAAGAGAAAGTTGCAAAAGAGGCTATGAAAGAGACTTTTAATGAAATAGAACGTATAGAGGGGCTTTTTAATAGGCATAACGAAGAAAGTGAACTTTCGAAGATAAATAAGTCGGCGGGCAGGAAAGAGGTAGCGATACATCCAGAACTATTTAAAATTATAGAGAGGGCCATTCATTACAGCAAGGTCTCAGAAGGGAGTTTTGATATAACGGTTGCGCCTCTCGTTGATCTCTGGAGTAGCGCCCGCAAGAACAATCTGATTCCAGAAGAAGAAGTGACAGAAAGGGCGCTAGAACACGTGGGGTATAAAAATATCGTGATTGATAAGGAGAGTTCGTCCATACGTTTTTTGGATGACGGCCTGAAGATAGACCTGGGAGGGATAGTAAAGGGTTATGCAGCTGACAGGGCAAAAGAACTTTTATTATCAAAGGGGATTGAAAATGCCTTGATAAATATTGGCGGCAATATCTTTGCATTGGGGAACCCGCCCGGCAAGAAAAGCTGGCATATAGGGATACAGCACCCGAGGGATAAAAATAAGATCATCTATAGATTAAGTTTAAAGAATAGGGCAGTTTCTACGTCAGGGGATTATGAAAGATTTTTTATATTAAACGGAAAAAGATTTTCTCATATTATCGATCCCGTGTCCGGAAGACCTTCCGAAGGCATTGTCAGTGTTACTGTTATAGCTGATTCAGCAGAAGCCTCAGATGCCCTGTCTACAATAGTTTTTGTAATGGGAGTAGAGAAGGGTTTGAGGCTTATGGAGTCTTTTAAGGGGGTAGAAGTTTTTATATTTGATAAAGACGAAGAACTTACAAGATATCCCTAAAACTTCTTTTATATTGACATGGACAAGGGATTTGATAGAATAATTAAAAAGTTTAGAATGCCGAGGTAGCTCAGCCGGTAGAGCGACAGACTGAAAATCTGTGCGTCCCCAGTTCGATTCTGGGCCTCGGCACCATATTCCCAGAATCGGAAAAAGAAGATTCTGGGGAGAAAAAAAAGGAGGCGGGCATGAAGAAGTTTCGCCTGATAGTGCTGGTTATAATCGGAATTATATGTTTTAGTGCCTTGACTTATGCAGATATTCCACGCGTTATAAACTATCAAGGAAAGTTTACCGACAAGAGCGACAATCCATTATCTGGCAATTATCTTGTTACATTCAGATTCTATGATGTGGCTTCGGGAGGCACGCAGGCATGGGAAGAGGCGCATATCCTCGCTCTAGATAATGGTATATTCAGCGTACTTCTTGGCTCTATTAACCCCCTGGAGATAAGTTTTAATAAGGACCTTTGGTTAGGGATAGAGGTTGCCAGTGACGGAGAAATGGTCCCGCGCATAAAACTAGCAAGTTCGGCCTATGCCATGAATGCTCAAGCTATTGATATGCTTGATTCCAGCCAGATCGTGAGGAATGACGTAGACGCTGTTATGTCAGGGGCCCTTACCCTTAAGAAGGATTTGATTTTAAAAGGTGACGCCTTAGGCCCCAGCAGGATTGTCCTTACCGACACTCTAGGCCGCGAATATTACCTATGGGTGGACAATGCAGGCAACCCCAGGTTAAAACAGGGCTCACCCGCCTCAGATAAAGATGGGGCGGTTATTATAAAAGAAGGAGGACGTGGCGTATCCAATCGTTTCCTCCAGAGCGTAACCCTGCTTCTTTTGCTCATTGTTGTCTTGATATTCGGCCTTATACTGTATTCGATAAAAAAGAGATAGAGTATACCGAAACCTTCCTGAAACAAATTCATTAAAATAAGCGCAATAACTTATTGTTTAATCATGTTTTAAGTATTATAATATGCTAAAAGCTATAATTATAGGGGGGAGAGAGATGGGAAAGGTTTCTAAAAAAATGAGCTGGGAGATAGTAAAAAGGTCTTTTTTCCCTCTATTTGTATTTTTGTCTTTTATTGGGATATATATATATTATAGAATAAAGATTATACCTATTATCCCTCAAGAACTCTATCTGGGATTAAGGAAATATATAGGCACCATATTCATCCTTTCAGTAAGTTTTGTTATTCAGAGGATCTTTGTTGCGATCCTTAGCTGGTATCAGGAGAATATCTCTTCAAAGACCCTCACTAAACTCGACGATAAATTAATCCCGATCGTGCGGCGGACCTCCAATGTAATCATATGGACGATCGCGTTACTTGTTATCCTGCCTCTTTATGGAATAAATATCAGCGCATTAATCGCTGCTTTGGGAGTAGGTTCTTTAGCCATTGCCCTGGCTGCTCAGGATACGATCGCTAATGTAATCTCCGGCTTTATGATCATGGTCGATTCTCCTTTTAGAATAGGGGATAGGATAAAACTTCCTTCAGGAGAGATCGTAGAAGTCCTGGATATCGGAGTAAGGAGATCCGAGTTTTTATCAGAGGATAAGGCGATTATTATAGTGCCTAACTTAGATCTGAGTAAGAGTAAGATCGTAAATTATACATACGGAAAAGAGAGGGCAAAATGAAGGCTAGTATCTTTGACCTGGATGGGGTTATAGTCAATACAGTGCCATTCCATTTTAAGGCATGGCAGAGGATGTTTAAAGAATACGGCAAAGACTTTACCTTTGATGATTATAAAAAGAAGGTGGATGGGATCCCTCGTATCAGCGGGGCAAAGGCCATATTGGATGATCTGAGCGGAGACGAATTGGAAAAGGCAGGTGATAAAAAACAGGGTTATTTTTTAGAGTATCTAAAGAGCGAAAAAATCCAGGTTTATAATACGACCATAGATTTGATAAAAGATTTTAAAGAAAAGGGAATAAAAATAGCAGTGATCTCTTCAAGCAAAAATTGTTTACCTATACTCAAGAGGGTAAATCTAGTAGATATATTTGATGTGATTATTACAGGAAATGATACGACAAAGGGCAAGCCGGACCCTCAGGTATTTTTTATGGCTGCTGAAAAACTCCACGTTGAGCCTGAGACATGTGTTGTTTTTGAAGACGCTGTGTTAGGAGTGGAGGCGGCAAAAAGGGCAGGTATGAAGTGCGTTGGGATAGATAGGTATGAAAAGCCAGAGCGCTTAAGTAAGGCAGAGTTAGTTGTAAGCGATTTAGGAAAGGTTAATATAGAAACAATAAAGGCATTGTTTTAGGCTTAAGATGAAAGACATATTTAGTAAATACAAGTCTAGCGAAGACTGGTTGATCAAAGAAACCAAATGGGATAAATCTATGCAGTCATCAAGGGAGAGTCAGTTTTCGCTTGGTAATGGATTTATTGGAAGCCGCGGCATACTCGAGGAATTACCTCGTGGCGCAAGGCCAGGAACTTTCATTGCCGGTTTATACGATAAGACAGGCGCTCAGGTGACAGAACTTGTAAATCTCCCGAACCCTATTAATTTAAAGATGATTGCAGACGGTGAACGGATCGGCGCAGGGACAATGGACATATTGGAGCATGAGAGGGTATTGGATATGCGTCATGGACTTTTAGTAAGGCATACCGTTTATCGAAATAGCCACAAGAAAAGATTCGATTATCGATCTATTAGATTTGTAAGTATGCGCAACAAGCATATCATAGCAATGCAGGCTTGCATAACAGCGCTTGATGATGCAGTGACGCTCACAGTGCAGAATCTTCTTGACCTATCAGTGACAAATGTCGGTTTCCTGACAGAAGGAAACAAAAAACACTTTAAGGTAGAAGATGTCTCTCATTTTGATATGGGTGAATATCTTGTAGTGAGAACGCTGGAAAAAGATAACCTTGTCGCATATGGCAAGACCTTGATCATAGAAAAGAATAAAGCCAAACGTTTTGCCAAAGATGTGACGACTCAGGTAAGGTTAAAGAAGAATCAGACCGTATGCGTAACCAACATCGTTTCTGTCTTTACATCCGAGAATAAAAACTCTTCAAGGATAAAACCTGTTGTAAAAGGTTTTCTTAAGAAAAGCATTCGTCTGGGGTTTGACGGGATACTAGCGGAGCACATTGCTTCGTGGGAGAAGCTGTGGGCTACTGCAGATGTGAGGATAAAAGGCGCGCCAGAGGATGAAAAAGCCCTTCGTTTTAATATATATCATTTGTTAATAGCAGAAAGAGAAGACGACGGAAGATCAAGCATAGGCGCAAAGACATTAAGTGGAGAAGGATATCGCGGCCATATATTCTGGGATGCGGATATTTTCTTGCTCCCGTTTTTTATATATACTAGACCCGCGGTAGCTAAAAACATGCTTCTTTATAGATATATTAGGTTACAGAAGGCGAGAACAATAGCAGAGAGCCGGGGATATAGAGGAGCCATGTTTCCCTGGGAGTCAGCTGATACAGGAGACGAGACTACTCCTGCCTGGGCCAGGAATCTTGATGGCAGCCTCATACAGATACGCACTCATGAAATGGAACATCATATTACCGCTGATATCGCTTATGCTATCTATCAGTATTATGTAGCGACGCGTGACGAAAGATTTATGTTGAAGTACGGATTTGAGATGATCTTTGAGACTGCAAAATTTTGGGCCTCACGGGTAGAGTACAATAGTAAACTAGATAGATACGAGATCAAACATGTTATTGGGCCTGATGAGTTTCACGAAGACGTTAATAATAATGCATATACAAATTATATAGCACGGTTTAATTTATTGATAGCTTATGGGATGTACCATAAGATGAAAAGGGTATACCCTGAGAAGTTGATGCGTCTTTCAAAAAAGATAGATTTAAAGTGGAAGGAAATAAAGGAGTGGAAGAAAATTATCTCCAAGGTCTCACCTCGGGCGAAAAAGAATAGCTTGATAGAACAGTTCGATGGTTTCTTCAAAAGGAAAAACATAAAACTAAAAGATCTTGCCAAGAACCCTATACCGCATATACCAAAAAATATAAAATTACGCGATATAGGCAAGACCCAGCTTATAAAGCAGGCAGATGTTGTAATGCTCCTTTATCTTCTATCGGATGCTTTTGGTCTAAAGACCAAGAAGAAAAATTTTTATTATTATTTGAAGAGGACTGTTCATAGATCTTCCTTGAGCGCAGGCATACATGCGGCCCTGGCAGCCGAGATAGGGGATATTAAAACAGCCTGTAGATATTTTGATATTGCCGCAAATATGGACCTCAGGCTTACATATGGCAATACAGATGATGGTATGCACGCAGCTTCTTTAGGAGTGACCTGGCAGGCTGCTATCAATGGATTTGCGGGGACAAGAGTGGTAAACGGAACACTTTCTATTGATCCGCACTTGCCTAAGCATTGGAAGGATATGACCTTTCACTTAAAATGGCATGGGTATAATACGAAGATAAAGGCGAATCATAATAAAGTCAGTTTTAGATTTAGCTCAAATAGGAAAGTGGATAGATTAAAGGTGAAAATTTATGGAGTGCTTTGTAGAATTGATACTAATAAGTCCTACACCTTCGTAAAAAAAGGAGGCGATTCTTGTGTCTAAAAGGAGCAGGTCTTTAAATATAGCGCAGTTACATTGGGGGTTTCCCCCTATAATCGGGGGCGTTGAGACGCATTTAACGATTATATTGCCTGAGATGCTAAAGGCAGGCCATAAGGTATATGTCCTGACAGGGGCTGCAGAAGGGGCCAAGGTAGTTGATAAATATAGAGGCGTGTTTATTCAAAGGACTCCCATTATGGATCTAAACTGGCTTTCTAAAAGAGGGCTCAATGGACTTGCACCAGAGATCGAAGAGGTGTTCGTAAGATTTCTGAATAAAGTAAGGCCTGACGTTATACATTGTCATAACATGCATTATTTTAGCAAACCTCATGCAAGGACAATTGAAAGACTTGCGAAGAAGAATGGAATCCCTCTTATCCTAACAGCACATAATGTCTGGGACGATAATCTATTTTTAGATCTTACAAAGAATATAAAATGGGACCATATTATAGCCGTTAGCCATTTTATAAAAAAGGAGTTGATAGGAGTAGGCTGCGCTCATAGAAGGATTAGCGTTATACATCATGGGATAGATCAGTATGCATACAATCCTAAGCTTAAATATGGCGATCTATTTAGAAGATATCCGCGACTTAAAGGCAAAAAGATAATCTTTCACCCTGCAAGGATGGGGCTTGCAAAGGGTTGTGATGTTACGATAAAGGCGCTAAGGATCATAAGAGAGAGATTTCCGAATATTATGTTGGTATTGGCCGGAACAAAACATATTATAGACTGGGCCCTGACCCAGCAGAAAGACATAGCATATATGGTGAACTTGGTAGAGCTCTTTGATATGAGAAAGAATGTACATATAGATGCCTTTAAGCTTGATGATATGCCAAGGCTATATGCTGCATCGACTGTTTGTGTTTATCCCTCAACCGCTTGCGAGCCTTTTGGTCTTACGATGCTTGAGGCCCTTGCATCAGGAAAGCCCATGGTTGTTACAGAAACAGGCGGCATGCCGGAGATCATAAAGGACGGCATAAATGGATTTGTGATCCCAATAAAGGATTTTGAAGGCCTTGCTTCGAGGACTATTCAGCTGCTTTCTGACAGTGATCTGCGCGAGAGGTTTGGTTATACGGGCCGGCAGATGGTAGAACAGAGTTTTACGAAGGAAATAGTAGCAAGAAATACGCTGGCTATATATAGAAATTTAATCAACTAAGCCGATGTAGCTCAGTTGGCAGAGCAGGGCTTTCGTAAAGCTCAGGTCGGAGGTTCGAATCCTCTCATCGGCTCCAGGAAACAGAAGGGGATTCGAACCTATAATGGCCAAGGTCAGGGAACTTTTACAAGACAAGAATTTTTCGCTTCTTTGGTTTTCTCAGATCATATCAAACTTTGGGGACAGGCTTAATCAGATGGCCCTGATAGGTCTTATATATGCTCGCACCCCGGGTTCTACCATAGAACTAGCAAAGCTGCTCTCCTTTACAATCCTGCCTGTATTTCTTGTGGGTCCTATTGCCGGCATCTATGTCGATAGATGGAACAGGAAACATATCATGGTATTCTGTGATTTAGCGAGGGGATGCCTTGTGCTTTTTATGCCTTTTATGATGGCGTATTTTAGAAGCATGGTGCCTGTCTATATCCTGGTATTTATTATTTTTTCTATCACAAGATTCTTCCTGCCTTCCAAGCTTTCTATAATACCGGATGTCGTGCATAAGGATAAATTACTACTTGCAAATTCCCTGACGTCTACCACTATGATGATCGCTACAATAGTGGGATTCGGTCTGGGGGGGATAATAGTGGCGCTATTAGGCGCAAAAGGGGGCTTTTATGTAGATGCTGTTACATATTTTATATCTGCCCTGATGGTTTCTTTTGTTGCTCTGAGGTTTAAAGATAAGAAAAGTCCGACCGCCAGAGAAAAATTGTCATTGCTTATAAAAAAGACTGTAATAGGAGATATAAAGGAAGGATTATTATATCTTAAAAATAATAAAGACATAAGGATGGTTGCAAATACCATGTTTCTTGTTATGGCTGGAGCGGGTTCTATCTATATCATCATAATAGTCTTTATTCAGAACACTCTGGGTTCTTCGACAGAGCATTTAGGGTATCTTGCAATGTTTTTGGGGGCAGGATTGTTTTTGGGGTCTTTGGCGTATGGGAAATTCGGAGGGAGGCTGAAGAAGAAAATGGTAATAAATATCGGCCTATCCCTTACAGGATTGATCATCGTTATATTTAGTATACTAGTTAAATTATATCCCTCATTTTTCACAGCAGCCATTCTTTCGGTCGCTCTCGGCATATTTGCATCTCCTATAGTTGTCTCGTCTAATACACTGCTTCATGAGGTGATGGTGGATAAGATGCGGGGGAGGATCTTTAGTTCACTTGAAGTAATAATGCATGTTGCCTTTCTTGTATTTATGGTCTTGACCTCGCTCTTTGCAGAGTGGATGAGTAAGGCCTTGCTCCTCATAATAATAGGAGCCACGTTTTCTATAATAGGTTTTGTGAGATTGATTATTAGGGGTATTAGAGAGGAGAAGGCCTCGCTCTAAAGCTAAGGCTATTTTCTTTTCTTTTTCGAGGGTTTGTTTTTTTCTTTCCAGATCCTCTGGCACTCATTGTAGTAGTTGCAGACCGAGCAGCAGATATCTTCTTCATGGCGTTCGCCTCGATACCACTTTGTTTCGCATGTCCAGTATATTTGGCAATCTGTGCAACAATGTCCGAATTCTCCAACAGCCATGATAATTACCTCTCTACTAAAAGTATACTTTAATTTAAAAAGTTGTCAAGGAGTAGAGTTTTTTGTATAATAATAACGACTTATGTCTATAATGAATTTTATACACCCGCCAGACTTTAAAGAGTTAACAAGGCATAAAAAGATAGAGAGCCCCCCTTTACCCAAAAAGGCAGTCCTTACCCTGTCTCAGCATACCGGCGCCCCTTCAGAACCTGTTGTTAAAGCAGGGGATTTTGTTCAGACAGGGACTCTAATTGCCAAATCAAAAGGTCTTATATCGAGCAATCTGCATTCCAGCATATCCGGGAAGGTCACGGCACTTGAAGATAGCGTTCATCCGATTATCGGAAGCTTTAAGGCGATTGTCATCGAATCCGATGGACAAGATAAAAAGGCATTTTCTGATTCATGCGAAGATCCTTCCAGCTTGTCAGGGAAAGAGACGGTGGAGCTTATTAAAGATGCAGGTATTGTTGGCCTGGGAGGAGCGATGTTCCCTGCAAGTGTAAAGTTAAACCCCCCTGTCGGTAAGTCGATAGAGACGCTTATTGTAAATGGCGCCGAGTGCGAGCCGTTTCTTACCTGTGATTACCGTTTGATGATCGAGAGGCCTAAGGAGATAATCCGCGGGATCCTTTTGATTGCAAAGTGCCTTAATGTAAAGGATGTAATAATAGGGATTGAGGATAATAAGTTGGATGCAATAGAGGGTTTAGGGAGCGCCTTGTTTAGGGTAGAGACTAAAGGGTGCAGGATACAGGTAAAAAGACTGAAGACGCGATATCCGCAAGGAGGAGAGAAACAACTGATTAAGACGCTTTTGAATCGCGAGGTCCCTTCGGGCGGCCTGCCGCTTGATATAGGTTGTGTAGTACATAATGTTCAAACAGTTTTTAGTATATATGAAGCAGTTTATTTTAGAAAACCGTTGCATGAAAGGGTTATCACAGTTTCAGGAAGTTTTTTAAGAGAGCCGAAGAATGTTTTGGCGAGGATCGGCGCCCCCATAAGGGATCTATTGGAATTTTGTCAGTTTGACTTCAAAAGAGATTCTTATAAGATAGTAATGGGCGGCCCCATGACAGGTGTTGCGCAGTACAGTTTAGATGCGCCTGTAATAAAGGGCACCTCAGGGATCTTGGTGTTGGACGATAAGCTTAAAGAGCAAGATGAGGCTAGCTGCATAAGATGCTCGCGTTGCATTGAGGCATGTCCAGCTGGACTTATGCCGTGTATGATCGGGGTAGGGGCGCAGAATAATAGATTTGATATAGCATCTTCATATGATCCGCTTGATTGCATCGAATGCGGCTCATGCGGTTACGTATGCCCGTCGAATATACCGCTAGTGCAGCTTATAAAGTTGGCAAAGGCGAAGGTCAAGTAATGAAAGATCTTTTAAGATTTACATTAGTGTTGTTCCTGGTGTGCATGATTGCCTCTTCCATCCTCGCAGGCGTATATCATGTGACAAAGCCTAAGATAGAGGCTCAAAAAAGACTGATTGAAAAAGAGGCATTAAGACAGGTAATGCCCGAGTCAATAGGAGAGCGCTTTGAGAGCGTTCAGGACAAGAGAGAGGCAAGATACTGGAAGGTCTTTAAAGATTCTGAATATAGGCCAAAAGGCTATGTATTTATCGCGAAAAGATACGGCTATTCAAGTGTCATAGAAACCATGGTAGGTATAAAAAGCGATGGGGAGATTACTGGCGTGAGAATACTTAGCCACAACGAGACGCCGGGCCTTGGATCAAAGATAGTAGAAGTTGTATCTAATAGGACAATATTAAGGGCATTAAAGAGGATATTTTGGGGAGAGAAAGAAGCTGAAGAAAAGGACCTTCCTTATTTTACAGAACAACTTAAAGGTCTTAATGTGAGACGAGTAGAAGTTTCCAAGCATGGCATAGAGGCCATAACAGGGGCTACTATATCCAGTAAGGCTGTAGTTGATTCTATAAAGAGAGAGGGGTTGAGGATATTAGATGCTAGAGAATAATCTTACAGTTTCATCTGCGCCGCATATAAAGGCAGGTCTTACCACCCAAAAGATCATGTGCTTGGTGATCTTTGCGCTTTTGCCAGCGGGCCTGGCAGGCATATATATATATGGCTTGAGTAGTTTAAAGGTTATACTGATCTCCATAGCATCATGTCTCTTAAGTGAGCTTTTATTTTTAAAACTTAGAGGCAAGGATCTAAGGATTGTTTTGGATGGAAGCGCGGTATTAACAGGATTGCTTCTCGCATACAATCTTCCGCCGGAACTTCCTTTTTGGATCCCTGTAGTAGGAGGGGCCGTCAGTATCATTATTGGAAAGCAGATTTTTGGCGGCCTGGGGCATAATATATTTAATCCCGCACTTGTTGGAAGGGCATTTTTACACATATCATGGCCTGTTTACATGACCACCTGGAAAAATCCAAGATGGGTGCCCGACGCTATTTCAACTGCTACGCCATTGGCCAGTGAAAATGTGAGAAGTTTTACTTATATGGATCTATTTCTTGGTAATCACTCTGGCTCGCTAGGGGAGGTCTGTATATTGATGTTATTGATAGGGGCATTGATCTTACTTTTCCTAAACATTATCTCTTTACACATACCCATAAGCTTTATAGGCACAGTTATGGTATTGAGTTGGATCTTCGGAGGCGAGGGATTTTTTAAAGGGGATTTTATTTTCTCATTGCTTGCCGGCGGATTGGTGTTGGGCGCATTTTTTATGGCGACCGATTATGTGACTCGCCCTCTTACCAGAACCGGTAAGATCATATTCGGTATAGGATGTGGTATATTAACAGTAATCATCAGACTCAAAGGCAGTTATCCAGAAGGCGTTTCATATGCGATACTTTTTATGAATGCCATGGTGCCTTTGATAGATAGGTACACGAAAACTAGAACTTACGGAGTTGTTAGAAGAAACAGTAACCAGTAACCTGTAGGGGAGGTTTAAACCTCCCCTACAGGTTACAGATGTGGAAGTTTAGAAAGATGAAGCAGCTATTAAAAGAATTCTCAAAAGGCATTGCCTGCGAAAATCCGACTTTTAGACTGGCATTAGGGTTGTGTCCTACTCTAGCTGTATCTACCAGTGTTTTGAACGGGTTTGGCATGGGGGTGGCAGCTACATTTGTAATAGTGTGTTCTAGCATAATAGTTTCCAGCATCAAGGGTTTTATACCGAACAAGATAAGGATACCGTGTTTTATCGTTATCATAGCTACATTCGTCACGATAGTCGAACTCGTTATGAAGGCATATTTCCCGGATCTCTCAAAAGCCCTGGGTATATTTGTCCCCCTTATTGTTGTAAACTGTATTGTCTTGGGGAGAATAGAGGCATTTGCCTCAAGACACGGCATGCTAAGATCGATCTTTGATGGCCTTGGTATGGGGGTTGGTTTTACCATTGCCCTTGTTCTTATCTCGGCAATCAGGGAATTCCTGGGAAATGGCACGCTTTTTGGTCTGATTGTTGTAAAGGGTTTTGACCCGGCGCTTTTATTCATACTTGCACCAGGCGCGCTTCTGGTTATAGGACTACTGATAGGCATTGTAAGTTATTTAACGGAGAAATAATAATGGAACTTAATCAGTTGTTAATGATATGTGTAAGTGTTATATTTATAAACAATTTTATTCTTTCGAGATTTCTCGGGCTTTGCCCTTTTATAGGTGTATCAAAGAATACTGAGCCGGCTTTTTACATGGGCGTGGCTGTGACGTTTGTAATGACCGCCTCTTCCATAATCACCTGGGCAGTGTATAGTTTTCTATTAAAACCTTTTCATATAGAGTATCTCCGCACCTTGTCATTTATACTCGTAATCGCGAGTTTTGTGCAAGTTACAGAAATGTTTATACAGAAATTCAGTCCACGCTTATACAGGGCCTTTGGGATATATCTAGCCCTTATAACCACGAATTGCGCTGTATTTGGTGTGGCGGTTTTAAATAGCGAGATGTTCCTTAAGGTAGCGGACAATCTCCTCAAGAGTCTTGTATTCAGTGTAGTCCAGGGTCTTTGCGCAGGGATAGGATTTACTATGGTCTTACTTTTCATGTCAGGGATACGGGAGAGGCTTGAATTGAGCGATGTGCCGCGGCCAATGAAAGACATGCCTATAGCATTTATTGTAGCGTCTTTAATGTCCATTGCCTTTATGGGATTTAGTGGATTCAGGTTTTGATCATGCTAGCGCCTATTATTATAATCTCAAGTATGGGGATTCTGTTTGGATTGGGATTGGCCTTTGCATCCAGGATTTTTAGAGTCGAACTGGATCCCAAGCTAGAGAAGATACTTTCGGCGCTGCCTGGTTTTAATTGTGGGGTCTGCGGAAAAGCAGGATGTGCTGGACTAGCAGAGGCAGTTGCAAAAGGGGATTTTAGTGCCACGTGTCCTACGGGCGGAGAAAAGGTGCACAATAAAATAGCTGAAATATTAGGTATAGAGAAAGCGACGATAGCAAAAAGGACCGCACGCCTGAGGTGCGGCGGAGGCGAGAGAGCAAAAGACAAGTATATATATAGAGGCGTTAAGACATGTAGCGCAGTGAACTTGATTGCAGGAGGAACGAAGTTATGCAGGTTTGGCTGTCTTGGCTTTGGAGATTGCGTAGGCATTTGTCCTTTTGATGCGATCCATATGGGGGAAGGCGGCATTCCTATTGTTGACCATGAAAAATGTACTGCGTGTGGGAAGTGTGTGAGGGCATGCCCTAAGAACATTATATCTCTGGAAGAGACGAGAGAAAAATATTATGTTAAGTGTCTTTCTCAAGACAAGGCAAGTTTTGTAAGAGTGGCGTGTAAAGTGGGATGCATAGCGTGTAAGATCTGCGAGAAGCTCTCCAAAGGGGTATTCATTGTGGAAGATAATATAGCGAGATTAGATTATAAAAAAGTAGGTGATGCTACGCCGCTGAAAATATGCGTTGATAAATGCCCGACAAAATGTATCAGGGGCGAAGGCTATCAAGAAGAGCGAAAAGAGGAGGTATTATGTCGGAAGGGACAGTGAAGTTAACGAGGGATAATTTTGAAAAGGAGGTATTGCATTCATCCATACCTGTAATCGTGGATTTCTGGGCAACGTGGTGCGGGCCATGCAAGATGATCGCGCCTATTGTCGAGGAGATAAGCCGGGAATATAAAGGTAAATGCAAAGTCGTGAAGCTCAATATAGATGAGGCAATGGATGTGGCTACAAGATTCGGCGTAATGAATATACCAACCGTCATATTCTTTAAAGAAGGCAAAGAATTTACAAGAGTTGTGGGGGTAGCCTCTAAGGATACTTTCACTGGAAAAATAGAAGAAATACTTTTTTAAGGAGCGGCAAGATGAATATAGCTGTATTTTGTTCAGGGAGCGGGACGAATCTACAGGCCATAATAGATGCGAAGAAAAAAGGTTCTATAAAAGGAGAATTGCGGCTTGTTCTCTCAGATGTCCCGGATTGTTTCGCATTGACGCGGGCAAAGAAGGCCGGTGTCAAAACATTCGTAGCAGAAAGAAAGGATTTTCAGTCAAAGAAGGATTTTGAGGCGGAGATCTTAAAAAAACTGAAGGAAGAGGATATAGGCCTGATAGTACTTGCCGGATTCATGCGCATGCTTTCAGCGGATTTTGTAAATGAGTATAAAGATAAAATCTTAAATATACACCCTGCGCTTCTGCCGGCATTTAAAGGGACAGAGGGAATACAGGATGCATTTTCATACGGGGTCAAGGTAACAGGACCCACGGTGCATTTTGTGACAAGCGAGATGGACGAAGGGCCTATAATATTGCAATTCCCTATTATAATAAAGGAAGATGATACAATAGAGACGTTGAGAGAGGCTGTCCACAGAGAAGAACATAAGCTTTATCCGAGAGCAATACAGCTTTTCGTAGAGGGTAGGTTGGAGATAGAGGGGAGACGAGTCAGGATCAAGGCTCGGTCTTAAGCGGAAGCCTTATTTTATTTCTTCTAAATCTTTCCAGGTCAGGTCTTGATAGATATATTTTTCCTCCGGTAGGCTTAGTGTCTATAAGCTCAACACCTTCAAAATCCTCAAATGCGTATCTACGAATAACCCTTCCAGCGAGTTTTAGGATCTTCGAAAATATTATTTCATCATCTTCGCTTGAGGGTTCGCTTGGGGTAATAGAAAACTTAAACTGGAATATTTTATTGTTTACCAGGCCCTGGACATCCTCTACTGTAAATTTTTGCTTGAGGCGTTTATCTTCTCCAAATAGCGTTTTGATCCTTCTTGCGATCTGCTGGCTTAGAAACCAGTCAAATTTTAAACCTCTTTTAGGAAAACCATCCAGCCCGATATACCCTATATCTTTATACTGATCAAAGGTCTCTTTTAGGTTCCTTTGCCTCATCTCATGGCCTGAGTAAAAATACTTTGGGACGATCTCTTTTATAGTATTCGGAAACGTTGATATATCTGTAAGGATCAGATACTCATTGCTAAATCCCGGAGGGAATATTGCCTTATACACTTCGAAGCCGGGTGAGGGCTCATAATATTCCCGGGTCTTTACATAGAAAAGCCCTTCTTGGCCCGAGATCTCTTTGGAATGCATCTCTACGATCTCTATCTTTTGAGTGCCATTTTTTCCTATTGCGTATATGGGATAGAAGAGGGGGCCTATATTCTGGATCAGGCTCGGGTCTTTATTTAGCAGACTAAAGGTTTCTTTTATCTTTATCTCTCCCACTACAACAGGGTTGAATTTAAAGTCCCTCAATATCCTTTTATGATATTCGCCCCGGGAGATGTCCAGAAGCCTGACGCGCGTCACGTCATAGACAAATCCTGTTAGGATAAATTCCGCGCCGTAGTTTTTTGTGTCTCTAGCTACAAGCGCATAGAATTTTAATGGTTTGTCTGTACTCATCGTGACCCTATGTATAGAGAGCGCTACATCTTCTATTTTCTCGCCAGCTTCTTCATCGAGCTTTAAATCCTGGCTTACAAGGTCTTCTATTGGTATAAAGACGCCAAGCGTAGAGTCAATGATCTTTACCTCTACATCCAGGTCGTATTCATCCTTACAGAGGTCTATTACAGATTGTTTTACTTTTTCTTTTGAGTAGGTCGCTTTAGTTTTAGTGCAGCTGGAGAGTGTTGTTAAAAAAAAGAGCATGAACAAGACTCTTAATAGGCGGGTGTTCATGTAGGCTTGTAGTTAGAGTGGCCTTTCCCATATTCCTTGAAGATGGTTTCTATCTCGTCGTATTCTAGTTCGTCCTTTTCAAGAAGTTCTTTTGAAAATCTTTCTACTATCGGCCACTCTTTTTTAAGAAGCTCTTCGACCTCTTTTAGACAGGCAGTTAAGATCTTATTTGTCTCATTATTGAGTTTTTCTTTAACCTTTTCAGATAGCTGGGATTCCGGTATTATAGTATAATCGCCTACCATGCCAGCTTCGCTCATACCGAGTCTCCATACCATAGTGTGCGCCCTACGCATTGCCTTATTGAAATCAGATGTTACACCGTCACTGGTAGTGCCGGAGTGTATTTTTTCTGAGACATATCCCCCAAGGCTTACTTTTATATCTGCAAGCAGGGCCTCTTTGTTGTGCGTATAAAGTTCTTCTCTGGGTTGAGGGTGTACGACGCCGAGGGTTTCTTTTCGGAATATAATAGAGGCCTTAAAGACATCATCGGTAGGATGCAGTATATACATTACTACCAGATGGCCTGATTCATGGAATGCCGTATTTTTCCTTTCTTCCTTTGTCATCTGCCTCTTATGTTTTATGCCCATATCGATGCGCTCCATGGCCTCAGATATTTCGCTATAGCTTACCGTATCTTTTTTATACCTCGTTGCTATCAGGGCAGCCTCTTTTATTATATTTTCGATCTCAGCAGGCGTTTTATATACTGCCTTTCTCGCCAGACGCCCTATATCCATACTTTTATCATAATTTACTTTTTTAAGGTAGTATTCAAAGACCTTTTCTCTCCCCTGAAGGCTGGGGCGGTCTACATAGATCTTTCTATCAAACCTGCCTGGCCTGAGTAAGGCCGGGTCCAAAATACCTTCTGCAGCATTCGTAGCGCCTATAACAATGACATTGACATCTTTTTCTTGAAGGCCATCCATCTCTACTAAAAGCTGGTTCTGGGTGCTATTTGTCTCCTGCCCCCCTCCCATAACGCTGAACGAGCGCTGCCTGCCTATGGCATCCAATTCGTCTATAAAAACAATGCATGCGCCGTATCCATACGCGAGGGTTCTGGCCCTCTTGAAGAGTTTCCTCACTCTAGATGAGCCAACGCCTACGAATATTTCAGTGAATTCACTTCCGGACATGGATATAAAGGGAATTCCCGCTTCTGTCGCAATGGCCTTTGCCATGTAAGTCTTTCCGCAGCCAGGAGGCCCTACCATCAAAAGACCTCTTAAGATCTTTCCGCCGATCTTTAATAGGCGGGTCCTGTCTTTTATTAATTGCACCACTTCCCAGGCCTCTTGCTTTGCTTCATCCAGGCCTATTATGTCATTCCAGTGGATATTTACGTTTTGCCCCTTTATCGTTGTCTGTTTTATCTTGGTAAAGCCGCCTCGCAGGAACACCATGTACATGAATACAAATATGCCTGCATGGACCCCTGAGAGTAAAAGTGTGATAGGCATCTGGGCAAGGGTGAGATGACGGTAAAAGGATTCAAGGGATGATAGGCCCCATATAGCTAATATTAGAAGTGTAACGACTGCACAGACTATAAAAATCTTAATCATGTGCATCTTCAAATACATATTTAGTTTACGAATCGTGAAAAGAGGCATATTTTCCCTCCCTATTATATTTCGTAAATGAGTATATCATAGTATTAACGTAGTGTCCAGACCTGATTGACAATCATGTTTTAGTATGATAATATGAAAAGCCAGAAATGGTTCTATAGAAAGGAGAAATGATCGTGGCGAAAGAGACGACGATTAAAAACATAAAAGGTCGGGAGATATTAGATTCTCGCGGAAACCCTACGGTCGAGGTCGATGTTATTTTGGCCTCGGGCGTTACAGGGAGGGCTGCTGTTCCGAGTGGGGCTTCTACAGGAGAACACGAAGCAGTAGAATTAAGGGATGGCGACAAAAAGCGCTACATCGGAAAGGGCGTTTTAAAGGCAGTCTCAAATGTAAATGATGTGCTGAATCCTGCATTGGAAGGTAAGGATGCCGGAGATCAGGCCTCTCTGGACAACAAGATGATATCTCTTGACGGGACTGAGAATAAATCGCGCCTTGGAGCAAATGCGATTTTAGGCGTATCGATAGCCGCAGCAAAGGCAGTAGCAAATTACAAAAAGATGCCTCTTTATAGATATCTGGGCGGGGAAAAGGCGAATGTGCTACCTGTTCCCATGATGAATATCCTGAATGGCGGGGCCCATGCTGATAACAATGTAGACCTGCAGGAATTCATGGTAATGCCTAAGGGCGCTAAAAGCTTTAGAGAAGGGTTGCGGATGGGTTCAGAGATATTCCACAACCTCAAAAAGATTTTAAAGAAAAAGAAGCTATCGACTGCGGTCGGAGACGAAGGTGGATTTGCGCCTGATCTGAAGAATAATGAGGAGGCAATAGAAG
>JBHPHW010000020.1:0-25141 GCA_042570105.1 Candidatus Omnitrophota bacterium | reverse complement strand
GTCAAGATTGGAAAAAGAAGGCTTAATTAATTACAAAGACGTACCGGTAAAAACCAAAAAAGGCTCAAGTGTAAGTTCAGATGTTTCTTTAATTGATAAAGCAAAGGTTGTTCAATTCAGCGTCCGTGACATCACCGATCGCAAGAAGGAGCAGGAAGAGATCTTGTCCCTTTCAAAATTTACATCAGAAAATTTATCCCCTGTTTTGCGTATAGCCAAAGATGGCAAAATTTTATACAGCAATAAAGCAGGGTTAGAATTACTTGTACATTGGGATGTTAAAATCGGGGAAAAAGTACCTGAGAAATGGCAACGTTTGATTAAGGAGGCGTTGGAATCTGCAAAGTCAGAATTGCTAGAAGAAGAAGTTAAAGACAAGATATTTTCGGTTGTAATTGCTCCGGTAGTAGAAGCCGGATATGTTAATTTATATTTTTATAACATAACCGAGCGCAAGAAGGCGGAAGAGGAATTAAAGAAGAAAATCCACGATCTAGAAAGATTCCATAAGTTTTCAGTAGATAGAGAGCTCAAGATGAAGGAATTGAAGAAAGAAATTAAGGTGTTAGAGAAGAGGTTGGGAGAAAAATCGTAGCCTTTCGAGGAAACAAGGGAATAATGTTGGTGATTGTGATATATGGAGGGGCATGAAATAATGAAAAATGGTAACTTGTTTGGAGTAGTTTTATTTATTTTATGTTTGATGTGGTTTTCAACCTACGCTTTCGCTACAAAAATTGGGAATCAAGAGGTGAATATTAGCCTATCTGAGACCTATGCTTCTCGTTATATGTGGCGTGGCCAAGATTTTTCGCCTAACAATGACCCGGTTATGCAACCAAGCATTGATATTGCCTTTCCTAAGTTTGTTAAAGATACGGATGTTTCCTTCAATGTTTGGGGGGCATTTCCTTTAAGTGCTGGTCACGAGAGTGCAACAGAATTGGATTATTCAGTTACTGCCTCCCGCGATTTTCTAGATGCCTTTAATGTTTCATCGGGGTATATATATTTTGATTATACAAAAGCCAATAAAAATTCAGATTTCAATGAGTTTTGGGGGTCTTTTACTTGGTTGGAGCTTCCGGGTTTACCCGTTCCTATTTCAGCTACACTTTTTGCAGGATATGAATTTGAAGCTGCAGCAGAAGGTCCTGAAAATGGCTGGTATTATTCTTGGGGATTTGGGACAGAGTTGCCATTACTGGATTGGGTGTTTTTCCAAAAGGATCAAAACCTAGCCCTAGGAGTCACTAATTGGGGTAATGACGGAGTTGCAGGATTAAAGTCTTCTCCTCTATATGCGACTGAGTTTTCGGTTTCAACAAGTTATTCTTTTAAAAAATTTACCCTTGCTCCTGGTGTCTATTATTCACTAAATCATGAAGAGGAGATTAATAGCGGAGACGATGAATTTTGTGGAAACATTAGTTTAAGTTACGCATTTTAGAAATTGAATAATTTTATACTAAGTTCCAACTCGAAGGAGAAGAACTTATGAGAAAAACATTAGGTCTATTAACAGTTTTGTTAGTCGTCTGCATAGTCGCAGGTTGTGCTCAGCAAGCGGTCGAACGAAAAGAACCAATAAAAATAGGCGTTTTAGTGTGGCCTGGATATGCTCACAGTTATATAGCTCAAGAGAAGGGATTTTTTGAGGAAAATGGTGTTAATGTAGAGTTGTTATTAAGTGAAGGTTACATTGATGTTTTAAATTTGTATAAAGACGGCGACGTAGATGGAATATTTACATTGCTTCCTGATGTTGTGATTATGGATTCCGAAGGGGTATCTACAAAAATAGTGTATATACCTGATCTTACCGTAACTGCTGATGGGATTGTTGCAAAACCTGAATATAATTCATTAGTTGATCTAAGGGGCAAGAAAATAGGTATTGAGGGTATCAATTCCTTTGCACATGTATTTGCCTTACAAGTACTTGAGGCAGAAGGATTAAAAGAGGGGGATGTTTATTTTGAGAATATCCCTGCTATGGAAATTCTAGATGCACTAGAAGAAGGAAGAATAGAGGCTGGCCATACATGGGTGCCTGTTCTAACGCAAGCTCAAGAAAAAGGTTACAAAGTGCTGGCTTATAGTAGCGGAATCCTTCCAGCTGTTATTGTTGATGTTTTGGCATTTAATTCGAAAATAATAAGAGAGAGACCAGATGGCATACAGGCAATAATTAAATCACTCTTAGAAGCAAGAGATTTTATTTTTTCAAACAAGAATGAGGCGATTAAAATAATGGCTGAAGCAAACGGAATGACTGAAGAGGAAATGGTGTCCGGCATAGACGGAATACACTTCCCTGACTTAGAAGAAAATAAAGAGCTCTTGGAAAAATCAGAAAAAGACACATCGTTGTACGCTTCCGGACAGATTATTGCAGAGTTTTATTTGGAAAGAGGTCAATTGTCTCGAATTCCAGAGTTCGATAAAATTATTGAACCGAGATTTGTAAATAATATGAGGCGAAAAAATGAATAAGAATGTCTTAGTTATAGCATTAGTTAGTATGTTAGTTGTTTCTGGCTGCGCTCAAGTTGAAGAAAAAGAACCTATTAAGATAGGTATGTGTATCTGGCCTGGATGGGCCCATGCTTATGTCGCTAAAGAAAAAGGCTTTTTTGAGAAGTATAATGTAGATGTTGAGTTAGTGTTGATACCAGAATATGTTGAGCTACAGGAATTATACAAAGCTGGTGAGCTTGAAGCCACCTTTACATTGCTTCCAGATGTTATAATAATGAATTCTGAAGGAATTTCTACGAAAATAGTGTATGTAGCTGATTATTCTATTACTGGTGATGTAATTATTGGAAAACCAGAGTTTACTGGATTAGATGATTTAAAAGGAAAAAAAGTTGGAGTGGAAGGAATTAATACATTTTCTCACTTATTTGTATTGGCAGCTTTAGAGAAAAATGGGATGAAAGAAGGAGATGTCTTTATTGAGAATGTTCCTGCATTAGATGTTTTAACTGCGCTCGAAGAAGGAAGGATTGTTGCTGGCCATACATGGGAGCCTGTTAAATCTCAAGCTTTGGACAAAGGGTATAAAGTTTTAGCTTATGTAGAGGATACTCCTGGAATTATAGTAGATGTGCTTGCATTTAAATCAGAAATAGTAAATAAAAGGCCTGATGATGTAAAAGCAATAATCAAGGCTCTTTTGGAAGCAAGAGATTTTATTTTTTCAAATAAAGATGAAGCAGTAAAGATTATGGCAGAAGCAGAAGGAATGAGCGAGGAAGAAATGGCATCAGGCATAGAAGCAATTAAGCTACCAGATCTGAAAGAAAATGTTGAGGCGATGACAAAATCTGGTGACCTTACTACCTTGCGTGGAGCTGGCATGTATGTTACTAATTTCTTTTTAGAAAGAGGGCAGATATCTCAATTCCCTGATTTTGATAAAATTATTGATAATAGGTTTGTTAAAGAACTATTAAATGAATAATAAGTAAGGAATTCAAATGAAAATAAAGATAAAAATCACGCTTCTTATGTTGACGGCAGTTGTTATATCTGTCGGGGTTCTTTCTTTAGTTTTCGCTATAGCTACCAGGGCACATCTACAAAAGGAGGTTGTAAAGAAATTTTCTGCTGAAGCAATTCATGTATTGAATAAGTTAGATAGGGTCTTGTTTGAGAGAGTTGCTGATATTAAAGCATTGACAAGCAAAAAGAATATTATGTTATCTAGTGACGAATTTGATATAAATAAAAAATTAGATTATTTGAGACAAATAGAAAGAGAATACAAGGTATATATATCAATGTCTATAATGAATATTGACGGCATTGTAATAGGGGATACAAGGGGTGTTTCCATTGGTAATGATGAGCGGGATAAGCCTTATTTTAAAGAGCCAATAAAAGGAAATATTTACTCAGATAAAAGGCCTATTTTTTCAGAAAGTTTAGGTATCCCCGTAATCCATTTTTCAGGCCCTTTAAGGGATAAGAATGGAGATATTGAGGGTGTTTTAGTTGCAAGATTTCCAATTAATAAGATTTTTGAAGTAGTAAGAGAAGTTGGAGGAGGAATTGCTGTAGATCTATTAGACCGAGATGGACTTGTTTTATTTTCAAATCACAAAAGAGGAGATATATTAAGGCGAAGATTAAGTGGGTTAGATATTTTTAAGAAAGTTTCTAAGAGTGAAGAAGAAACAGAATCACTTATTGGTATGTATGAAGGAAAAGAGGTGTTGTTTGTTGGTGCGAAAGAACAAGGATATTTGGATTATAAAGGAAATGATTGGGTGCTTGTATTGGGCATAGATACTAAGGTTGCTCTAGCTCCTGTAAATGATTTAATGGCAAAAATTTTAGTTAGTGTTCTTGTGGTATTGCTTATGGCTATACTATTATCTCTATTCATCTCACGTTCAATCTCAAAACCAATAATTAAGCTCAAAGACGCTGCAATTGAAATAGGTAAGGGTAAGCTGGATATCAAGATAGAGATTAACTCAAAAGACGAAATAGGTGAATTAACGAAAGCTTTCAACCGCATGGCCGAAGGTTTAAAGAGATCCAAAGATGAGCTAATGTTGGCTAAAGCCTATACAGATTCGATCATCTCTAATATGCTTGATACCTTGATCGTAGTTGACCCAGGTGGGAAGATTAGGACAGTAAATAAAGCAACTTTGGATTTACTGGGGTATAAGGAAGAGGAGCTTATTGGAAAAGACATAAGTCTAATGTTTACAGAAGAAGAAGAAGAAGAAGAAGAAGAAGAACTTCTTTTTAAGGGAAAGAGATTAGAAAAGTTGATTAAAGAGGGATCAGTGCGTGATTTTGATATGACGTATAAAACAAAGAACGGCGAAGAGATCCCAGTTAGTTTTACCGGATCTGTGATGCGTCAGGTAAACTGTCCTAATCATGACATGCCTATAGATGAGTGCCCAGAGTTTAAAAAAAAGGGAGTGCATTGTGAAAAGACAGTAGGAGTGGTTGGTGTTGCTCACGACATGCGACAAGCAAAAAAACTTATTGCTGAGTTAAAAAAATCCAAGATAGAACTCGAAGGATTTTCAAAGAACTTAGAGAGGAAAATCGAAGAGCGGACAAAGGATTTGACTCAATCCCAGGAAGCAACCTTAAACATGATGGAGGATCTGCAAGGAACGTATAATAAACTTAAAGAAACGCAGACTCAACTTATTCATGCCGAGAAGATGGAAGCAGTTGGCAGGATGGCCAGTGGAGTAGCACATGAAGTCAAGAATCCCCTGGGGATTATATTGCAAGGAATAAATTATTTTGAAGGAACAATACCATCTACTCAAAAGGACAAGCGCGAATTACTCCAGATTATGAGAAGTAGTATTGATAGGGCTGATAAGATTGTACGCGCGCTCCTTGATTTTTCTAGGTCCGAGGAATTAAAAATGAAACCCGAAGTTATAAATTCACTGATAGAGAGCTCCCTTGGTTTAGTAGAACATAAATTAAGAATTAAGAATATCAAAGTGTCTCAGGAATTCGAAAAGGATATACATGAAATAATGGCTGATCGAGGGAGGATTGAACAGGTATTTGTAAATTTATTCGTTAATGCGATTGATGCTATGCCTAAAGGAGGGGAACTCCATGTTCGCTCTTATCTGACAAAATTTAACAAGCCAGGAAGCGCAGTTGGAAATAGAGAAAGTGATAATTTTAAACTTGGCGAAGAAGCAGTTATAATTGAAGTAGAAGACACGGGCCTTGGTATGGATGAGGATATAAAGAAAAAACTCTTTGACCCCTTTTTTACTACAAAAGATAGAGCAGAGGGAACTGGACTGGGGCTTTCGGTTGCAAAGAGTATAATAGATATGCATAGAGGTTTGATTAATGTGGAAAGTGAAAAAGGCAAAGGCACAAAATTTACTATTGTTTTCAAGCTATCCGGAAGGGGATAACATGGGAAAGAAAAAGGTGATGATAGTTGACGACGAAGAGCATTTTCTTAAAATAGTAAAGATGAATTTAGAAATGACAGATAAATACGAGGTTGTGACCTTATTGGGCGGAGAAAATATAATTTCACAGGTACAAAAATTTAAGCCTGATATAATATTACTTGATATTATTATGCCAAAAATAGATGGGGCCGAACTGTGCAAAATTTTGAAAGAAGACTCTAAAAGCGCTAAAATACCTATTATTGCACTTTCCGCTATGGATACAGATGAGGACAAACTGATGATGCATAAACTGGGAGTTATTGATTTCCTTATAAAACCTATAGATAAAGATACCCTAGTAGCCAAGATAGAAAAGACCTTGGAATGTAAGTAGCAAACAAGTCAAAATAGTTTATCACGCCAGTTCGAATTTCAACTCATCTACAAGCTCACTGAATTTTCTTAATTGCGCATTTTTATTTTTAATAACCGCAATCTCTCTTAATCTCCTTTCAGTAAAATAATTATACTCCTTTACATTTTTAATTGATAAGAGATGTTTCTGTATTGTATAATCTAAATCGAGTAAATTAAGCATCTGGCAAACACGAGCTCGGCTTACACCGAATCTTTCAGCAATTTGTACTTTTGAGACAATGGACGGCTCTTCGAGTACCTCAGCATATTTCAGGGTTTCTTCTAGAGGAGAGGGCTTGCGGATTAGCGGTTTGGTCTCATTTAGCAGTTTTTTGGTGATCCTTTTATCAGTCTTGATGTTATAGGGCATTACACCTTCAAGTATAACAAGGCCTTGCTTTGAATACTGCATATAAATAGGAATCCTGAGCTTAGCAGTAGCAATGGTGCGCTTGATTTCTGGAACGGGGAGCCAGTTTAGTAAAAAAGCACTTCTTTTTTTAGGAGTGCTTTTTTATTTTGCCTGGCGACCAACTGTTGGACTCGAAACGAACGAGCGCCGACCGAAGAGAGGAAAAGGCCGCAATCCGCGGCCGACAGCGAGCGAGGTGAGTCTACGCAGCGTTTGTAATCCGCAAACGCGAAGTAGACGAGTCCTCGCGGGGGAGCCAAATTTATTTAACCCCTTGTGGCAAAATAAGTTGCAAGGGGTTTTTGTTTCGTATATAATCATAGAAAAGTGAAGGTGATAGCAATGAAACAATGGTATGAGTCATTATTTGAGAATTATGCACAGAAATATGATAAGGAGTGTTTTGTCCAAGGAACGCTTGGAGAATGCGATTTTATCGAACAAGAATTAAATTATGACAAAAAGATAAAAATAATTGATGTCGGATGTGGCACTGGGAGGCATTCGATAGAGTTGTCGAAACGAGGCTATAACATTGTAGGAATTGATTTGTCGGAATCTCAGCTTGCCAGAGCAAAGGAGAAAGCAAAACAGCTTAATCTGAAAATTGATTTTCAACAACAGGATGCTCGTAATCTTTCCTTTAACGGTGAATTTGATGCGGCGATAATGCTTTGTGAAGGCGGGTTTTCTTTAATGGAGACGGATGAAATGAATTTTGAAATACTTAAAAATGTAACTAAGGCGCTGAAGGGTAATGGAAAACTTATCTTTACAACATTAAATGGACTGTTTCCTTTGTATCATTCTGTAGAAAAGTTTTGTGAGTCAGCTGGCGGAGAAGGTAATGCAACCTATAAAAGCAATAATTTTGATTTAATGAAATTTCGCGAATACAATACTACTGTTTTTGAGGATGATTCAGGAAATAAAAAAGAACTAAAATGTAATCAACGTTATTATGTGCCAAGTGAAATAACCTGGCTTTTAAAAACGCTTGGATATAAAAACATAGATATCCTTGGCGCAAAACTGGGAGCATTCTCAAGAAAAGATAAATTAACTACAGAAGATTTCGAAATGCTTGTTGTCGCAGAGAAATAGCTTGCTACTTTCTTCTGATAAGCAATAATCTTTAAATTCCTCTAAAAAGTTGCGAAACTCGTAGTCTTGGGGGAGCCAAAAGCAGGCCCATCATTTTTTTGATGGGCCTGCTTATTTTTGGCGACCTCTTGTTGGACTTGAATGGAGCTTTACGCCGAGCGAAGCCATTGCTAGCGCGACGAATAAGGAGCAGTGTCAGTAAAGCGGATGGCCGACTTTGCCTGAAAGGCAAAGCGCCGAGTCCTCGCGGGGGAGCCATATATCGTAACTTATCTCTTTAAGCAAGGTAGACTCTTTTTTATTTGACAGACGGGAGATTGTTTGGTATCATTATTATGAACATATGTTCATAATACAGAGAGGTGGTTATGAGACCGAAAAAGACACGATGGGTTAAATGTGAACCCGGAGAAAGATGCTTCAGGCCACAGTGTAAACCATCCAATAAATTAGATGGTATATGTATGACCTTGGATGAATTTGAGGCAATAAGATTAGCTGATTATGAAGGATTAAAGCAAGAAGAAGCGGCAAAGAGACTAAAAATATCTCGACCTACCTTTTCAAGGATAATCACTTCTGCTCATAATAAGATAAGCGACGCATTAGTAAGTATAAAAGCAATTAAAATCGAAGGTGGATGTTGCAAAATTACAGGGAGGAAGAAATGAATAAGTCAGAAAAGAAGAAAAGTTTTTTTGGTAAGTTAGTTGAGAAATTAGATAAAAAAATGGAAGAAAAGGCAAAAGCAAAACCCTGTTGTGACAACAAGGACAAAAGCAAAGATAAGTCATGTTGCAGCTGATAATAGACTGGTTGGTTTATTCTGTTTTTGGGTTAAATCCAGATTCAAGACTGGGTGGAGTAATCAACTTCTTTTTATATGACTCTATTAAAATACTGTTGTTGCTATTCTTTATGATAGCGGCTATTGGCTTTATTAGAACACACATCTCTCAGAATAAGATTAAGGATTGGATCAGCAAGAAGAAGGTGTTGGGCAATCTTTTTGCTTCGCTTTTTGGCTCAATAACTCCATTTTGTTCATGTTCTTCTATACCTATTTTCTTGAGTTTCTTGGAAGTCGGTATTCCCCTGGGAGCCACATTCTCATTTTTAATAACATCTCCTTTAATTAACGAGTATCTGGTAATAGTAATGCTTGGGTTTTTCGGGTGGAAGATAACTCTTCTTTATGTATTAAGTGGAATTGCGATAGGCATTATCTCAGGCGTTATCCTGGGCAAGATGCGTTTAGAGAGATATCTTGTTAAGGGTTTAGTTTCAGAAGATACGCAGCGAGCCAAAGAAAAAGTTTATACAGGAATAAAGGAAAGAATCATCTTTGGAATAGATGAAGCCAGGTCAATTACAAAAAAACTATGGATGTGGGTATTGTTGGGTGTGGGTATAGGTTCATTTATTCATAACTATATCCCTCAAGAAACAATACACGGAATAATAAGTAAAACAGGGCCTTTTTCGGTTCCTCTTGCGACTATACTTGGAGTGCCGATGTATGGCAGCTGTGCAGCAATTGTGCCAATAGCAGTGGTTTTGTTCAGAAAAGGTGTTCCATTAGGAACAGCATTAGCTTTTATGATGGCAACAGCTGCCCTGAGTTTTCCTGAAGCGGTAATCTTAAGGCGAGCAATGAAACT
Source organism: Candidatus Omnitrophota bacterium (assembly GCA_042570105.1). Lineage (GTDB taxonomy): Bacteria > Omnitrophota > Gorgyraeia > Gorgyraeales > Gorgyraeaceae > JBHPHW01. The sequence goes on along the minus strand of JBHPHW010000020.1, from coordinate 15,632 downwards.
ACAGTTAATAGCAATCTTTTTTGGAGTAACGACCGTAGCTATCATCATTACGGGATATTTGTTTAATATGCTTCAATCAGTGATGTAAGGTTATTGTTCTGCAAAAGGGGGAAATATGAAAATTGAAATTCTCGGGATAGGATGCCCCAAATGTAAAATGCTTTACGAAAACGCTAAAAAAGCTGTTTTGGAAAAAGGAAGTCAGGCAGAAGTCTTAAAAGTAGAAGATATGAATAAAATTACCGAATATGGCATAATGATGATGCCTGCTCTTGTAATTGATGGCGTAGTTAAAACTACCGGCAAGGTTGCATTTACTGAGGAGATAAAGAAATGGATATAAGAAGCCGACTCATTAGTAGTTTTATTGTTTCTCTTGCGATAGCTAGTGTTTTGTTTACTTCAAGCGCTTTTGCGTCAGAGGTTAAAGTGATAGCTTATTATTTTCATGGAAACTTCCGCTGTTTTACATGCACTGCTATGGAGAATTATTCCCGGCAAGCCATTGAGACTAATTTTGAAGATGCTCTTGCTTCAGGAAAGCTTGAATTTAAACCGATTAATACAGAAAAAGGGGGAAACGAGCATTTTGTAAATGAATACCAGCTTTACACAAAGTCACTTATTTTGTCATTTATGAAAGATGGCAAGGAAATAAGATCAAAGAACCTTGATAAAATTTGGGAATTAGTCCGCAATAAACAGAAGTTTATTACCTATGTTACCGAAGAGATTCAAGCATTTTTAGAGGAAACGAAATAATGGAACTCTTAATAGGTTTTGGTTTAGCGTTATGGCTTGGGATATTAACCTCAATCAGCCCTTGCCCCTTGGCGACAAATATAGCGGCAGTATCATTTCTTTCAAAGAAAATCAATCATCCTAGAGCTGTTCTATTATCTGGTATATTCTATACTACTGGAAGAATGATCGCGTATGCTGCTTTAGGAGTGATTATAATTACATCACTTGTGAGCGTTCCTTTGGCAGCTAATTTTCTTCAAAAGTATATGAATAAGATCTTAGGGCCTCTATTGTTTATAGTTGGGCTCTTCCTTTTAGATGTTATTCGCTTTAATATATCAGGACTTGCGCTATCAAAGGAAAGACAGGAATCGTTGGCCAAAAGCGGATTAAAAGGTGCTTTTGCTCTTGGAGTTCTTTTTGCACTTGCCTTTTGCCCAATATCCGCGGCGCTTTTCTTTGGAAGTCTCATTCCATTGGCCTTAAGTAGTAAAATAGGTATTATTCTGCCATTCTTTTATGGCATCGGGACAGGGTTGCCGGTTATGATTTTTGCGGTGGCGATCGCGCTTGGCATATCATCTGCTTCGCGCTGGTTTCACAAAATGGCTACACTCGAAAAATATGCAAGAAAGATTACCGGAGTTATATTTATACTGGTGGGTGTTTGCTATAGTTGGAATTATATAATTAGCGCTTTTTAATGTTTCTGGGCAAGATCTGGTAATTTATATAGTTCGAACAACGAGTGCTCCCCAGTTCCAATATCTCTCATTTTGCTTAACCGTAGGCAATATAATAAGATATATAGAAATCTTATTAATCTAAAATCAGAGATTGAGTTATCCTGTAGGTTCGAGTCCTGCCCGGGGAGCCAACTTATGTAACTTATTGTAAAACAATGAGTTACATCATAAAGAGCCTGTCTGTTTTTCGGATAGGCTCTTTTTTAATTGACAAGAGATTCTATTCGTGCTATCTTTATTAAAAACATAACACTGATAAATATGAAAAAGTTAATTAGATTTGGTATAGCAATGGAAGAACCCTTATTACTTGATTTTGATAAAGGAATCAAAGAAAAGGGTTATGCTAATCGTTCTGAGGCTATCAGAGACTTGATAAGAGAATCTCTGGTTAAGAAAGAATGGTTTTCTAACAAACAGGTCTCAGGCATAATTAGCATGGTCTATAATCATCACCAAAGGGAGTTGGTTAACAAGTTATTAGATGTTCAACATGATTATCAGGATTTAGTCATTTCAACGCAACATATTCACTTAGACCATCACAATTGTTTGGAAGTTATTGTGACAAAAGGAAAGGCTAAGGACATTCAAAAGATAGCTGATAGGTTAAAATCTGTCCGTGGAGTAAAACACGTCAATGTCAATATGGCCACAATAGGGAAAGATTTAGTTTAAGTTATATTTTTTTATCTTTTGGTAGCACGATTTTAATAATAGTAATACTAAATAAAGGGAGTTAAGGTATGGGCAAACTTCATAGAAAATCAGTTTTATTATTTATAATAACAGTTGCAATAATTATTCCTTCTATATCTTATGCAGCAAGACCTCTGTCTACTGACGATGCAGGGGTGGTCGAAGCAAGGCATATGGAAATTGAGTCTGGTTTTGAATATGTTAAACAAACTGACAAAGAAAAAAGTCTAAGTCTTTGCGTAAAATACGGTATTATTGAAAAATTGGATTTAGGTATAGAGATTCCGTATCAATTTATTGATGTTAGCGAAGGGGATAAAATTGACGGTATAAGTGATATACAGATTGCAACTAAATATCATCTTTTAGATGAAACAGAAACTTTACCTGCTTTAGCTATGAGTTGCGTTGTTAAGACCAAAACAGGTGATGAAAATAAAGGTTTAGGGTCTGGCGAATTAGATTATAGCTTAAATGGAATAATTACTAAAGAAATTAGAGATTTTACCACCCATGTAAATCTTGGTTATACATTTGTTGGAGAACCTGAAGGCGAAAACCTTGATGATATTTTTTCATATAGTTTAGCCATAGAATATCTTTTAATAGAAAGTCTTAATATCGTTGGAGAAATTACTGGAGAGACGACTTTTAATGGAGATTTTGATGATAATCCTTTTAGCGGCCTCGTGGGGCTTAATTATATTCTTACAGAGAGACTTTGTTTTGATGCTGGAATAGGATTTCAGATATCAAAAGCAAGCCCTGATTATAGAATCACTACAGGTTTAACATTGGCATTTTAAGAAAGGAGGAGAAATATGTGTTATGTTGCACCAGTAATTGGAGCAGTAATTTCATCCGTAGCGTGGAACAAGACAAAGAACGTCAAAGTATGGTGGTTGACTTTGTTGTTTTGTGGAGGTGCACTGTTTGGAGTAATAGACCATTTATGGAATGGTGAGCTATTTCTTATCTCTGAGAATATAGGTAGCGATTTACTTTTAGGAGTAGCGATTGTGGCTGTTATCTTAGTGACTTGGGTAGCAACAGTTGCATGGAGCAAGAAAAACTCTGTTTTAGCTACTTATATAGACATCAAAAGCTAACTGAGTCTATATTTGCCATTAGTTTTCTAATTTTTAGCCCCCTGTTATAAAACTTATAGCAGGGGGTTTTGTTTTTGTGTCGCTTGACATATAGATGAACGTGTGTTATTATTAGCATATGCTAATAACTATGGAGGGATAATATGCCAAGACCTTTTAGATGTAGAAGAGTTCGTTGTAGACCTGATGCAAATTACTTTAAACCAAGAGGCATACCCGTTGATTTGTTAGAAGAAGTTAATTTGAATATAGATGAGCTTGAAGCCATACGCCTTGCTGATTTAGAAGGTAAGTATCAGGAGGACGCGGCTAAAAAAATGACCGTTTCAAGGCAGACATTTGGAAATATAATTTCTTCCGCACATAAAAAAATAGCAGATGTATTAGTTAATAGCAAAGCATTGAAAATAGAAGGGGGTGTTGTAAAAATGATGGAAAGATGTTTTGTTTGTTATGATTGTAAGAATGAATGGACTTTACCATATGGTGCCGGTAGACCAAATGCGTGTCCCAAGTGTAGCAGTTCAAATGTTCACAGAGCACCGCAAGATAGAGGTTGGGCAAGAGCAGGTTGGGGTAGTGGTCGTGGTAGAGGCAAATGCGGGAGGGTAGCGTAATGAAAATATGTATTCCGATAATAGCAAACGAAGGTCTAAAATCAGAGGTTAATGCTCATTTTGGTAGCGCTCCTTATTTTTTAATCTATGATACTGAAAAAGAAGTATTTGAAGTAGTTAATAATGGTGATAGCCATCATATGCACGGTATGTGTCATCCTTTAAAAGCATTAGATAATAAAGGTGTTGATGTGGTAGTGTGTGGCGGGATGGGAGCAAGAGCAGTTCAAAAACTAAATGAAGGCGGCATTAGGGCTTATAGAGCAAACGCTGGAACAGTGGAAGAGATAATCAAAAAACATAAAGAAGATAAATTAGAAGAGCTTACTGTTAAAAATGCCTGCATCAACCATAGTTGTCACTAATTTGTTTGCTTCGTTAGTAAAGCAATATGTTCTAAACGCCTCTAAAAAGTTGCGAAACTCGTAGTCCGAGGGGAGCCACATATTTTAACCCCTTGTAACGAAATAAGTTGCAAGGGGTTTTGATTTGTGTTGCAGTATATAAAAAGAAGGGAGTGAGGTTCCTAAAGTTTGTATTGTTAATTGGCGCTGGCGCTGGATAATGGGAGAGACTTTTTATTAAAAACTTCCCTCTTGTGAAAATAACAGTAGTCTCCACGGTTGTAAATACTTAAAATACTCTTACAGTGAAGTAACTTGCAGATTCTCTTTCTTTTAATCGAGATAATTTCTTTCATGATTTCTCCTTTTCTTGTATTATACCACGAAAGAAGCATAGAAAGTGGAATATTAAGTTTTTATGCTAAGTAGCCAGTTGCGAAACTCATCCAATCCGGGGAGCCACTAAAACTTAACCCTATGTAAGTAAAATGCTTGCGTAGGGTTTTGTTTTGTAGTAAATTATATAAGGGAAGGATAAATATATGGCTAAAGAATTTGCTACTGCTGTAAATTGTATAGATGGGCGTGTTCAAAAACCAGTTATAGAGTATGTACAGAAGAATTTTAGCGTTGATTATGTTGATATGATTACAGAGCCAGGACCTAATAAAATATTATCAGAAAGTAAAGATATAAATATTATCGAATCTTTAAAGAAAAAGGTAGAAATTTCTGTAAAGAAGCATAATTCACAGATTGTTGCTGTCGCGGCACATTATGATTGTGCAGGCAATCCTGAAAATGAAGATGTGCAAAAGGAACACTTGCGAAAGGCAATGAATGTTATTGCTTCATGGGGATTTCCAGTAAAGAAGATAATTGCATTATGGTTAGATGAGAACTTCAAGCCAAGCATTGTTAGTTAAGAGGTAGTTATTTCTCTGTATAGTGTTGTCGCTTCCTCTTGTACTTTTCCATTAAGTTGTTAAGTTGACTCCGCCCACATTTGATAGATGCAATAAATAGCATTTGCGCGAACTGGGTTTATTTGTTATAATATATAACCTATATATTGAGGGAGGTAGTTAATGGGACAAGTCGTCGGTCAGTCAACCCACCATATAACAGCCCGCGAAGATCGCATCCCTATTTTTCAAAAAGCCATATACAGCATAGGATCACTCGTTAATAGCATTCAGGCCGCCGCTCTTGGAGCGATGGTCATTGTTTTGAACATCGGATTAGGCATAAATCCCGCTTTAGTCGGTGTCATCGGATTCATTCCCCGTATTGTCGATGCCATATTAGATCCCCTTGTCGGTTACAGTTCAGATAATACCCGAACCCGATATGGACGTCGTAGACCTTTTATATTCTTTGGGGCTCTTTCTGCGGGACTTTTATTCGCATTGATGTTCCAACTATATAAGGGACATGGCGAAAATTTCTATTTCTGGTATTTCTTAGGGTTCCAGGTTCTCTTTTTCATTGGATTTACCTGTTATTCAATCCCATGGATAGCGCTAGGGTATGAAATGACACCCGACTATCATGAGCGGACACGACTGCAGGCGGCCAGCAACTTTGTCGCTCAATTTGCCTGGGTGATTGCTCCCTGGTTCTTCAAGATCATGGACAACAAGAATATGTTTACGGATATTGTCCATGGAGCACGAACCCTTGCACTCATCATCGGTGGTTTTATCATGGTCGGTGGTGTACTTCCAGCTATTTTCAACAAAGAGCGTTTCGGTAACTTACCAAAAACTGAAAGAGAAAAGGGTCTTTTGAATGTTGCGAAAGACTTCTTCAACGGCGTTGCTGTTACTTTTAAATGCCGTCCATTTGTTAAGCTTTGTGCAGCAACATTCTTGATCTTCAACGGATTTATGCTCGCTTCCGCCTTTTCAGCCTATGTTATTTTCTTCTATGTTTATGCTGGTGATTATTCAAAGGGTGGGACATTGCTCGGTTGGTTTGGATCGATTAGTTCCGTTTGTACTTTCTGCGTCATCTTCTTAATCACATGGATCTCCACAAAGATCGGAAAGCGAAAAACCTTTTTAATCACCATTTCCCTCTCGATTATTGGTTATGCTTTGAAATGGATAGGATATAACCCAGATCAGCCATATTTACTGCTAATAGCTGCTCCATTCATAGCGTTTGGCCTAGGATCGCTCTTCACGATAGTCAGCTCCATGGTAGCCGATGTTTGTGACCTTGACGAACTTCAAACCGGCACACGCAGAGAAGGTATGTTTAGTGCTATTTACTGGTGGATGGTAAAACTCGGATTAGCCGTTGCATCGCTTGCCTCAGGATTCCTTCTCAATGCGACCGGTTTCGATATTGCCTTAGGCGCCAATCAAACAACTCAGGCCTTATTGTATATGAGACTCTTTGATATCGGCATTCCGATTGTGACTTCTACCGCTGCTATTTTCATTATTATGACCTTTAAAATCTCAGAACATAAGGCATATGACATTCGTAAGCAGGTCGAAAGACGAAGAGAAGAAAGACGAAGTGAACAAAGACAAAGCGAAGAAAGACGAGGAAAAGCGTAATATAAGCCTTAATTCTGTAATAAAATATGTTGAAAAGGATCTTTGTTTGAGGTAGAATCTTAACTACAGGGCGTCACAATGTTGGAAGCCGCCAAGATAAAAGGAGGATGTATTGGCAAGAGATAATTATTCATATAGAAGGTATCAGAAAGAATTGGCAAAGAAAAAGAAAAGAGAAGAAAAGAAACAACGTAAACTGGATAAAAAAAACATGCAGGCCAAAGCGGATTCGGGCGAGACTTCGAATTAAGGACTAAAATCTTTACCGAAACTAAAAAGGGGGTAACATGGGATATCAAGGTGGCGGTGGTGGATTCGGCGGAGGGTCACGGGAGATGCACAAGGCGATTTGCGCAGAATGTAATAAGGAATGCGAAGTCCCTTTTAAACCCAGAGATGACCGTCCGGTATATTGCAAAGAATGCTTTTCAAAGCGCAAGAACGAAGGGCGTTAAAAGAAGAGATTTTGTTAGTTTCTTTCGAATATAGCCAGTTGCAAATCCTTCGACTATGCTCAGGACGGTTCGAAGGACGGTGAGCGAAGTCGAACCGCTCACCCAACTTGGGGACCTAGTACTTTTAACTCTTTGTAGTGAAATAAGTTGCCTGCCTAGCCAAGCTAGGCGAGGCTGGCAAGGGGTTTTTATTTGTGTTACAGTAGGTAAAAAGAAAGAAGTAATGTGAAAAAACGTTTTAAACGCAAAAGTTTATTAGTCGCGCCGCAGGATGAACCGGGCATAGCTGACCTCATTAATAAAGTGCAGCAGCAGTTGAGTGCCGTGGAGAAAAAGCTGGATACCTTAATGAGCCAGCCTTCAAAAAGGCCTTTTGAGAAAAGCTATTCCCAAAAGCCTTTCCAGCGTTTCGATCGCTCTAATCGCCATGAGAGAGGCCAGCAAGGCCATGGTCACAGGGAAAGAACTTATACTCAGGTTATTTGCGTAGACTGCAATAAAGAGTGCGAAGTCCCGTTCAAGCCCAGCGGAGACCGTCCGGTATATTGCAAGGAATGCTTTTCAAGGCGCAAGGGAGGCAACTCGTTTAACGCAAACCGGGATAAAAGACCAGAAGAAAGAGATTTTCCCCGGGGGGGACGCCGTTCCGATAAAACGAGGTTTGAAAAAAAGCAGGAGCCCACTAAAAAGAAGAAGCCATTTTTTGCGCGTAGAAAAAAACGCGCTTAAATATTAAGATACTACTTCAAAACACAAAGTAACCTATCCCAAAAGGCGTAAGAAGGCTAACGCCTTTTTTATTTTGAGAACGAAAGCTAAAAGAGTATGCTAAATCAAAAAAGAAGAAAAGATGTGAGGAACCTCGCGATTATAGCGCATGTTGACCATGGGAAAACTACTCTTATAGATGCCCTTCTCAAATATACAGGCGCCTATGAATTTAAAGAGGGTGAGGTTGCCGTAATGGACTCAAATCCTCTTGAGAAAGAAAGAGGCATTACGATTCTCTCTAAAAACGCTTCTCTCCAATATAAAGGGGTGCAATTCAATCTTGTCGATACGCCTGGGCATGCTGATTTTGGTAGTGAGGTCGAACGTATTCTTGAGATGGTTGATGGCGTGCTTCTTCTTGTTGACGCTTTTGAAGGGCCCATGCCGCAGACTAAATTTGTTTTGAAGAAGTCACTCGAGTTACATTTAAAACCGATACTTGTGATAAATAAGCTTGATCGTCCACATGCCCGCCCAAATGAAGTGGCGGATATGACATTTGATCTTTTTTGTGAGCTGAATGCAACTGACGAACAGCTTGATTTTCCTATTTGTTACGCTTCAGGAAAGGATGGTTACGCGACTCTTGATCTTGATGAGCCGAGAGACTCCATGAAGCCTCTTTTAGAGACTATCCTGCGTAGAGTATTGCCGCCGATAGCTAACCCTGATTTGCCTTTTCAGATGCTGGTCACAATGCTTGATTATGACTCTTATGTTGGGCGAATCGCTATAGGGCGGGTTTTTCATGGGTCTGTCCGTGTCGGAGATCCTGTGGCACTTGTGAAACGTGATGAAACTGTTTCTAGAGGCAAGGTAACTAAGATCATGAAGTATCGTGGACTGATCCGTATCGAGGCCAATGAGGCTATAGCAGGAGATATTATATTGATCTCCGGGATAGAGGGTGTAGAGGTCGGAGAGACGCTTACGTGTATTGATGAGCCAAAGGGATTGTCTACTATCAAGATAGATGAGCCTACAGTTTCTATGAATTTTTCTCATAACTCGAGCCCTCTTTCAGGCAAGGATGGAGGAAGATTTTTAACATCACGACATATGCGGGAGCGTCTTAAGCATGAGGCTATGATCAATGTTGGCATCAAGGTCGAGGAGATTGCTGGAACTGAGCGGTTAAAGGTCTCAGGTCGCGGTGAACTGCACCTTGCTATTCTTATTGAAACAATGCGTCGCGAAGGGTATGAGATGGAAGTCTCCAGGCCGCAGGTTATTTTGAAGAAAATAGGCGGTCAAATGCTTGAGCCTGTTGAAGAGGTGATAATCGAGGCGGAAGGTGAGTATCAGGGTGTTGTTATGCAGGCGCTTGGAGCTCGCAAAGCTCAAATGCGCAACATAAATACAACATCTGCCGGCACTAGCCGTATGGAATTTGTTATTGCCTCAAGGGCATTGATCGGGTTTAGAAGCGAGTTTCTTATGATGACCCGAGGTAGTGGTATCATGTACCAAAATTTCCTTGAATATCAGACCTATAAAGGAGATATGCCTACCCGTCAAAGTGGTGTTCTCATTTCACATGGATGCGGTGATGCGGTGGCGTACGCGCTTTATAATCTACAGGCACGTGGTGAGATCTTTGTTAAACCAGGAGAAAAGTTATATGAGGGGATGATCATTGGCGCAAGCAACAAAGGGGCTGATCTTGTTGTAAACGCCTTGCGCGGAAAGAAATTAACTAATATGCGCGCTTCAGGAAGCGATGAGGCGATCGCGCTTATACCTCCGCGGCAAATGACACTTGAGTTCGCTCTTGAGTTTATTGAGGATGACGAATTAGTTGAGGTAACCCCCAAGAACATAAGGCTCCGGAAATTGCATTTACGAGAAGTAGATCGCAAGCGGGTGAGCCGTAGCGCACAATCAAAATAATATTACACTTTATATAACCAGGGGAGGGGTCTGGGGTTGCCATGAGAACTCGGTCCCCGGTATCAGAAAAAGGAGGAGACATGTTTAGAGAAAAGATCAAGGTTTTGGATTGCACTATCCGTGACGGCGGATTGATTAATAATCATGATTTTGACCATCGTTTTGTCCGCGAAGTGTATAAAGCGATCTCAGCTGCCGGAGTTGATTACATGGAGATGGGATATAAAAACTCCAAGAAGCTTTTTTCTTCAAAAGAATTCGGTCTATGGAAATTTTGCGACGATGATAAGATAAGCGAAATAATCGAAGGGGTAGAGTCACAGACAAAGATATCGATAATGGTCGATGTAGACAGGGTGGACCTTGAAGATGTAAAACCTAAATCCGAAAGTCCGGTGGATATGATCCGGACAGCTTCCTATGTCAAGGATATTGACAAGGCAATATATATGGTGAATCATTTTAGCGAGAAAGGATATGAAACTACCATTAATATTATGGCCATTTCCCGAGACCAGGGTTCTGAGCTCGATGAAGCATTGCATCAGATCGAGGAGGAAAGTAAGGTCGATGTGGTCTATGTTGTGGACAGTTTCGGGGCCCTCTATCAGGAACCTGTTGAGCATCTGGTGAAGCTAGCTAGAAGTATTCTCAAAACAAGAGAGGTAGGGTTTCATGGGCATAATCATCAGCAGCTTGCGTTCGGCAATACTATTGAAGCGATTATCCATGATGCGAATTATCTTGATGGCACAGTCTATGGAATAGGCCGGGCTGCGGGAAATTGCCCTTTGGAGCTATTGATAGGATTTCTTAAAAACCCCAAATTTGATATTAGGCCAGTCCTCGATTTAATATCCCACGAGTTTATTCCTTTACGCGAAAAAATAGAATGGGGTTACATTATTCCTTATGCCATAGCTGGGATGATGAATGAACATCCCAAGGCAGCTATGGCATTACGTAAGAGCAACAAAAAGGAAGATTATCGGGAGTTTTACGAAAGTCTGGTGAATACAGGTTTGGATTAACGAAGAGAGAGTCAATGGATATAGATCGCTTTAAAAAACGTCCTATTATGGGTATACTGCGAGGGGTAAAGAGGGATTCAATCGAGCCACTTACAGAGACAATAGTTTCATCCGGCCTTGAGACCATTGAAATTACAATGAATACTTCTGGCGCTCCGCAGTTAATCCAAAAGATGGTAAAAGTGGCGCAGAAGCGTCTTACGGTAGGTGCTGGAACTGTTCTAACAATGGATGATTTGCGTTTAGCTTTAGATAGCGGAGCCACATTTATTGTCTTGCCTACGTTAGTGCGTGATGTCGTTAGATACTGTGTGAAGAAAAAAATACCCGTGTTTCCCGGAGCCCTTACGCCGCAGGAGATATACAACGCTTGGCTTGCGCAAGCGACAATGGTAAAGGTATTTCCAGCTAAATTCTTCGGCCCTAGCTATTTTAAAGAAATAAAAGGTCCTTTTAAGGATATAGAGCTCTTAGCCTGTGGCGGTGTAACACCGGACAATATCCGAACGTTCTTTTCCAGCGGCGCATCGGCCGTTGCCTTCGGTGGCAGCGTATTTAAAAGTGAATGGCTTAAGGCCGGGCAATTTTCACACATAGAGCAATCCATAAAAGCGCTAATCAGAAATTTTATCTAAGATATAAAGTAAGGAGGCCCTATGTCACCTGTAGAAGCTTTGAAATTAGCCTTGTCCAAGGAGACAGAGGCAATGGAACTTTACGAGAAGTTATCGATAGAGCATCAAGCGCTAAAGGATATATTTTATTTACTGGTAGCAGAAGAGCAGAAACATAAGAAATTGATTGAGAAAAAGATTGTAGAACTGACCCGATAGAGCAGATCATTTAAAAATAGTGAGATTTACTAGAGAAAAAGCAAATAAGAGCTTTTTAGTCCTATCCTGGGCGCTATATGATCTGGCCAATCAATTTTTTGCCTTAAATGTAGTGTCTTTATATTTCCCGCGCTGGTTGACCATTGAAAAAAAATCTCCCGAGATCCTTTATGGCCTGTCCTTTGGAGTCTCTATGTTTTTGATTGCTATTTGCGCGCCTATTCTGGGTGCGATCTCAGATATGGGCGCAAGGCGTAAAGAGTTTTTGATCTATTTTACCCTTCTTTCTGTTGTATTTACTATGGCCTTGGGCCTAGCCCCCAATGTATTTTTAGGATTGGTCTTTTTTGCCATAGCAAATTTTGGCTGCCAGGGCGCGGTAGTTTTTTATAATGCCCTAATGGTGGATGTTGCGCCGCGCAATAAGATCGGTTTTGTTTCAGGCGTAGGAAGGATGTTTGGTTATATCGGGGCGATCCTGGCACTATACTTTACTAAACCAGTAATATTGAAGGCGGGTTATCAGGCGACCTTCGTCCTTACCGGCATTTTCTTTTTGATCTTTTCTTTGCCTTGTATGATTTTTATAAAGGAAAGACAATCTAAAGAGAGGGTTAGCTTAAGGTATCTTTTAGGTAAAGAGAGACTACAGGAGATCTTTAAAAGATTAAGATCGACTATTTCCGGCAGTTATAAATTTAGAGAACTCAGGAATTTTCTAAAGGCGGCATTTTTTGCGTTGTGCGCAGTCAATGCGATTATACTTTTTATGTCTGTATATGCCGGTAAGGTCTTTCACTTAAAAGAAGCCCAGATAATAGATCTTATTGCTTTTTCCGCTATCTTTGCCATCTTGGGTAGCATAGTGTCCGGCTTTATAAGCGACATTATAGGTTACAGACGTTCTTTGATAGGGGTATTTTTTCTCTGGATAATCTGTTTTTTAGGGGCAGTTTTCCTCAAGCCGCCTTTTCACTGGTTTATTGGGGCGTTAGCGGGAATAAGTCTGGGCTCTACGTGGGTAATCTCCAGGGCATTGGTAGTAAAGCTTGTTCCTGAGGAGAAAATAGGCGAGGCCTTTGGTCTATTTAATATGGTAGGTTACCTCTCAGGGATAATAGGGCCTCTTTTTTGGGGAGGGATTCTATTGTGTTTTTCTTCTTTGGGGGACGTAAGATACCGGTTAGCTTGTTTCAGCCTGAGTTTATTTGTTGGAATCGGTTGTATTTTTCTTTTAAGGGCGCGCAAAGAAAAGGTCCTATAAAAATAAATCTATTTTCAAACCATAATGATTTTTGCGGGCGGGAAGCCGTTGAAGCCTGGGGTGGCGCTCGCGCATGAATAGGCGCCTATATTTTTTACATAAACCACATCTCCCACATAAAGCTCGGGTATCTCTTCATTTATGGAGAGGGTGTCGAAGGAGTCACAGGTAGGCCCGGCAAGGGTGCTTAAAAATGTTGGGCCGCGCCTTAACGTCTTAAATTCATATCTACAGTGGTCAAACACCATGCCGGAGAAATCGCCGTAGATCCCATCATTAAGATAATAATAATTTTTGTTATTGCGGAAGGTCCTTCCTATGACTTGTGTGACTAAGATCCCGGCAGGGCCTGCCAAGAACCTGCCGGGTTCAGCGATGAACTTAACATTTTTATCAAACAGTGTCCTCATCTGCTGTTTTATCTGAGAGGCCATTCTTTCGAAATTTATTCCTATCTCATTATCAAAATGTTGGATCGGAAAACCTCCGCCGATATCCATGATCTTTAAAGGCAGGCCGTTTTTCTTGGCTTCTTTAAAGATGCGGGCTGAGATCTCAAGGGCCTGCAGATAATTTTCAACGTTGGCAGATTGACTTCCCACATGAAAACTCACACCCGCAGGCACTAGCCCTAATGCCTTTGCCTTACGGAGGAGAAAAAATGCCTGATCCGAATCCGCGCCAAATTTAAGAGAAAGTTCCACAACGCTTCCTTCATTAGCTACTTTAATGCGGACAAGTACACGTGCGCCGGGAGAATATTTGGCGAGCTTATAAAGTTCCGGCTCGTTGTCAAATGTCATGAGCCTTACTCTGCGCCTCCTGCTGGCTTCTATGTCCTCATGAGATTTAATAGTATTGGCAAAGATAATCCTTGAAGGCGAGGCACCCAGGTGTAAGACCTGTTTCATCTCAGCAGCACTTGCTACATCAAAGCTAGCCCCAAGCTTGACGAATGTTTTGATGATACTGGGATGAGGATTGGCCTTTATGGCGTAGTAAGGTGTTACATTGGGCAGGGATTTACGAAAACGTTTGTATTGTTTTTCAAGGACCGCGCGTCTGATCAGCATGAAAGGCGTGCGATGTTTTTTTAAGGCTACTCTTATGAGATTCTCAACGCCATTTACGCCAGATTTAGACTTTGGCGGTTTCGGATCGCGCTCGGCTTGCTTCATGTATATTAGACCTTTCTCGTGAGTCGACTAGAAAAGTTGTAAATTGCCAAACATCCTTTTCATCGGGTTTAGGGACATCAAATTTAGTGAATTTTGTATTCAGGTGTTTTAAAGGTGTCCAGTCGACTGGCTGTGAAATAAAAGGTTCTATATAAGGCATAGAAGTTTTCAGGATCTCCTCATGGTCTATGTCATCTGGAAATAAAAATCCCTTCTTTGGATTTTTAATCATCCATAGGCTAGCCGCGACTACAGAGATCGCAACCTGGAGTGTAGTTGCATTCTGGTGAGAGACAAGTTTGCGGGTTTCCTCAATGCTTAATATGCTCCCAGTCCACCAGGATTTAAAGTCGTGCCCCATGAGTAAGACTCCAAGCTCATCTCTTCCGCTCGTAATCTCATCGTTCATTATCCTTAATCTTTCCTGTAGCTTATATTGCCTCATCTCGAGTTCATGTAGTGAGTTTATAGCAGCATTACACGGGCAGTAAGCGTAATGGACAGTGGGCCTGTAGACAGCTTTTCCGTCATCCCACACCGTTAGCCGGTCTGAGATACTGAAGGCCTCTCCATGTCGGATGACCATCCCCGTGATTTCACCGCAAGGGACCCAAGAGCGGACCCATGTTTTCATTCCGATCGAAGTAAGGCAGATCTGATTTCTGGGACCGACTTTATGGAAGAAGGCACGTCGAGGAATATTGCGCTCGTGTGTCCCCCAGCCCAGTTCTGCAGGGGCAACGCCCTCTTCAAAAAAACCTTCAATACTCCAGGTATTGACAAACTCATTTACCTCTTTTGGCTGATTGGTGATTTGTGTATCCCGTTCGCTTATATGGATAGTTTTAACGCCTTCGATCTGCGCCAACTTTGCAAAATTTTTATTCTTCAGCGCCTTTTCCAACTGCTGCTTCCTTGGGTCATTTGGAATTTCGGTAAGGATCTTTTTGGCGATATCTACAAGCGCATGTTTTGTAAAATGTGATACAAGACCGGGATTAGCGCCATGGTCAACTATAGATGTGGTGCCATTATTTTCTCCCCATCCATTTATTACTCTACGGATTTCCATATGCCTGGAATAGAGGGTATACTTGGTCGGATCATTGCGCTCAGAATCCTTGTAGGGATCCCACTCTTCTACGGAAGTATTGGCATATAAGATCTGATTGTTGCGGCACCACTGGATCATCGCAATGCAATCTATATTCCAGGCAAGATCGATGATCATATCCCCAGGACCCACATATTTTTTAAGAAGCTGGTCATAATTATCAATGGTTACCCTTTCCATAGTATATTTTACGCCTTTATCCAAGGCGTCTTTAACGTGTGAACGGTTATCGACAAAGTCCATAATGGTGATCTTCTGTGGGGGCAT
>JBHPHW010000019.1:0-26802 GCA_042570105.1 Candidatus Omnitrophota bacterium | reverse complement strand
AGCATGTTAAAATCATTATACTTTTTTATACTTCATATAATATATATATATACCTCATAGATAGCGGCATTGTAAGGCCCGGGCTTGAACAGAAGCCTGCCAAGGCTAAGTCTTGACAGGTGGAGAAGGAGAGATAGATGAAATATATAGTTTTGGTTGGAGATGGGATGTGCGATAGGCCCATTGAGGAACTGGACGGCAAGACCCCTTTAGAGGTCAGTAAGATCCCTAATATGAATTTCATAGCTAGTAAGGGAAAGGTGGGGCTTACCAATATGATACCCAGTTATATGGCGCCTGCAAGTGATGTCGCGAACCTTTCGATATTGGGATATAATCCGCGCAAGTATTATACCGGCCGGGGCCCACTCGAGGCGGCAAATCTCGGCATAGACATAAGACCCAACGAGATAGTATTTAGATGTAATCTGGTGACTGCTTCAGATGAGAAGCTCTTGGATTATAGCTCAGGGCACATATCCACTAAAGAAGCCGGGGCTCTTATTGATGAATTGAACAAAAAATTAGGCACAAAGGATATACATTTTTATAGAGGTGTGAGCTATAGGCACCTGGTGGTATTTAGATGCAGGAACAAAAGAGAGTTAAAGGGGCTGGCAAAGGTAAAATGCACACCGCCGCATGATATTACGGGAAAGAAAAAAAAGAGATTCCTGCCAAGAAATGGAGATTATGCGGATTTTATAAATGGATTGATGAATAAATCAAAAGAGATCCTCTCGAACCATGAGATAAATAGGGTGCGTATAGATTTAAAAGAGAACCCGGCAAATATGATGTGGCTGTGGGGGCAAGGCGTGAAGCCTTCTATGCCAAAATTTTCAGATATGTTCAAGATAGAGGGTGCGATCATCTCTGCTGTGGACCTTCTGAAAGGCATTGGCAAGACCATAGGGCTTAAGGTCATCAATGTGCCCGGCGCTACCGGTTATTATGATACAAATTATTTAGGCAAGGCAGAGTATGCGCTGGATGCATTAAAGGAGAGGGATTTTGTGTTTGTCCATGTCGAGGCGCCTGATGAGGCAGGTCACAATGGAGACTTAAAGGAAAAGATCGCCAGCATAGAAAAGTTTGATAAATTCGTCGTCGGGACCATACTGAAACACTTTAAGTCTTCAAAGGAAGAGTTTAGGATATTGGTATTGTCCGATCATGCAACGCCCTTGTCTCTAAGGACGCATTCGAGGGATTATGTGTGTTTTGCGATGTATGGCACTGACATAGAAGAGGACGATATAAGATATTTTAATGAGAAGGACGCCCGTTTATCTAAATTTCGCATTGATAGGGGGCATGGGCTGATGGAGTTTTTTATTAGATGAATTCATTAGCGATAATCTTAGGGACGCTTATATTTTTAAGCGCGGGATATATTTTTTATGCCCGAGCGGTAGAGAAGTTTTTTGAAATAGACCCCAACAATGTAACACCTGCCCATAAGTATTTTGACGGTGTGGATTATGTGCCTGCCAGAAACTGGCTGATCCTTTTTAGTCATCATTTTGCGAGTATTGCCGGGGCCGGCCCGATAGTAGGGCCTATTTTAGCAGTGGCGATATGGGGATGGTGGCCGGCATTAATATGGATCATAGTGGGGACTATCTTTTTAGGGGGCGTGCACGATTTTGCGACCATTATAATCTCGGTAAGGCACAGGGCGCGCTCCGTAGCAGACATAGCAGAACATGTGATCTCAAGGAAATCAAAATTGATTTTTTTGAGTTTTGTATGGCTTACCCTTATCCTCGTCATATCAGTTTTTACCTCTATCTGCGCAAAGACATTGACGGCTGATTCGAATACGGTAATACCGTGCTTTGGGCTCATCGGCGTGGCTCTCATAGTGGGATTTATGCTGCATAAGTTACGGCTCAATATTTTCCTGGCCACAGTAGTGGGGCTTTTTCTTCTACTAGCCTGCATAATGTTGGGAAATATTTTTCCTATTGAGTTGGGAGCAAATGCGATCCTTGTATGGAGCATCGTGCTTTTAGTCTATGCATTTATTGCTTCTGTCACACCTGTCCATATACTCCTGCAGCCGCGCGATTACATATCAAGTTTTTTATTGTATTTTGGCATCATTGCCGGATTCGTGGGTATAGTAATAACGCAGCCACAGGTAAATACAAGCGCATTTAAAGGCTGGAACCCTGCTGGTTCGGACTGGCTGTGGCCGATGCTTTTTGTCACTATTGCCTGCGGCGCCAATTCAGGTTTTCACGCATTGATCTCAAGCGGCACTACTTCAAAGCAGCTGCCAAACGAACGTTTTGCAAAGCGCATAGGCTATGGCGGTATGGTGTTAGAGGCATTTTTAGCAGTGATAGCTCTTTTGGCAGTGACAGCTGGCCTGAGTGCCGGCGGATTGAAGGCCATGCTTTTAAAGGGAGGGCCCGGGCCAATAGGCGCATTTGGAAAAGGATATGGCGTATTGACAGAGAGCGTGCTTTTTGGTAAGGGACATTTAGTCGCCATCATGATACTTAACGCCTTTATTCTGACTACATTAGATACCGCGACAAGGATCGGCAGATACCTTTCCGAAGAACTTTTTAAAATTAGAAATAGATTCTTTTCGACATTTATGGTAGTATTTACGAGTGGAGTAGTGGCCTTGAGCGGCAAATGGAACAAGATCTGGCCTATGTTTGGTGCCTCCAACCAGCTCGTGGCAGCGCTCACTTTTATAGTTATATCAAGTTGGCTTTTGTGTAGAGGAAAGAGTTTAAGGTTTACCTTTTTGCCGGTTATTATAATGCTTTTTACTTCGGTAGGCGCTATTCTTTATCAGCTTGCGCAGTTTATAAAAGATAGGGAGTTTGTGCTTGCAGGTATATCTATCGCGCTTATAATCCTGGCGAGCGCGATGGTATTTGATGTTTTGGCGTCGATAAAGAAGAGGGGCTTGAAGTGCAAGATTCTTTGATCGTACAAAAGTATGGCGGGAGTTCGGTAGCAAATCTAGAAAGGATAAAAAAAGTAGCAAGGAGGATCGCAAGATACAGAAAAAATGGCCATAGCCTTGTGGTGGTGCTTTCTGCGCTGGGGGATACGACGGATGAGCTTTTAAGATTGGCGCATGGGATAACGTCCCTCCCTGAGGAAAGAGAAATAGATATGCTTATATCTACGGGAGAACAGGTTTCTGTGGCGCTCCTGGCCATGGCATTGCATAAGATAGGTATCGATGCGATCTCTTTTACAGGCGCGCAGGTAGGGATCATTACGGATCGCTCTCATACAAAAGCCAGGATCATAGATATCAGCGCCGATAAGATAAAAAAGGAGTTAAGAAAAGGAAAGGTCGTCATAGTAGCCGGTTTTCAGGGTATGAATCTGGATCAGGAGATCACTACGCTTGGCCGGGGCGGTTCGGATATAACAGCAGTGGCACTTTCCAAGGCGCTCAATGCAAAGGTCTGCGAGATCTATACAGACGTAGAGGGTGTATATACTGCTGATCCGAGGATCATAAAGAATGCCAGAAAACTTTCCTGTATAAGCTACGAAGAGATGCTTGAACTAGCTTCGCTTGGCGCTCAGGTTATGCAAGCGCGTTCTATAGAGGTTGCAAAGAAATTTTCAGTCCCTTTGCATATACGCTCAAGCTTTAGCAATAAAGAGGGGACTGTTATATCTAAGGAGGTTAAGGCAATGGAGGAGGTCCTTGTAAGTGGCGTTACCATCAATAAGAAAGAGGCAAAGGTGACTATCTGCGATGCGCCTGATAAGCCCGGCATAGCTGCAGTTATTTTCAAAGATCTAGCCAAAAGCGGTATAAATGTTGACATGATCATTCAGAATATAAGTAGGACCGGATATACGGATGTCTCTTTTACTGTTCCGACCGAAGAGCTCAATAAGACGAGACACGCCATGAAAAGAATCGTCCGTAATATAAAGGCCAAGGGCACTATCTATAACGACGACATCGCAAAGGTTTCTATCGTCGGGGTGGGCATGAGGAGCCACTCTGGCGTGGCAGCAAAGATGTTTACCTCCCTGGCCTCTAAAAAGATAAACATTGATATGATATCTACTTCTGAGATCAAGATATCGTGTGTTATAAAGAAAAGACATGCTGAAAACGCTGTTCGGGTGATTCACGAGGCATTTGGGTTAGATAAGAGGTGAAGTATGCGGGAAGTTAAACTATACGATACCACATTAAGGGATGGTTCGCAGGGAGAGGGTATCTCTTTTTCTGTGACCGACAAGATCAAGATCGCAAAAAAGCTGGACGGTCTGGGTATCCATTATATAGAGGGAGGGTGGCCCGGCTCCAATCCAAAAGATATGGAGTTTTTTAAAAAGGTCAAAAAGGCGAAGTTAAAAAACTCTGAGGTGGTTAGTTTTGGCAGTACCAGGAGAGCAAAAACGAGCCCTGCAAAGGACGCAAGTATAAAGGCCATCCTTAAATCAGACACGCGTACAGTCGCTATTTTTGGAAAGACATGGGATCTGCATGTAAAAGATGTATTAAGGGTGTCTTTACAGGAAAATCTAAAGATGATCCAGGAGACAGTAGAATATTTGAAATCAAAAAAACTCACTGTCTTTTATGATGCGGAGCATTTCTTTGACGGATACATCAGTAATAGAGATTATGCCCTGGAGACCTTGCGGGTGGCCATAAAAGGCGGAAGTGATGCAATCGTTCTATGCGATACGAATGGAGGCATGATCACATCTGGACTAGGGGTTATAGTAAGGGCTATATTAGACGAATTTAATTCGCCGCTGGGAATCCACACGCATAATGATAGCGGTATGGCTGTAGCCAATACTATCGCTGCAGTGGAGTCAGGGTGCAATCTTATCCAGGGGACCATCAATGGTTATGGGGAGCGGTGCGGCAATGCTGATCTATGCAGCATTATTCCTAATTTACAGCTAAAGATGGGATATACATGCCTTTCGGATTCCAAATTAAAGAGTTTTACGGAGGTCTCACATTATGTAAGTGAGGTCTCTAATATGAGACACAAGGACAATCAGCCATTTGTCGGTAGGAGCGCCTTTGCTCATAAAGGAGGCATACATGTCAATGCGGTCATGAAGAGCCCCGCGACATATGAACATGTAAAACCCGAGACAGTAGGAAACCATCGAAGGATCCTTGTATCTGAATTATCAGGCAAGACAAGCATTATTCTGAAGGCAAAAGAGATGGAGCTGGATCTTTCAAAAGATGATCCAAAGACCAGGAAGATACTGAGATTGGTGCAGAATCTAGAGAATCAGGGATATTATTTTGAGGCAGCAGACGCATCGTTTGAACTTTTAATGAAGAAGGCAGTTAAAAGGTATAAACCTTTTTTCACATTGGAAGGTTTTAAGGTGACCATAGAGAAAAGGGAAGACAATACTCTTATATCAGAGGCGACGATAAAGCTAAAGGTAAATAAAATTGAGGAACACACAGCGAGCGAAGGGGATGGGCCTGTAAATGCGCTGGACAATGCGTTGCGAAAGGCATTGGTCCAGTTTTACCCCAGTCTATCCAAGATGCATCTTTCTGATTTCAAAGTAAGGGTGCTGGACGAAAAGGCAGGTACAGCCGCAAAGGTCCGTGTGCTTATCCAATCGCAGGATGAAAAATCTTCATGGAGTACTGTCGGAGTATCTGAAAATATTATCGAGGCAAGCTGGCAGGCCCTTGTAGACAGCGTGGAATATAAATTATTGAAGGACAAAAGATGAAGGATAGTAGGCGTCCTACAAAGGTACACCCTAGTACTTGTTTATTCTGCATGCTAGGGTGTACCTTTGTAGGACGCCTACTGCTTTAGGCCCCGCAATGAAGGACATACCCTCCAGGTATAATCCAAAGGAACTCGAAAAGGTCATTTATTCCAGATGGGAAAAAGAAGGACTTTTTCACGTAGAGCCGTCATCTTCTAATAAGAAGCCGTTTACTATATCGATCCCTCCCCCAAACATTACAGGCATTTTGCATATGGGGCATGCCCTGAATAATACCTTGCAGGATATCATGATCCGCTGGAAGAGGATGCAGGGCCTTGCCAGTCTATGGATGCCCGGGACTGATCACGCAGGCATTGCCACGCAGAATGTCGTCGAGAAAAAACTCGCAAAAGCCGGCAGGAAAAGGGATGATCTGGGAAGAGATGAGTTTTTAAAAGAGGTATGGAAGTGGCGCGATGAATACGGCTTGACGATAATAGAGCAGTTAAAAAGGCTTGGTTCATCGTGTGATTGGGCGCGCACCCGATTTACAATGGACGAGGCATACTCTGAGGCAGTTAAAAATGCCTTTGTCTCTTTGTGGAATAAGGGATTGATCTATCAGGGAGATTATATTATAAATTGGTGCCCCAGATGCCAGACTGCTTTGTCTGATGAAGAAGCGCCTCATCAGGAACGGGAAGGATTTTTGTATTATATTAAATATCCGGTTAAGGATTCGAAAAAGTTCGTAACTGTCGCTACTACCCGGCCGGAGACCATGCTTGGAGATACAGCTATTGCCGTAAACCCAAAGGATAAGAGATTTAAGTCTATATGGGATAAGACGATAATCCTTCCGCTCATAGGTAGAGAGATCAAAGTAATAAAGGAAAGAATAGTAGACCCTAAATTTGGAACAGGCGCAGTCAAAGTAACCCCTGCCCATGATCCCAATGATTTTGAAATGGGCAATAGTCATAAATTAGACACTGTCTTAGTGATGAATCCTGACGGGACCATGAATGAAAACGCAGGCAGATTCAAGGGCATGGATAGATTTAAGGCGCGAGAGGCGATCATCGAATCATTAAAGAAGGAAGGGCTTCTTATAAAGGTCGAGCCGCATTCACATGCAGTGGGCCGCTGTTATAGATGCAATACTATAGTAGAGCCGTATCTTTCGCTTCAGTGGTTTGTCAGGATGAAGGCCCTGGCAAAACCGGCCATAGATGCAGTGAAAAAGGGAAGGATAAGATTTCATCCTCCCAGGTGGAAGAAGGTCTATCTAAATTGGATGGAGAATATAAGAGATTGGTGTATCTCCAGACAGATATGGTGGGGTCACAGGATCCCGGTTTATTATTGCGAGGATTGTAAGGGGGGATGTATTGTTTCGGAGGAGAAGCCTGAGAAGTGCCCAAACGCAAATTGCGGCTCCACTAACTTGAGGCAGGATAAAGATGTTTTGGACACATGGTTTTCTTCGTGGCTGTGGCCGTTTGCTACGCTTAGCTGGCCGGAAAAGACAAAAGACCTTGAATATTTTTATCCGACGTCAGTACTCGTGACCGCCCCTGAGATATTATTTTTCTGGGTGGCGAGGATGATCATGGCCGGTATGGAATTTATGAGAGATGTGCCTTTTAAGGATGTCTATATACACGGGACAGTCAGGGATCTGACAGGTAAAAAGATGTCAAAATCACTGGGGAATATCATAGACCCGATAGATATAATAAATGAGTTTGGCACAGATGCCCTGAGATATAGCATGATAGCCATAACAGCCACAGGGCAGGACGTATATCTCTCCAAAGAAAAGTTCGAGATCGGGAGAAACTTTGCGAATAAGATATGGAATGCGTCACGCTTTGTGTTGATGAATGTAGATACATCGCTATGGGAGCCCGAAACCAGTAGTAAAATAAAAGAGGCAAAGGATTTGACTATAGCTAGTAAATGGATTTTGAGCAGATTAAACAGGACCATAGAGAGGGTCAATAAATCTCTAGAACAATATAGATTCAATGAAGGGGAGGCGATCCTGTATGATTTCTTCTGGCATGAATTTTGCGACTGGTATGTGGAGATGGTGAAGCCGGTCATAATAAATCCCCAGCCCAGTAAGGCGCAAGAGCTCCAAAAGAAAGATGTAGAAAAGGTCTTGATACACGTTTTGGAGAGCTCCTTAAAACTCTTGCATCCATTTATGCCGTTTGTGACAGAGGCAGTCTGGCAGAATATAAGAGTTAGAAATAGTATAATGATAGAGGCCTGGCCAAAATCGGACAAGATCTACATAAAGAAAAATATAGAAGATGATATAGAGCTCATTAAAGAGATCATAGTGAATATAAGGAATATACGTTCTAATATGAATATCCCTCATGCAAAGAGACTCACTGTTTACCTCAGGCCTTTAAAAAAGGGATGGGGCGCGAGATTAGACGGCGGTATCGATCATATCAAACATCTTGCGCATCTGGAGAGACTGGTGATAGATAAGGATATTAAAAAACCAGCGCACTCTGCAAGCGCGATCCTCGAAGGTTTCAATGTGTTTATTCCATTGGAGGGTATTATTGATATTGGAAGAGAAAAGGCAAGGCTTACCAAGAACATAGAAGAGGCGGCTTGTAAATTGAAATTTACCGAGAAAAAATTAAAGGACAAAAATTTTACCTCTAAGGCTCCTCCAGAGATAGTAAATCTGGAGAGGGAAAAGGGCGAAAGGTTAAAGGAGCAGATAAAGAGGTTAAAGGGGACATTAAAAGGGTTGTGAGCGCATGAAGCTTTCCAAGGAAAAGATTCTTCCGGTAATAATGAGCGCCTTAAGGGAGGATGTTGCGACTGGCGATATCACAAGCGGGCTAGTCTTTGAAAAAGATATAAATGTGATGGCCGATATTATTGTAAAAGAGGAGTGTGTGCTTGCAGGGCTTGATGTTGCCAGATGGGTTTTTAATGCCATGGATGAAAGGATAATCTTCAACCCACTTTATAAAGACGGCGAAAGACCTAAAAAAGGTAAAAAGATCATTTCCCTCAGGGGGTCAGCCAAAAATATCCTGAGCGGAGAGAGGGTCGCCTTAAATTTTTTAGGGAGGGTTTCCGGCATAGCTACATTGACTGAGGAGTTCGTAAAAAAGGTCAAGACTAAAGGCGTAGAGATACTTGATACGAGAAAGACTACGCCCGGGATGAGGGAATTAGAAAAGTATGCTGTCAGGATGGGCGGAGGAACAAACCATAGAATGGGGCTTTGGGACAGTATTTTGATCAAAGACAATCATCTGGAGGGGGTGCAGCGAGTCGCGGGTTACACCTCGAGCCTACGCGCGATAAAGGATACCGTGGGAAAAGCAAAAAGCAAGGGATGCAAAAATGTAGAGATAGAGGTGAATAATCTAAAAGAATACAATGAGGCGCTGGAGGCCGATGCAGATATAATAATGTTGGACAATATGAAGATAGAAGACATCAGGAAGGCAGTCAGATTAAACAAATCAAGGTCTAAAGGCCGAGGTTCAAGGTCAGTATTGGAAGCCTCGGGTAATGTTACCTTAGAAAATATCCAGAGTTTAGCAAAAACAGGGGTGGATAGGATATCTATAGGATCCCTTACCCATTCAGCCCCGTCAATAGATTTCTCACTAGAAATCCGTTAAAAATGTCAAATTTTAAATTGGTCAGTTCGTTTAAGCCTCGCGGAGACCAGCCTCAGGCAATCGATAGGCTTATGGGAGGTCTTAAAAAGAAGGGAAGGTTTCAGACGCTGCTCGGGGTTACAGGAAGCGGTAAGACATTTACAATGGCAAATGTAATTTCTGCGCTACAAAAGCCGACCCTTGTAATATCACACAATAAGACCCTTGCCGCGCAACTATATAGTGAATTTAAAGAGTTTTTTCCGCACAATGCAGTGGAGTATTTTGTCAGTTATTATGATTACTATCAGCCTGAGGCCTATGTGCCGCATACAGATACATATATTGAAAAAGACGCGTCCATCAATGACTGCATAGACCGGCTCAGGCTTTCAGCCACAAGTTCGCTTATCTCCAGACGGGATGTAATCATAGTGGCAAGTGTTTCGTGTATATACGGCCTGGGTTCCCCCGGCGAATATCAGGAGCTCCTGCTCTTTTTAGAAAAAGGAGAAAGCATAAAAAGGAATGAACTTTTATCACGCCTTGTAAATATACACTATTCAAGGAATGATGTTGATTTTAAACGAGGATGCTTCAGGATGAGGGGGGATATCATAGAGATCTTCCCCGCATATAAAGAGACTGCCCTAAGGATATATTTTTTCGGAGAGGTAATAGAAAAGATTTTAGAGACTGATCCTCTGACAGGAGAGGCTCAAGGGGAGCTCGAGCGAATAGCTATCTATCCTGCCAAGCATTTTGTCACCACGCAGGATAAGTTGGAAAAGGCCATAGCCTTGATAGGGGCGGAATTAGCCGAAAGGGTCAAGGAATTAAAATCCCAGAATAAATTATTAGAGGCCCAGAGACTTGATTCCAGGACGCGCTATGACATAGAGATGTTAAGGGAGTTGGGTTTCTGTAATGGGATAGAGAATTATTCAAGGCACTTGAGCGATAGGGCCGAAGGATCGAGGCCGTATTGTCTTCTTGACTATTTTCCGGATGAATATTTGACGATCATTGATGAGTCCCATGTTGCGATACCGCAGTTGAGAGGCATGTATAACGGCGACAGGGCGCGCAAACGAGTCCTTGTTGATTATGGATTCAGGCTGCCGTCGGCATTGGACAATAGACCGTTAAATTTTGATGAATTCATGGATAGTATCCATGAGACAATATTTGCATCCGCTACGCCGTCAGATTATGAATTGCAAAAATCGACACAAGTGATCGAACAGCTGATACGGCCCACGGGGCTTATTGATCCAGAGATCACCGTAAAACCTACCGAAGGGCAGATAGAAGACCTGGTAGCGAATATAAGAAACAAGGCGAGTAAAAAACAAAGGGTATTGGTTACGACTTTAACCAAAAGGATGGCAGAGGACCTGGCGGCATATTTACAGGAGTCAAGATTAAGGGTCAAGTACTTACATTCGGAGATCGGCGCTATCGAACGCACAGAGATACTGCGTGATTTAAGGAAGAGGGAGTTTGACTGCCTTGTCGGTATAAACCTATTAAGAGAAGGGTTGGATCTGCCGGAGGTTTCGCTAGTGGCTATTTTGGATGCTGACAAGGAAGGATTTTTAAGATCACAGACTGCCCTTATACAGGTAGCAGGCAGGGCCGCCAGAAATATTGATGGACAGGTGATAATGTATGCGGATATAATGACTAATTCTATGGAGAAGGCCATTAGCGAGACAAATAGGCGCAGAGAGAAACAGCTGGAGTTTAATAAGATCCATAATATTACGCCGAAATCAATAAATAAGGCCATCAGGGACGGCATAGAGGTTGCTAAGAAGGCAAAGGATATCGTGGTAAAGGTGGCGGGTCAGAACGAAGAAGAATATGAGGCCGATACCCTTATTACTGAACTTGAAAGAGAGATGGAGCTTTCTGCAAGGAACTTGCAGTTTGAGAAAGCAGCAGAGCTGAGGGACAGGATAAAGGAGTTGAAGAAATAATGCTAGACGACAAGATACTGAATTTCTTTAAAAATCATAAAGAGAGTTATGTATCGGGAGAGGATCTGAGCGATAAATTTGGTATTTCCCGGACAGCAGTATGGAAACATATCGAGAAGCTGCGCGGTGAAGGGTATGAGATCATTGCCTCTCCCCATCTTGGTTACAGGTTAGAATCTGTTCCTGATCGCTTGACCGGGATCGAACTAAAATGGCAGCTTGATACCCAGATAATAGGAAAAAGGATACATTCTTATAAAGAAGTAGCTTCCACTAATGACATTGCAAATAAACTAGCTACAGAAGGTGAAAAGGAAGGGACAGTAGTAATAGCGGAGTATCAGACTAAAGGCCGGGGGAGATTGGGAAGAAAATGGGTTTCACCAGGAGGAAAAGGGGCGTATCTTTCGGTGATCTTGAAACCCGATATCCTGCCCAGAGAAGTATCTATCCTCACCCTTCTTTCAGCCCTTAGCGTTGCAAGAGTGATCCGGGAAACACTGAATCTCCCTGCGTCTATAAAATGGCCAAATGATATTTTGATCAACAAGCATAAAGTGTGCGGCATATTGACAGAATTGAACGGAGAGACAGATAAAGTCAATTTTGTTATAGTCGGCATAGGTATCAATATAAATACAAAGAGAGAATTACTGCCGGAAGAAGGCACTTCCCTCTCGGTAGAAAAAGGAAGAGAGATCTCAAGATTAGAATTTGTGAAGTCACTTTTTAGGAAGCTTGATAAATACTATAAGATTTTTAAAAAGGGACAGGCTGAAGAGATCGTAAAGGAATACAAGAGACTATCAGCGATCCTTGACAGACGCGTTCAAGTGAATTATCATAGTCAGCTTACCTCAGGTCATGCTGTAGATGTGGATACTGAAGGCGCCCTTATACTGAGGAAGGATTCTGGGTTCTGCGAGAGGGTGCTTGCAGGGGACGTAACAATGTTGAGGTAGTATGTTACTTGCGATTGATATAGGGAATACAAGCATTCATAACGGCATTTTTAAAGGTAAGCTTCTTAAGGAGGCTTTCAGGATCCCTGCGCATTCAAAAGATTTGAGGGCGCAGTACGTTAAAAAGCTAAGGCCTTATCTGAGAAAGATAGAATGTGTTATTATCGTAAGTGTTGTGCCGAGAGTATTAAAAAAACTTGATGGGATCCTCAGGGCCCTCATTGACGGGAAAATTTTAGTTGTTGGTAAAGATCGTGATAGTGGGGTTAAAAATCTTTACAAAGAGCCAAAAGCGCTTGGACAGGATAGGCTTGTGAATGCGAGGGCTGCGTTCGAACTCTATGGCGGCGAGTCAATAATCATAGATCTTGGAACAGCCATAACGATCGATGTCATAAATAAGGATAAAGAATATTTAGGCGGCGCGATTGCCCCTGGTATCGAGATCTCACTTAAGGCATTATCCGAAAAAGCTGCGCTTTTACCGGAGGCAGCAATAAAAAGGCCAAAGACTATTCTGGGAAAGAAAACAAAAGAGAGTATGCTGAGCGGCGCAGTGTATGGTTTTAGTAGTCTGTGCGATGGGATCGTCCGAAGATTAAAAAAAAGATATTGTAGAAAAGGAAAGGTCATACTGACAGGAGGGGCCTCGCGTATTATCGGCCCATACTGCGAGACGGTAGAAAAAATAGATCCTTACCTGACACTTAAAGGACTGAGGTTGATATCGGAGGCCAATGTTTAAGATCATATCTAATGAAAAAATAGCGCCGGCGATTTTTAAGATGGAATTAGTTGCCCCATTGGTCGCCAAAAAAGCTCGCGCAGGGCAGTTTGTCATAATAAGGATTAATGAGCGGGGGGAACGTATACCGCTTACTATTGCCGAGCGAGACAGTAAAAATATTACGATCGTGTATCAGGTGGTGGGTGTTACTACAGATAGATTAAAAAATATGAAGAGTGGAGAAGACATATTGGACATCGTCGGGCCATTGGGACATGCTACAGATGTAAAGAAAATAGGCACGGTCTATTGTGTTGGCGGAGGCGTTGGTATTGCAGAACTCTTTCCTGTAGTAAAGGCGTATAAATCTTCCGGGAATAGAGTGAAGGTGATCGCGGGCGCAAAGAACAAAGAACTTGTGATATACAAGAAGGAATTAAAGGAAGCGTGCGATGAGATGTTTATTTCCACCGATGATGGTTCCGAGGGCGAAAAAGGTTTTGTCTCGGATATACTGAGGCGATCGATCGATTCTGGAGAAAAGATAGATCTTGTGTATGCCGTTGGTCCGGCAATAATGATGAAGGCCATTTCGGACCTGACAAGGCCGCATAAGATAAAAACGATGGTATCCTTAAATACAGTGCTTGTGGATGGTACTGGTATGTGCGGATCGTGCAGGATAGAACTTGAGGGCGGGACAAAATTTGCCTGCGTTGATGGGCCTGAATTTGACGCTCACAAGGTAAATTTTGAAGAATTGATGGCGAGGCAGACTTTGTTTAAAGTTCAGGAGAGGCACGCGTGTAAATTGAGGGGGCTAGTACCGTGAAAAAACAGGATCCCAAAGAAAGGATCAAAAATTTTAAAGAGGTAGCATTGGGCATGTCGGTGGACGAAGCTGTAAAAGAGGCCACGAGGTGCCTTTTTTGCAAGAAACCCAAATGTTCTCTAAATTGCCCGGTTGAGATAGATATACCCCGCTTCATCAATGCGATAAAGAGTAAGGAATTTTCAGAGGCCATTAAGATAATAAAAGAGAAGAACAATCTTCCGGGCGTGTGCGGCAGAGTCTGTCCGCAGGAGGATCAGTGCGAAGAAGTGTGTATATTAAATAAAAAGGGCTCTCCTATAAATATAGGCGCGCTTGAGAGATTTGCAGCGGATTGGGAATTTAAGCACGCTAAGCCCTCTTCCAGTCTTCGCCCCCATCGAGCTGCGAGCCAGAAAGTAGCCATCATAGGAAGCGGGCCATCTGGATTGACGTGTGCCGGAGATCTGGCCAGAATGGGTTATAGCGTCACTGTATTTGAGGCGCTCCATACTGCTGGCGGGGTTTTAGTCTATGGGATCCCTGAATTCCGCCTGCCAAAAGATATCGTAAAGAATGAGGTAGGATATCTTGAATCCCTGGGGGTCGAGATCAAGGTAAATTTTATAGTGGGAAAGACTTCTACATTAAAGGAGTTGTTTGAAGAAGGATATGAAGCCGTACTTATAGGTACAGGAGCAGGGCTTCCAAACTTTATGAAGATACCCGGAGAAAACCTTAACAGGGTATATTCATCCAACGAACTTTTGACAAGGGCAAATTTAATGAAGGCGTATCTTTTCCCGTATTATGACACCCCGGTAAATATAGGAAAGAAGGCCGCAGTCATCGGAGGAGGCAACACTGCGATGGATTCGGCAAGGGTCTTGTATAGACTTGGGGCGGATAAGGTTTATATAGTTTACAGGCGTTCGGAAAAAGAAATGCCCGC
This sequence comes from Candidatus Omnitrophota bacterium, assembly GCA_042570105.1. GTDB lineage: Bacteria > Omnitrophota > Gorgyraeia > Gorgyraeales > Gorgyraeaceae > JBHPHW01. The sequence continues at coordinate 12,003 of JBHPHW010000019.1, read as the reverse complement.
CCGGAAGGAAGAAGTAGAAAATGCAAAAGAGGAGGGCGTAGAGTTTGATACGCTTACATTACCTAAGAAAATACTTGGTGATGAAAAGAGATTCGTGAAAGGTATGGAATGTATAAGGATGAAATTAGGGGATGAGGATTCTTCCGGCAGGAGAAGGCCTATACCTATCGAAGGTTCTGAATTCATCATGGATGTGGATACGGTTATTGTGGCAATAGGCCAGAGCCCCAATCCTTTGTTTTTAAATGCCACGAGTGAACTTAAGGTTGATAAATGGAATAAGATAATAGTAGATCCAAAAACCCAGGCCACAAATATAAAAGGTGTCTATGCAGGCGGGGATGCTACAAGCCAGGATGATACAGTAATCGCTGCGATGGGTTCCGGTAAGCGAGCGAGCAAGGCTATAGATAAATACTTAAAAGAGGGTAAGTGAGGATGAGTAAAAGAGGCAGGGTATTGGTTGCGATGAGCGGCGGCGTGGATAGCTCGGTAGCTGCGTCCATCTTAAAGGAAGATGGATACGAAGTCATAGGCGCTACCATGAAGATATGGCCGGAGGAATACTGCGCTAAATATAGAGATAAGGCCTGTTGTTCGCTGCAGGATACAGAAGATGCGCGAGGTGTTTGCGCCACACTTGGCATCCGGCATTATGTTTTAAATTTTGAAGAACTCTTTCGAAAAGAGGTGATAGATTATTTCACCCGTGAGTATCTCACAGGTCGGACGCCTAATCCATGCATTATCTGCAACGAAAGGATAAAATTTGGAAGCTTACTTAAGAAGGCGGAAGAGCTGGAGTGTGATTTTATCTCCACGGGTCATTACGCAAGGATAGAGCGAAACGGCCTCTATAGATTAAGAGAATCTGTGGACAAATCCAAGGACCAGGCCTATGTTTTATTTTCACTTAAGGTCTCTCAGATAGAAAAGATACTTCTTCCGATAGGAGATCTCACCAAAGATAATGTCAGGGCCAAGGCAAAGGAACTCGGGCTCAGTGTTTATAAGAAAAAAGAAAGTCAGGAGATATGTTTTGTGCCTGAGGGAAATTATTCCGACTTTATAAAGGGACATTGCGGCATAGATGCCAGAAAAGGCGAAATAGTAGATTCTTCCGGCAAGGTCTTGGGGGGCCATGATGGATTTTGGAATTTTACAATAGGCCAGAGAAAAGGGCTTGGCGTCTCCCACAGCGAACCTCTTTACGTAATAGAGATAGACGCAAGGCAAAATAAAATTGTTGTCGGAGATTTTTCAAAGGTCATTAAAAAGAGATTCACGGTCAAGGATATAAACTGGTTTTATAAAAATGATGCGGATCTTTTTGAAGCCGAGGTCAAGATACGATACAACCACAAGAAGGGTGAGGCCCTTTTAAAGGATACAAAAGATGCAAAAATAGAGGTGGAATTTAAAGAGCATCAGGAGGCCATTACTCCTGGGCAGGCCGCTGTTTTTTATGACGGAGAATACGTGCTTGGCGGCGGCTGGATAGAAAAGGTATTAGGGTAGGGGCTCTATGGATAAATTAAGAAGATTAAAGTCAAATTTGAGAGGGCTCAGGAGCGTAGTGGTTGCATTTTCAGGCGGGGTGGATTCAAGTTTTTTATTAAAGGTGACAAAAGATACCTTGCCGGAAAAAGATGTCCTTGCTGTCACAGCCGTATCAGATACATATACCCGTCCTGAATTACAGCAGGCAAAGAGATTTACAAAATCATTAGGCGTGAGGCATAAGATAATCTTTACAAATGAGTTAAAGGACGCCAGCTTTACGAAAAATACAGTAGATAGATGTTACTATTGTAAAAAGGAATTATTTAATAAGCTAAAGGGCCTGGCTAAAAAGGATGGGTTTTCCTCTATTGTGGATGCCACAAACGTTGATGACAAAAAGGATTACAGGCCGGGCACAAGAGCGAAAGACGAGGCCGGCGTAAGAAGTCCGCTTCAGGAAACAGGTTTCACTAAAGAAGACATCCGAAGATTTTCTAAAAACATGGGGTTAGCTACATGGGGCCTTCCGTCGATGGCATGTCTTTCATCCAGGATCCCTTACGGCGAAAAGATCCAGAAGGCCACATTGAAAAAAATAGAAAAGGCCGAGGCCTTCATAAGGAGCGCCGGCATAAAACAGGTAAGGGTCAGATATCATAAACATATTGCCAGGATAGAAGTTGACAAAAAGGATATAAAAAGATTTTTTAACCAGAAATTTTGTGATAGAATAGTAAAACGTTTAAAATCCCTGGGATTTCGTTATATTACTTTAGATTTAGAAGGGTATAGGACAGGAAGTTTAAATGAAGGGCTGAGGAAAATTTCGGCGGCGTAGCTCAGGCTGGAAGAGCAGTCGGCTCATACCCGGCGCGTCACTGGTTCAAATCCAGTCGCCGCTACCAATTAAGGGACGGTTCTGGGCCCAGAACCGTCCCTAAGATTATGATCGATAAAATCAGGTCTACTGTTAAAAAATATAATATGCTTGAAGAGAATGACAGGATCTTGGTAGGGCTTTCCGGCGGGCCTGATTCAGTCGTACTTCTGCACGTTCTCCTGAAGCTCAAGAAGGAATATTCTCTGGATATTTATATTGCGCATTTAGATCATAAATTCAGGGGAGAAGAGTCTACTAAGGACAGAAGATTTTGCGAAGAGCTGGGGAGAAAATTAAATCTTGAAGTTATATACGAAGAAAAAGATGTTTCGAGGATCGCAAAAGAAAAAGGGAAATCTTTTGAAGAGGCTGCGCGATTTGCGCGATATGATTTTTTTAAAAGAACAGCGCGCATAAAAAAGATCCAAAAAATTGCTGTCGGGCACACTAAAGACGACCAGGCAGAGACAGTCCTGATGAGGATGTTCCGGGGCTGCGGCTCAAAAGGCCTGGGAGGCATGGACCCTGTAAAATATATGGAAGGTATTATAATAATAAGGCCGCTCATCGAGATCCTAAGATGCGAGATCGATTCTTTTATACGGGAACATGATTTACAGTCGAGACATGACTCTTCGAATGATTTGCTTATGTTCACAAGAAACAGCATCAGGCACGAAGTGATCCCGTACCTAGAAAATAAATTTAATCCGAGATTAAAAGAAGTCCTCAGCAATATGGCTGAGAATCTGCGCATGGAAAATGAATTTTTAGAAAAGTTTTCAAAGCGAAAATTTAAAAGCGTATCCAAGAGGCCTAAGTCCAATGAGATCGTGCTGGATATCAATAAATTTAGAAAACAGCCAGAAGCTATACGGAAGAGGATCTTGCGGAGCGCTCTCGAGGATCTTAAAGGAAACCTGAGAAGGCTTACGTATCAACACTGGAAGGAGATGGAAGAATTGATAGAAAAAAGGCCGGGGAATTCAATAGTGGATTTACCGGGAGGCATAAATATCATAAAGAATAAAAAGAAGCTTATCATCCAAGGTTAGAACAAAAAGATTTGATTTTTTCTATATAAGTGATATGATATATATTTAAGCTATATTTATGTAAAAGACGCGGAGATCGATATGCAAGGCACACAAGGCCAAAAACCTCATAAAAAGATGAAGGATGATAAAAATAAGATCATCAAGAACGTATTTTTCTGGATGGGGATATTTATCCTCCTTACGTATATATTTAGATTGGGCTCTATTGCTCCTCAAGAAGGCGTCTCAAGAGAATTGAGCTATGGGGAGTTTTATAGATTGGTCGAGACCAACAACGAGACAGGCACTATAGCATCCGTTGTTAAAATAGAGGACCGCATTAAAGGCGTGTTTTCCAGCGGAGCGCATTTTACGGTCCATATACCCGATCAGGACCGGGATATATTGAGGCTCTTAAGAGAGAATGTCAATGAGTTTGACGTGAGGCCGCCGAAGACATTTCTGGCAAACATTTTTTATTCTCTCGGCCCGATGATCTTATTTATTGGCTTTTTGTGGTTTTTTGTCTACAGAAGCGCGCAAGGGGGAGGAAAGATACTCTCATTCGGAAAAAGCCGAGCGAAACAGATCTCGAGCGATAAGACGAAGATCACGTTCAACGATGTTGCAGGGGTTGATGAAGCCAAAGAGGAGCTCAAAGAGGTCATAGAATTTTTAAAAGACCCTAAGAAATTTCAGAAACTCGGAGGCAAGATCCCGAAAGGCGTATTACTTATGGGGCCTCCGGGCACAGGGAAGACATTGCTTGCCAAAGCCGTAAGCGGCGAAGCAGGGGTCCCGTTCTTCAGTATTAGCGGCTCAGACTTTGTCGAGATGTTTGTAGGCGTGGGCGCTTCCAGGGTGCGCGACTTATTTGAACAATCCAAGCGGGCTGCAAAGGCGGGCGGAAAAGGATCCATTATTTTTATAGACGAGATAGATGCAGTGGGTAGGCAGCGGTTTGCAGGTATCGGCGGGGGCCATGATGAACGCGAGCAGACCCTTAACGCGCTTTTAGTAGAGATGGATGGTTTCAATAGCCAGGAAGGCGTGATATTAGTCGCGGCTACCAATAGGCCTGATGTCCTTGACCCCGCATTATTGAGGCCGGGAAGATTTGACAGGATAATCGCTATCTCCCGACCTGATATTTTGGGGAGGGAGGCTATTTTAAAGGTCCATGTGAAGGGTATAAAGATGAACAAAGAGGTAGATCTCAAGTCTATTGCAAGACAGACTTGTCACTTTTCAGGGGCGGATCTTGCCAATCTTGTCAATGAGGCGGCCCTTTTAGCTGCCAGGCGCGAAAGGGATAGCGTGGGCACATATGAGATGCAGGAATCTATCGAAAGGATTATCGCTGGCCCTAAGAAAAAGGCGTACGTAATAAATGCAAAAGAGAAAAAAATAATCGCATATCATGAATCAGGCCATGCGCTTTTGATGTTTTTAATACCCGGAGCAGACCCTCTACACAAGGTATCTATTTTGCCGAGGGGGAGTGGTGTCCTTGGTTATGCCATGCCTTTGCCTCAGGAAGACAGACAGCTCAAAACCAAAGAGTACCTTCTTGGAGAGATAATAGGTCTATTAGGCGGAAGGGCGAGTGAGGATATTATTTTCGGGGAACTTTCAACAGGCGCCCAGAATGACTTAGAGAAATCCACTAATATTGCCAGAGACATGGTTATGAAGTATGGTATGAGTGAAAAATTGGGCAACGTTATTTTTGGTAAAAGCGAAAATCAGGTCTTTTTAGGCCGGGATCTAGGTGAGGAAAAAAATTACAGCGAAGCTACGGCAGTGGAGATAGATAAAGAAGTACGTAAGATAGTGGAAGAGTGCTACGATAGGGCGAAAAAGGAATTGTCAAATAATAAAGAAAAATTGAAGATTTTAGCTGAAAAATTATTGGAAAGAGAAGTAATGGATTTCGAAGAGGTAAAAAAACTTATTTTTCCTGAGACGGAATCACCTCCGGCACCCAAGAGCAAACACAGTAAAAAAGCATGAAAGAATTTGAATTCTCATCCCGCACTTATATCATGGGGATCCTTAATATTACGCCTGATTCATTCAGCGGCGACGGGATATATGATGACATAGATAGCGCTATTAAGAGGGGAGAATCCATAGCTCAAGAAGGGGCTGATATTATAGACATAGGAGGGGAATCCACAAGACCTAGTTCGAGGTCAGTCGCATTGGAAGAGGAGATAAAAAGGGTTATCCCTGTTATAAAGAGATTGAAGAAGCTTTTAAAGATCCCGATATCTATAGATACGCGGAAAGCCGAAGTTGCGCTCCGTGCCTTGGATAATGGCGCTCTGATAGTAAATGACATAACAGGGCTCGCATCCGACGAGAGGATGTTGGAGGTCGTCTCTCGATATAATGCCAAAGTCGTTATAATGCATATAAAGGGCGATCCCTTTTCAATGCAGCAAAACCCGACCTATCGCTCGCTTATACCCGAGATCATAGATAAGTTGCGGCAATTAGTTGAAAAGGCAGAAGAGAAAGGCGTTAAGAAGGAAAATATTATTATAGATCCGGGGATAGGATTTGGGAAGACATTTGAGCATAATCTAGAGATATTGAATAATCTTTCGCGTTTTAAGATATTAGGAAAACCGATACTTGTAGGGCCTTCAAGAAAATCATTTATAGGGAATATATTGGGTCTTGAGGCAGGGAAAAGGATTTTTGGGACGGCAGCCAGTGCGGCTATAGCTATAAAAAATGGAGCAGATATCATAAGGGTACATGATGTCAAAGAGATGAAGGAGCTCTCAAGAGTCACTGATGCCATCCTCCATTCAGGAGTAACAGTAAATGCTTGACTATTTGAGTATTCTTAAGGTACTGGTCGAAGTAAGTATTTTATGGATTGTATTCTATGTGATCTTGATCTTTGCCAGAGGCACAAGAGGCGTCCATGTCTTAAAAGGCATAATCCTCATAGTACTTTTTTTTATCATCACTCAAAAACTCGGCCTTGATACGATAAACTGGATATTCACCAAATTATTTGCCATATCGGTTATTTCCTTTCTGATCATATTTCACCCAGAGCTTAGACGGGGCCTTGCCAGTATAGGCCAGCACAGATGGTCAGAGATATTTTTCAGGGAATCCGAGATCATCAAAGAGATCGCAAGGGCAGCGTTTTCGCTTTCAAAAAGAAAGATAGGGGCGCTTCTCGTAATCGAAAGGGAAAGTAGGCTTACCCATTACGCTGAAAGCGGCATAGGGATAGATGGTAAGGTATCCACAGAGCTTTTAATAACCATCTTGATGCCCAATACCCCGCTTCATGACGGAGGTATAATAATCTCAGGCGACAGGGTCCTTGCGGCAGGATGCTTGTTTCCGCTTACGCAAAACCCAAAGGTGTCAAGGACAATGGGGACCAGGCACAGGGCAGCGCTTGGTTTGAGCGAGGAGACTGATGCGGTAGTGATCGTTGTTTCCGAAGAGACAGGCGGGATCTCAGTCGCAACGCATGGAAAACTTACTCAAGACCTCGATAAGGAAACGCTGGAACGCACGCTAAATAATCTCTGTAAACCTGACAAGAAAAAGAAGGGCTTATTTTTTATTAGAGGATAGATCTATGAAGAACTGGATCGTCAATAATTTTTGGATAAAGATACTGTCTTTGATATTAGCTGTAATAACATGGTTTTATGTTAATGGCGAGTTGGATAAAGAGAGACGCATTCCGAGAAAGTTTTATAAACCAAAAGCCGCAGGATACCGCCAGAAGAAAAAGCCCCCCGTACAAAAAAAAGAGATGAATAGAGGATATATAGTGGAGAAGAAGTAGGATGCCCCAGCTTGGCGTGAATGTAGATCATGTAGCAACTTTAAGGCAGGCAAGAGGGGGCAGAGAGCCCGATCCTATATATGCCGCCTCAGTATGCGAAGAAGCAGGGTGCGACAGTATCGTAGCGCATCTTAGAGAAGATCGTAGGCATATAAACGATAAAGACATAAAAAAGTTAAAAAGAAATGTAAAGACGAGACTCAACCTTGAGATGTCAATAGAGAGAGATATTGTAGAAACAGCAAAAAGGATCCTGCCTCGTCAGGCGACGCTTGTGCCGGAAAGAAGACAAGAGCTTACTACAGAAGGCGGGATGAGCGTTACGAAGCATAAAAAAAAGATACACAAAGCCGCAGATGCCATGAAGAAGAAAGGGATCGAGGTGAGTATCTTTATTGATCCTGATGTGCGCGAGATTCGTGCGTCGAAGGATATAGGGATCGATATCATTGAGATACATACAGGCAGATATAGCCTGGCCAGAACAAGAGGCTCTATAGAAAAAGAGTTCGAAAAGATAAAGGAGAGTGTTGATTACGCATTGTCTTTGGGTCTTGTGGTAAATGCAGGACATGGCCTCGACTATATAAATGTAAAGAGGATAGCAGGGATACACGGTATAAACGAATTAAATATAGGCCATTCGATAATATCCCGCGCTGCATTCACGGGTCTTTATAAAGCAGTCAGGGATATGAGGGCGTTGGTAAGATGATAGTAGGCACGGGCATTGACATTATAGAGGTTTCCAGAGTAAAGAAGGCCCTTGATGCATGGGGCGAGAAATTTTTAAAGAGGGTATTTACAGAGAGAGAACTTGACTATGTAAGTACTAAGAAATTTTCACATGAAAACCTGGCCTCAAGATTTGCTTGCAAGGAATCTGTATTGAAGGCATTTGGGGATACAAGAATAGGCATATCGCTAAAGAACATCGAGGTCCTCAATGATCCAAAAGGAAAACCCGAAATAGTCTTACACGGTGTGGCCAAAAAGTTTGCCTGCAAGAATAATCTGGATAATATCATAGTCAGCATGTCTCACACGAGTAACTATGCTGTCAGTAACGCTATACTCTGGAGAGATACCTAGAGAGTAAAATGAAAGTTCTAAAGGAATTTAAGGGGTTTTTACGAAAGAGAAGAAAGGACAGCCATAAAGGAGATTATGGCCATGTCTTTATACTGGCTGGTTCGCGCGGGTTTACAGGCGCAGCGGCGTTGTGCGCAGAAGCAACTTTACGCTCAGGCGCGGGTCTGGCAACACTCGGCATCCCCATTTCTTTAAATCCAGTAATGGAGGCGAAGTTGACCGAGGTGATGACATGCCCTCTTAGCGAGACAAAAGAAGGCACTTTGTCTTTAAAGGCAAAAGAAGAGATTTTAGATAGGGTCGATGATTCGGATGTTGTGATATTAGGTCCCGGCCTTTCCCGCAATCCAGAGACAATAAAACTGGTAAGGCAACTTATCGTGAGCATTAAAAAGGTTATGGTGCTTGATGCGGATGCATTAAATGCTGTATCCGGCGATATCTCGATTCTAAAAAAGATAAAACATAGATATATACTGACTCCCCATCCGGGCGAGATGGCTAGGCTCCTCAAAAGGAATCTCGTTTACATAAAGAAAAATAGATTAGAGGTTACAAGAGATTTTTCAAATCATTATAATAAAGCTATCGTGGTCTTAAAGGGTTCAGGGACGATAGTGGCGGATAAGAGTGCGCGGAATAGAGTCTATGTAAATGGATCCGGTAATCCAGGCATGGCGACTGCAGGCAGCGGAGATGTGCTTACGGGCGTTATCGGCGGATTTTTATCTCAGGGATTGGAAGTTTTTGATGCTGCGCGGTTGGGCGTGTATATTCATGGCCTGGCAGGAGACTTGGCAGCAAAAGACAAAGGTGAGGTAGCGCTAATCGCGGGCGATATACTGGAGAAAATTCCAGAGGCAATAAAGTTAGTAACGTAGGGCAGATACCCGAGTGGCCAAAGGGGTCAGACTGTAAATCTGATGGCTCACGCCTACGGAGGTTCAAATCCTCCTCTGCCCACCATTATTTTTGAGGTTGAAGAGGATTTGAATGGAGCTTTTCGCCGAGCGAAGCTAGGAAAAGATGCGACTAAAAGGAGCATCGGCAGAAAAGCGGATGGCCGACTTCATCCGAAGGATGAAGCGCCAAATCCTCCTCTGCCCACCATTATTTAAAGTAGGAAGGAAAGAGAAGGGTGAGTAAGCGGGTGTAGCTCAATGGTAGAGCACTAGCCTTCCAAGCTAGCTATGACGGTTCGATCCCGTTCACCCGCTCCAAATTTATGTTTTACCTTAATATATATTTCAAGGAGGCCAATATGAAAATGTTAAAGGTATTGTCGGTGTTTATTTTGCTTTTTTGTTTATTTCAGTCGAGCTCATTGCTGGAGGCTGGTGTCTTGGTTTCTGGTAAGGACTCTGCCGAGGATTCCTCTGCCTTGAGTTCCGGATCAAAGGCCTCTTCTGCACCAAAGGCCTCTGTGGAGGATTATACGGGGGAATCTGGTCAGATAAACCCAAACCAACCTATTCCCATGGGCGAAGAAATTTATCGAATAGTAGAAACGGATTTAGAGACTAAAGATTCAGGTAACTACATAAGTACGGCAACAGATGTAACTACATATACATATGTAAGATTTGAATATAATAAGATCAAAATATTACGTGAAAACAAGTACGAATCCAACACTTTGGATTTTAGTGTCAGCCCAGAGCCCAAGACCGAAGAGAAAGTAAAGACTAAAGACTTGTCAATGCCTGTAGACGATAAAAAACAAGCTTTGCTGGAAACAGTAGATGGAAGAGAATTGATTATTACTGTTGTTGATGAAGATAAGCGCATTACTGTTAAGTAATTAGGTCGAGAATAAAATAGATAAAGTATTTTCGCTGGCGTAGCTCAACGGTAGAGCAATGGTTTTGTAAACCATAGGTTGAAGGTTCGATTCCTTTCGCCAGCTCCAATGTTTTCGAATCTTAAAAAGGATCATGAAAAACAAAAGCAATAAAAAGGTCAGTGTTTTTGCGCTGTTTCTTCCCGAGATAAAAGATCGTCTCCAGAGCAGGAATTTTGCGCAACTCAAAGATATAATAAAGACCATACCTTCTATGGATCTTGCCGAAGGCATAAGGCTGCTCGATGGGTATGAAAAGGTATTGGTATTTAAATTATTAAGTTCTAAGATGGCAATAGAGGTTTTTGAAAACCTGACTTTCCCAGACCAGTCATACCTTTTAAGCAATCTGAACAACGAAGAGATCTCTCAGATACTCAATGAAATGGCCTCTGATGAGAGGGCCGATCTTTTTAAGGATCTCCCAGCTAAAGTTGTAAAAAAGTTGACCTCTTTAATGAAAAAAGAAGAGGTAGAAGATCTGAATAAACTTCTTAAGTATCCCGAAGATACAGCGGGAAGTTTAATGACCACAGAATTTATTGAATTAAGGCCTTCTATGACAGCAAAAAAGGCGCTTTTAACATTACAGGAAAACTACAGGCCGCCTCAAAACAAGGATATAAATTCTATTTATGTGACTGATGAAAATCATAAGTTAATGGGAGAGGTAACCCTTCAGATGTTGATAATAGCGGCCCCCGATATGCTTACAAAAGATATCATGACTCCAGTGGATTGGATCAAACTCAACACAAACGAGCCCAGCACAGAGGTTGCCAAAAATTTTGAAAAATATGATCTATTGAATATGCCTGTGGTTGATACCGAAGATCGCCTTCTTGGAGTTATCACTATAGATGACGTTGTTGAATTAATACACAAAGAGACAACGAAAGAGATCTATGGGATAGGAAAAATGTCTCCTAAGGAAGGGGAAGAGATACGATACGCTCATACAGGCAGTCTAGGTCTGGTTAAACGTAGGGCTGGTTGGCTTATGTTTCTTTTGGTATTTGACTTTTTAACAGGTACAGTGCTTAAGACATTCGAGCATGCCATGAGCAGCGTTGTCGCCCTCACCTTTTTTATTCCAATGCTTTTGGATACAGGCGGCAATGCCGGCAATCAGACATCCATTACGATTATTCGCGGATTAGGGACGGGCGATGTTACTCTTAATAACGCATGGAAGGTTATCAAGGTTGAATTAGTAGCTGCGGTATTTATGGGTTTTATAGTCGGAATCGTCGCTTTTGGGCGGGCTCTTCTTTTACAACAATCGCCTATCTTGGCAGTTGTAGTCGGTGTGACCATGACCTCGATCGTACTTTTAGCAATAATGACCGGTATATTTCTTCCTTTTATCTCTAAAAGAATCGGTTTGGATCCTGCTGTTTTAGCTGGCCCCATCACAACAAGTATCGTAGATGTAATAGGGCTTATTATATATTTTAAGATAGCCCAGGCACTCTTGCCAGTTTTGAAAATGTAAAATTTTTCCCTTGACAAAAAATCCTAGCATGGTATAATTAAAAACTTGTTTCTATTTAAAAATATACAGCTTGCACAAATCACGTAAGTATAGAGAAATTAGGGCAGTTAAGTGATAAATTAATGTATTAAGTTCTGCTGCTGTAGCTCAGCTGGCAGAGCACTTCCTTGGTAAGGAAGAGGTCATGGGTTCGATTCCCATCAGCAGCTCCGTCGATAACAAGGCCATAAGTTCTAAAGGTTCTCGATTAGGAGGACGGGGTAGGATTCATAAGGCCGAGCTCATTTTTGTCCCCTAGAGTAACATATATTTTTTGTATAGTTTGTA
>JBHPHW010000018.1:0-28371 GCA_042570105.1 Candidatus Omnitrophota bacterium | reverse complement strand
CAGCCTTAAAGTCAAACCTGTTATTGAAATCTTCTTTTGAGTCCTTCTCTGTTCTTCCGAGTATCCCTGCATCTATCATATTAAATACTATCTCACCGATATCATTGGTCGTAGTTATGCCCCAGTAACCTAAAACACTTCTGGTCATAGGCCCGAATTGTTCCAAGGCATACTCTCTTGCCCCATTCAGAAGCTCCACGCCGGTTACATGACCTTTTCTTCTGAGCTTTTTCATGGTAAAACCCAGCGCCTTCATGACAAAAGAATACGACTCCGGATTGTATCTTTTATCATTACCGAGGACTTTTAGCAAGGCGAATACCTTGTTTATAGAATGTGTATTTCTTCTCTCAGCCATAGCGTAAAAAGTATACCTGCTGATATTGACTTTGTCAAGATAGCGGGGTTGAAGTTCTGTGGGGGTTTTTCCCTAGATGGCTATAGGCCCTTCTATAAATCTCGCGCCTATAGAGAAACTTTCAGAATGCGGATTATCTGAGATCCAGACAACCTCTCCTACGGCTTTTATAAATGCCTCGGTTTTAGGGTGTTGGATTTCAAAGACAAGGTGGGTTGAGACCGGGAGGAATTCATTAGAGATAAATCCGATACCTCTATCGCTTATATCCCGTCCCATAGTATTGCTGAATCTTTGCGAACCTTTTAGCTGATAACGCATCGGAGCAACTGCAGCTATTCTTTCAGAAATTCTTTTCTCTTCAAACATCAGTTAAGCCCTTTATTTGTACTCTTAAGGATCTTTTCAACGATCGCCTCTATCCTGGACTTGTCGTCTGTTCTTAAAGTTGTAAATTCTATACCAGTGTCAAAATCCGCATTTTTCTCCTGCTTTTTTGCTACTATCCATACAATAGTCCCTTCGCATTGTATAAGGGATCTGGCATCCAATAAATCCAACTCTATCTCAACAGGAGCAAATATGCCTAGGTCTTTAGGCAGTACTGCGCAAATACCTCCGATGCCTATGTTTTCGGTTTGGGCCGATACTGCATCGGGATGGTCTTTCCTCTTTACTGTAATCCTGCATGGATATTCAGCTCTTGGAAATTTCCTTTTGTTTATCCCTTCCCACATGGCATTCCTCACCTTTCTTCTCTAGTTAAGTATTATAGATGAAAAACAGCGATTATTCAAGGATATTCTTTCGCTGAAGTTTTGTAGGCGTCCTATTTTTTCTTTGCTACTTATCTATAAAGGTGCTATACTTTGTATAATATGTATCTCAAGCACTATGACCTAAACGAAAAGCCTTTCAGTGTAACCGCAGATCCTAATTTCTTATACCTAAGCAAAAAACACCAGGAAGCCATCTCTCACATGCAATATGGGATCGGAGAGCGTATGGGATTTTTGGAGATCACCGGCGAGATAGGCGCAGGAAAAACTACACTTTGCAAGGCCTTTCTAAATACCCTTGACGAACACACAAAGACTGCCTTTATATTGAATTCCAACCTTTCCGAGATCCAACTCCTGCAGGCTATTGTCGAAGATTTCGGCATACAGTTAAAAAATAGAAATAAGATCACAATGCTCAATGAGCTGAATAGATTTCTGCTTGAGCAATTGAGGCGCAATAATAATGTCGTGCTTATTTTAGATGAGGCGCAGAATTTAAAATCCTCTCTCCTGGAACAGATCCGCCTATTATCTAACCTTGAGACAGAAAAGGAAAAATTATTACAGATCATACTGGTAGGCCAGCCCGAATTAAGAGAAAAGCTGGCATCAAGGGAACTTGTGCAATTGCGACAAAGGATAACCATCAGATACCATATTTCTCCTCTCGATAGACATGAACTTGACGGCTACGTCCACCACAGACTCAATGTAGCAGGCGCCAATGACAGGAGACTTTTTAAAGAAAACGCATTGAGCGAGATATTCAGTTTTTCCAGGGGCATCCCGAGATTGATAAATCTCATATGTGATAAAGCGCTCCTGGCAGGATATGTCCATGAGAAGGAGACAATAGATGGCGGCATAGTAAAAAAATGCGCCAGAGAGATCGAGGGTATATTTAAATGAGTATAATAAACGAGGCGATTAAAAAAGCAAGGGAAGAATTTAAGAAAAAAGATCCCATAAAAGATCCTGCGGAAAGGGATAGCATCCGCACGGTGTCTTTAAAGACTTTTGAAAAAAAATGGCTGGTACTAACTACAATATCATCGATACTTATACTATCTCTTCTGGGCTCTGTCCTCTTATACAGACATATATCACGATTGGACGAAGACTACTCCTCCGACACCCTCAGTGTCAAATCAAAAGCCGCCCCTACCCCTATCAGGAAGGCAAATCAAAAGAGGGGGCGTCACAAAAGCGCTATTGAGCTAAACGGCATAGTCTATGGGCCTGAAGACAAGTGGGCAATTATAAACAATGAAATAGTCAGGGAAGGCGATTTTCTCTCCGACGGCGAGATCACTCTTATAGCAGCGGATTTCGTAAAGATCGAAAAGCGCAACGGCCAGGAAATCGTTATGAATTTAAGATAAGGCGCTATCGGAGTGTATCGCGGAAAGCGCAACTTTCGCAGCTACTTGTTCAGCCCTTTTCTTATTAGGCCCTGATCCTACCCCAAACCTCTTTCCTGATATCAAGACCTCTACAACAAAATGTTTTTTGTGGTCAGGGCCTATCGCTGAAATTACTTTATATGACGGAAGGGCCTTAAGTCTTTTTAGGACGACCTGCTGAAGTACTGACTTATAATCTTTTGATCCCTTACCTTCTTTTACAAGCTGGATATCTGGTTTAAACACCCTGCTTATAAATCTAAACGCTGGCCTTAGATCACCGTCTAAATACAGCGCTCCTATAAGGGCCTCTAATGCACACAAGAGATTGGAGGGGTGCTTCCTTCCTCCGGAGGAATCCTCTCCTTTTCCTAAAAGCATATATTCCCCTATTTGAAGTTCTTTTGCTATGCGGCCAAGCGCCTCACCGCTTACAAGCTGAGATCTGTAACGGGTCAAAACACCTTCGTCATGACTGGGACAATCGTCATAAAGGATCCTACTTACAACAATATCTAAAACTGAATCTCCCAGAAATTCTAATCTTTCATTGTCGCCGGATCTTGATCTGTGTTTTTCGTTCGCATAGGACTTATGGGTAAGCGCTTGATTCAGAAGCTCTTTATTTCTAAAGCGGCACCCTATCAGTCTTTCGAAATCTTTAAGTTTTTTCAATCTGACTTTATCTTTTTTTAGGTTCATGATATGCTGGCGATGGATTTTCTTATCAATGACTTTGGGATGTTTTCTTTAATGACCGTCTTTCCTATCCCTACGGGTAAGACTAATCTGTTGGTCCCGTGAATAAATTTTTTGTCATGTTCCTGCGCTAAGAATATATCTTCGGAGTCCAGATTTTTTATGGTGACTGCTAGGCCGATCTTTTTGATCAATGTTTTTATCCTCAAATAAACCTCTTCATCCAATAGTCCAAGCTCGCTCGAGACAAATGACGCAGAAAGTATACCAAGCCCTACTGCCTGGCCATGGCTGTACGATTTACTATAACTAGATGCGGCTTCAATGGCATGGCCTATGGTATGTCCGAGATTTAATATTACGCGTATATTCTTTTTGTCCTCTTCATCCTTCTCTACCACCCTCGCCTTTATCCGACTGCATGTATATATTATATATTGCAGTGCGTGTTTATCGCCTTTGAGGATCTTCTTGTAATTTTTCTCCAAAAACTTAAACAAACTTGGTGACTTTATGATCCCGTATTTGATGACCTCTGCTAAAGCTGAGATCAGATCGTTTTTCTGTAAAGTCTTTAGTAACGAGGAGTCACTAAAGACAAGTCGCGGCTGGTAGAATGAGCCTGCAAGATTCTTCCCTACCTTAAGATCGATTGCCACTTTCCCCCCTATTGCTGAATCGACCTGAGCCAATAGCGTGGTAGGCACGTGTATGTATGGTATGCCTCTTTTGTATATACTGGCGACAAATCCTGCCAGGTCCCCGACTACGCCGCCTCCCAGCGCCACAATGAATATTCTGCGGTCAACATTATCTGACTTAGAGATACTATTCAAAAGCCTGATACAGTATTTTTCTGATTTGGCCTTTTCCGTATCCGGCACGATCTCGAAGGAGACTCTAAAACCGCTTGAGGCAAGGGATCTTTTGATCCTGTTCCCAAAGAGCCTTTTTATCAGAGGATTCGTGATTATTAAAGCATCCCTGCCTATTTTAAGGGGCTTGAGGGACTTACCGAGTTTATCGATCTCGTTATGGCATATGAGTATATCGTAGCTTTTTTTGGCAAGATTTATACGGATCTTTTTCATATAGTTACTCCTAAAAGCCTTGCTAAATAAATCACAATGGGCCAGATCACACTACCTATTATACCTAAATAGAGCAATCCAAATATAATAACAAAGCCATATGGTTCGAGCCTTGCATACTGCGCGCTGATCTCTCTTGGTAATATCCCCATCAAGACCCTTGACCCGTCAAGAGGAGGGACAGGCAGGATGTTAAACGTTGCTAAAACAAGATTTATTATTATGGCCGAATTTGCAATTGCGAGAAGCAGAGGGTTTTCCAAGATCACAAAAGTCTTTGACGCAAAAGATAATAGGACAGCAAAAAGTATGTTTGCTGCTGGCCCTGCCAGCCCTACCCATACCATGTCTTTTTTTGGGTTATTGAGGTTATAAAAAGCCACCGGTACCGGCTTTGCCCAACCAAACACAATAGGTGAGTGGGTTACAACAAGAAGGAGAGGAAGAAATATAGTGCCGATTGGATCAATATGGGCCAGGGGATTAAGTGTAAGGCGACCTAACCTCTTTGCGGTAGGGTCACCTAACTTCCATGCAACCCAGCCATGGGCGCATTCGTGAAGTACAACCGCAAGGAAGAATAAAGAGAGAGTCAGTATAAACCTCATTGAGCGCCCTCTCTTTCTTCTTTGATTGCTTTTGTGCCCTTTTTTGCGCTGATATATTTTATCGCCCTAAGGCTAAACTCTATCTGACTGGAATGCATCCAGCCTTTGCTCCCTTCGGGCGGCATTATCTTATACCAACCATCTATTTCTTCCAATATATTTAGTTTTTCTGGGCTCGAGACCTGGCCAACAACGGAATATTTCGTGCCTTCACCCGCCCTTATATTTACACGCGCGGCATTGACTATGCCTATCTCCTCATCTGAGGTTAAATCCACATAGTCATTTTTAATAAATAGGCGCGCTTTTTTAGGAAGGGCGATTTTAAACCAACTGTAGCGCGAACCAGTAATCTTAACAGGGTCGCTTTTTTCCAGCCTGCACAGACTTTCAAAATTTACATTGTCTCCCGCCCTCACATTGGCATCGTTATTTTTCACAAATCCTATTTTTGGAAATCCTTCATCGTCTCCTGAGAAAGAAACGGACTGTAAAGATATACATAAAAAAGTCGCAGAAATAAATATTTTTATAAATCTCATTTTTGGCTCCTGGAGGGCAACCGCGCTTATTTCTTTTTTCCTTCTTTCCCTTTGCTTTTATCTGTTTTTGACGGGGTCTCCTTTTTTGATTTTGTAGCTTCTTGAGTAAGGATTTCTCCTTCAGCTGCAACCTGTCCCTCTTCGGGTTTTTCCGCAGCCTTTTCCTTCTTTATCTTTGCTCTAGCTACTTTAAGTTTTGGCATGCCAAAGACAGAAGAGTCATCTTTTAGAGTACCCTTTTTCCTTAAGGCAAGAAATCTTTCATACCTTTTTAAGACAGTCCGGATTTTTTTCCCGGCCTTTGAGATCTTTAAACTTGGGTGCTGTGACATATCATCTCCTCCCTTATAATTTTTTAATATAGGAATCTATATATTTTTGCTTCAATTCTTTGAGTAGTTTTTGTGCTGTTTTTTCTTTATCAAAACCACCGACGTAAAGCTGATAGTAATCTCCGGATCTTTTTATATTAGCGCTGTATCCTTCCTTTAGCAGTCTGGATCGCTCTTGTTCCGCAGATCCCCTCTTTTTGAAAGCGGCTATCTGTATAATATATTTTTCTTGTGCTTTATCCTCTCTCCTCTCGTCTCTTTTATCTCTTTCCCGATCCCTCGATTGTTCTATATTCTCTTCTCTTTTCTCTGTAACTACATGACCGACATCCTGTCTCCCTTTCTCGACTCCCAGGGAGAAGAATATTATGCAGCTCATTACAAAACCTATCGCAATAAAGATGATGTTTTCATAAGAAAGGGTGGTGCTCTTTTTTATGCGAGGTATAAAAAATATGGTCTTCTTCCCTCTCTTGCCCTCAGATGCATGAAGGTGGTCAAATAGATCCTTTTCCCTTTTATCGTGGAATTTTGCGCTCATCGTAAAGTCTTTATATATCTTTCGATTTTTTTTATAACACCTTTCTGAGTGGTATATGAGTAGGCGTCTGTTGACGCTGCTCTATGATTTACCAAGATCCCTTCGTCCACTAATCTATCCAGCGCCTTTTGAACTATACCTACATCGCACCCCACCCATATAGATATGCCTTTCGCCGTATCAATGGAATGCGGGTTTTCATTAAAGAAAAGCAAGATCTTTCCTGCTGCCTCACTCTGGAATAAGCGTTTTATTTTTTTCATAAAGATACGATAAATTAAAATAAGCCCTTAAATTTGTGCTTTTTTGATACTGTCATAAAGGCATCTACGACATCAGGGTCAAATTGGGTGCCTTTATTATTTTTTATTTCCCTCAGAACCTGCTTTATGCTTGTTTTATTAGCCTTATACGGCCGCAATGAAAGCATGGCTTCAAAGGCGTCTGCAACAGCCATAATCCTTGCGCCTATGGGTATTTTCTTTCCTTTTAATCCGCCAGGATATCCGGTACCGTCATACCTTTCATGGTGGTGGACGATTATCGGTATAGTGGGCTTTAGAAACTCAAGGGGCTCTAATATCTTAAGACTTTCAAGATGCTGTCTTTTTATAATATTGTATTCTTTTCTTGAGAGCCCGCCTCGTTTCTTTAATATCTCGTCTGGGATGCTGAATTTTCCAGTGTCCGGGAGAAGCGCTGCATAACGTAAGTTTCTTATCTCTTCCCTTGGCAATCTCATCTCTTCGGCTATGGCAAGGACGATCTCTACAAATTCTTCAGAATGGGTATATGTCTTCGGGGATTTTGCATCCAAGATCGCCGCCAGGGACTTGATACTACCATATGTCATCCTATCTTGCTCTTCGTACAGTTGAGCGTTTCTAATGGCTATTACTGCCTGCTCGGCAAGCGTAAGCAGGATCTCCAAGTCAAATTTATTAAAAGGAGTGTTGTTGGTCTTGTTTTTAGCGCATATCACACCTAATATATCTTCTTCTATGAGAGGCACGCATATTAAATTGTGCGATAAAATAGTCTTGCCGGTCCTGGCTACCTTCCCTATAGTTTTATCGCCTATCCCTATCTTTCTGTGTCTCTTTTGCATCTTGTTTGAATTATTATTTTTTGCATCTATGCGAGCCTTGGGGATAAGGTATTTTTTAGAATCATCCAGAAGCATTATAGAGCAATGCCGGGACCTCATTACCTGCAATGTGAGCCTGGCAATCCTCTCGATCAACTCATCCATATCAAGCGTCGAAGAAAGAAGCCTGTGTATAGTATGGATCGTAGATAGCGCGATTGCCCTGGGCCTTATCGTATCATATAGTTTGGTTAATTCCTGTTCTTTTTGGAATTCCTTCAGAGCGATGTCCATAAAAAGTTTCAAAAACATAAGGTGTTCTTCATCTATCTTTCTTCGCAAATGCAACATTATTATATACCCATAGATATTATCCCCCTGCACTATAGGCATAAATAAACAGGGTTTGTTGCAACAACAATTAAAGACATGAGTTTTTTTGGACCTGGACTTCTTTATCCCTTTTGGCAGATTTGATATATGCTGGGAGTGCCTTTCCTTGCTTCTAACCGGCCTATATTCTGAGTCACAGACGAGACACTGTGTAGCCTTGCCCATGATCTGCAAAAAAACATCTTTAAAGAGCTGGATCGAACCCGATTCATAAAACTTTAATAAAAATTTCATTTTCTCTCTTTTATTAAACTCGCTCATAAGGATCGAATAATTTTTTATGCTCATCCAGGGCGTATCTATCTGTCATCCCTGCTATGTAATCACAGATAACCCTATAGAGATCGTTCTTGCTTAATTTTTTCTGGGCAGATGGCGGAAGCTGCTCTGGTTTTTCACGATACACGTTAAAGAGGTCCGTTACAAATCTTCCTGCTTTATCAGACATGCGAATAACCCTAAAGTTTTTGTATAACCGCTCGGCTAAAAACTGGCGCAGTTCCATCCTTTTATTATACATATTTTTAGAAAATGTTATTAACTTTTCAGGATGTCTTCTGACATCGGGCATGCTCGTTATGTTGGCCCTTTTGATATTTTCCTCCGATGTCTTCACCAGATCCCTTATCTGCCTATCTATGAGGAAGCGTATTATTTGGTATTTTAGAATCTTGTTTGACAGATTGGAGAATCTTTTTTTTATATCTACGATAACATCATGCCATACTTCCAGCCCGGATAATTGTTTTTCCTCTATGAGCCCGGAAGTCAAGCCATCGTCTATATCGTGATTATCATAAGCTATTTCATCTGCAACATCAACGACTTGTGTTTCCAATGTAGGTGATGTTTCTGGTTCCAGCTCTACCAAGCGCTCTGATTTATCGAACATCGTCGTATGCTTATTGATCCCCTCTCTTACTTCCCATGTCAGGTTTAAACCAGGGAAATCAGGGTACCTCTGCTCCAATTCATCTACTACCCTCAATCCCTGAAGGTTATGATTAAAGCCTCCGTTATCTTTCATCAGTATACCAAGGGCGTCTTCTCCTGCGTGACCAAATGGCGGATGACCAATGTCATGCGAAAGCGCAATGGCCTCAACGAGGTCTTCATTTAAAGACATCTCCCTTGCAATGGACCTTGAGATCTGACTGACTTCCAATGTATGAGTAAGCCTTGTCCTATAATAATCGCCCTCATGGTTTACAAAAACCTGCGTCTTATATTCAAGCCTACGAAATGCTGTAGAATGGATGATCCTATCTCTGTCTCTTTGGTAACAAGACCTATATTTTGGCTCCTTTTCGGGATATTTCCTTCCCTTTGTGTCCTTACTGCGCATTGCGTAAGGTAGGAGCATCTTCCCTTCTCTATTTTCTATGTCTTTGCGAGTAAGCATATCGATCTTAACGTGTAAGCAGTTTGTGCAACTCTTTCAATGACTGCGGCATTGTCTTTGTGTTTCCGATAACAGGCATGAAATTTGTATCCCCTGCCCATCTGGGCACTATATGGACATGGACATGGCCTTTATAGCCAGCGCCCCCTACTTCGCCAATATTGATGCCAATATTGAATCCCTGGGGATTTAATTTCTTCTCTAATAGGATCTGCATCTTTTTTACCAACTTTATGATGTCAAAGAGTTCTTCGTCATTAAGGCCCTTTAGATCCTTTACATGCCTATAGGGAGAGACCATAATATGCCCATTATTATACGGATATATATTTAATAAAGCAAATGAGAATTTAGATTCCCTGATGATAAACTTGTGTTTTTGTCTTTCTTTAGAACAAAAAAGACACCCTTTTCTCTTTTTCATCCTTACAAACTTACTCCTCCACGGAGCCCAGATCTTATCCATAGTTACCCTTTCAATTTATGGATGGTCGCGTTTATCTTGCCCCCCTCTATTTCTATAATACCATAAGACCTGTAGGGCGCAAATATAGTGTCTGTAGCGCTGCCGGGGTTAAAGAAAAGAACCCCGTCTATATATTCATTCATGGGCATATGAGAATGTCCAAATACTATAATGTCAGGATTCTCTTTTAAAAATTCCTCTTTCAGGACCCCTACCAGATCATCAGGCCTGCCATATCCATGTATAAGACATATCCTTTTTCCTTTCACAGTAAAGATGCGTCTATCTTTTAATAGAGATACCGTCTCTTTTGAGTCCATGTTTCCATAAACCG
The DNA here is from genome assembly GCA_042570105.1 of Candidatus Omnitrophota bacterium. Classification (GTDB taxonomy): domain Bacteria; phylum Omnitrophota; class Gorgyraeia; order Gorgyraeales; family Gorgyraeaceae; genus JBHPHW01. The sequence continues at coordinate 18,333 of JBHPHW010000018.1, read as the reverse complement.
CCTCCACCTTTGATATTTTTTTAAGGGGTTCAAGGACGCTTGGATCTGTTAAATCGCCTGCATGAAGTATCAGGCCGCACCCTTCAAGTGCCTTCAGAAGACTGGGAGGCAGTTGAGAGAATTTAACAGGTATATGGGTATCAGAGAGAACGCCGATTTTCATATTTACTATGCAATATGCGGTTTGCCGTATAATTCCATCAATATATTAAGACTATCCGGATCCCAGATCCAGAACCTCGCCTCTTTTGCCAGAAGATATGCATTTTCGTTTATGCCGGCGAGAGAAATAAGTATGTTTCTATTGACCCTACTCTCTCGTTTTTTTCTTTTAACATTCTTTATGATCTCTACAACATCATTTTCGGTAACGTATTCCTTTTTGATTGTGCACAGCCACCTGAACTTACCACTACTAGCCAAAATATTCGTAGAGCTGCAAAAACTTTCCTCCAGCTTTTGGACATCGGCGAACGAACAGAATTTATGTTTTTTTCCATTTAACTGTATCACATCATTTTTAAACAACCTGAAAAGATCGATGATCCTGGATGCCAATTCCTTTTCGAACTCCTGCATAAACATATTAAGACTGTTCATTATCTCTCTTTTAAAATAATTTTCTTCCAAGACCTCATCTATACTAAAGGACATGATCCTCTTTAGATAAACTGACTTGATCCAAAACGAGAAAAGCTTTTCCCGGAATCTATACAGCGAACCATTGCGCACAACAACATCTAATTCTACCAGTCTATTTAATATCTTAGAGGCATCCCGAGCCTGCAACTTACTGGAGGTCGCAATATCCTGTTGTTTTTTGTTTCCAGAGGAAAGCGCAATAAGGACCGCCGCAGAGTTTGACAATAATTTACCCTCAGAGACCCTGGAGAAAAAACCAGAAAAGTGCTGATTTATTATGCCTGTATTCTTAAAAATAGACTCTGTTAGCGCAAACTCTACGAGCCCGGCATGATCATCAGGCAAAACACGATTATAAAAAATAGCCCTTTTTATCTCATCGCATATTATTTGCATATAAAAAGGCTTATTGCCGGCAAAGCCCGAAATGAAGTCAAGATAAACTTGAGGAAGACTGGTTTCGGATATATTGTCCTGCAGGAAAGATCTGCTCGTATTGGTATCAAAAAGGGGCACAAATATCTTTTCGAAATTACCAAAAAGCATGGAAAGCTTATCATTCAAAATGCGCTGAGATATCGTGTCTTTAGAGCTTAACAAAAGATACATCGTACCCTTCTGCAACATGATCTTTTTTGCAAGAGTTCCGAAAGTATGTTTTAACGGGAAATTGTCTAGATTATGAAATTCATCCAGGATAAGCACGCATCTTTTCTTGCTTTCTTCGAATATTGAGAGAGGGATATCCATCATAAATGAATATGCCTCATCGAATCTACCTTTTTCTATGTCCTGCAGGACCCGTATACAGGTCTGGGCAGTCTTTGGGTAGGTCCTCTTTAAATCCTCTATCAAGAGTATGGTATCATGTGGTGTTACCAAATTTGGATCTGATTGTAAAAGTTGAAAAAGCGCTGACTTTATGAATCTCTTTGCGCAGAACTCAAATGGCTCTATCTTTATCTCCAAATATATAGGTATAATAGCATCTTTTTTTATCTCGCCGGAAGACAATAGATCCTTTATCAATCTTGTTTTCCCTGTACGAGATTCACCGATAATGGCTATATTCTGCCTATACCCTTCGGAAAAAGAGTTGATGCGGTGTACCAAGGTATTAAATATGCTGGATCTAATATATGACATAGTAAGTAGTAAGGTTTAATTCAAAATCTATTCTCGCTCGAATTTTACGAACCGACAGGCCTTGCAGTCTGTAAATAAAAGCCTGGCATCCCTTGCCAGGGCAAGTGTTAAGCCCATAAGATTAAAGCAATCTTTACCGATTATTTCCTTTTTTACCGTAAAGGCATGTTGTGGATTTTGCGCATTATATTCCATTTGAAAATCTGCAGAGTGGTTTATTCGGACCTTTACTTCTTCTCCGCAGTCAGAACATTTTACTACTGCGCAAAATGCCTTTTTCGGACCAGAGGGCAGTAGCTTTTTGATAATTTCTTTAAATGCCTTCATTTATATTTTCCTTGTTTGGGTTCGCTTCCCCGCGACGTTGGAGCGGGCAATGGGAATCGAACCCACGTTTCAAGCTTGGGAAGCTCGTGTTCTACCATTGAACTACACCCGCATAAGTCAACTCGCTATACCCGCAACTTGTTCCAAAGAGGCAAAGCCCCTTTAAGCCGAGATCAGTTTCCCGAATCTATTCCGTCTTTTCTCTATATCCTGCTTTTTTAATTTCAAGAACCTATTTACGCTAAAATCCTCAACGGCAAATGACGCCATAGTAGAGCCATATAGAAGAGCCTTTCGCACAACCTGATCATCTACCCTGTTCATCTTCGAGATATACCCCATGAACCCTCCGGCGAATGTATCTCCTGCGCCAGTAGGGTCACTAACAGTCTCTAAAAGATGCGCTGGGATCAAAAAAGACAACCCCCCTTTAGTGAAAAGAATCGAGCCATACTCGCCCCTTTTGATTATTGCAAATTTTGGACCTAAAGAAAGCAAAAACTTGCCTGCCTTTACAATGTTGGATTCGCCTGAAAAGAGCTTCGCTTCCTCATCGTTTAAAAATACAAACGAGACCTTCTTCATTAATCTTTTTAAAGAGGCGCCTTTATTTTTGATCCAGAGATTCATAGAATCGCACCCTACAAATCTCTTTCCTTTAAATTGCTTTAATATGAACATCTGAAGGTCCGGGTCTATATTGGCAAGAAAGATATATTCACTATTTTTATATTCTTCGGGGATACTGGGCCTAAAATCTGAAAATACATTGAGCTGTGTATCGATTGTCTTTGCGCAGTTCAAGTCATCCATGTAAGAGCCAACCCAACGGAATGTCTTACCAACTTTGGTTTCCAACCCTCCTACATCTACACCAAAGGATCTTATGAGAGACCTATGTTCGGGAGGAAAATCCATCCCGACCGTAGCGATAAGATTGACCCGCGTAAAGAAACTTGCGCTTATTGAAAAAAAAGTGGCGGACCCGCCAAGTATCTCCTTTGATTTACCTGTAGGTGTCGTGATAGTATCTAAGGCAACTGAACCGATTACAAGGATTTTACTCATTTAAAATGTTTTTCGATTATTTTCATCGAACAATAGCTGCTGCACATAGTGCAAACGTCTCTTTTTTTTGGGATAGACTTTTTTCTATAGCTGGCTGACTTAACAGGGTCTATTGATTTTCCAACATGCTTTTTCCAATCTCTTGCGAAGCGGGATCTGGATATATCCCTATCCCAATCTATGGCCCCGGGGACGCGTTTAGCTATATCAGCTGCATGAGCAGCAATCCTCGAAGCTATGACCCCATTTTTTACATCGTCTTCATCAGGTATCCTTAGATGCTCTGATGGTGTGACATAACATAAAAAATCTGCTCCATAGAAGGCTGCCATGGCGCCGCCTATCGCGCCTACTATATGATCATAGCCCGGCGCAACATCTGTTACGAGGGGGCCTAATACATAAAAAGGCGCATTGTTGCACATCTTTTTCTCTATTACTACGTTTGACTCTATCTGGTCAATGGGTATGTGTCCGGGGCCTTCTATTATTATCTGGACATTCTGTTTTTTTGCCCTTTCCGCAAGTTCCCCAAGCACAATGAGTTCCTGTATTTGAGGCCTATCTGTGGCATCTATCAGCGAGCCCGGCCTCATGCCATCCCCCAGGCTTAAAGTTATATCATTCTTTCTTGCTATCTTAAGGATATCGTCAAAATATTCAAACAAGGGGTTTTCCTTCTTATTTAATATCATCCATTCTGCGAGAAAAGAACCGCCCCTTGAAACAATATGCATCAATCTCTTTTTTCTTTTTAACCTAAGGAGCGTTTCCTGTGTTACCCCGCAATGGACTGTAAAAAAATCTACGCCGTCGGACGCCTGCTCTTCAAAGACCTCTAAGATATCGTCTTTATCCATTCTCGATATCTTACCTTTTTCTCTACAAGCCTTTATGGCGGCCTGATATATAGGGACAGTGCCTACGGGGACACGCGAATGTTTTAAGATCGCCCTGCGGATCTTTCGTAGATCTCCTCCTGTACTCAGGTCCATTACAGCATCAGCTCCATAGCGTATGGCAGCATGCATCTTCTTCAATTCGGTCTTTAGCTTTGTCTTATCCTGTGACGTCCCAAGGTTTGCATTTATCTTTGTACGCAATCCCTCGCCAACAGCGCATGGTCTTATCTTCCGCTTTAAATTCTTAACGAGTACAATACGGCCTTCCCGGATGCGTCTTTTTAATAGATCCAGGGAAATACCCTCTTCCCGGGCAATATACTTCATCTCCTGAGATGTCTTATTTAGTTTTGCGAGTTCTAACTGTGTCATGGTATCGTTTTATTCAAGACTAAGCCTTGAGCACTTCCCTCAGCCCCTTCGCTGCAGCAAATGGGTCCTTACTGGAAAGGATTGCGCGCACTACAGCGATCCTTCTGGCGCCAGCTCTAGAGACATCCTCTATATTTGATTCGTCGATCCCTCCTATTGCCACAAAAGGGATCTTTAATTCCTGCGATGCTATCTCGATAAGTTCGAGGCCTATCGCTCTATAATCTGGCTTTGTAGGCGTAGAAAAAACAGGGCCCACGCTTATATAATCTACATCTAACTTTCCACCTTCGCGCATCTGGCGCATCGAGTGCGTGGAAAGGCCTATTATCTTTTTTGTCCCCAGAATGCTTCGAGCTACTTTTACCGGCATATCCTCCTGCCCTAAATGTACACCATCGGCATCAAGGGCAAGTGCCACCTCAACCCTATCATCTACAATAAAAAGAACGTCTTTTTTGCTTAATAGATCTTTTATCTTCTTTCCTGTCTCTAAAAATTCGCGGTCCGTCGCTTCCTTGTCTCTATATTGTATTATGTCTATCCCGGCTTTTAAGGCCTGCGAAATAGTTAAGGTGATATCTTTGCCGTTTAAGGCGCGCCTATCTGTTACCAGATATATGCCTGAGGTTTCCAACAGCTTTTTTTTCAGCATCGTACACATTAAATCTCAATCTTCTGTATTTGCGGCTTGTGTTTTCATCAAATATCTTGAAGCACTCTTCAAGCACCCTAAGGGATTCCTTTACGCGTTCGATATTGGACATAAAGATGTCTGAGATATCAATCTTTCTCCCTTTCTTAAAATCCAGGGTTTTCAAGACATCTCCTTTGGTATCTCTGGCCTGTAGAAGCCTTTTTAGCGATGGGTTTTTTGAGAACAATAGCGCCTTCGTCGTAGCATGCCTTGTAAGTTTTAATGATCTTGCAATGCCCTTGTCAGCTACTGCAAATCTTGAGATATCCTCACAGACCCTCAGGCCTTCCCGGGTCCTGTTTAAGTTGGCATCTATAATCTGAAAGAGTTTCTGGTCCATAGTATTAGAAATCACAACGACTTTATCTTCCTGATCAGGCCTTTTGTAGAAAAGCCTTTTACGTATGGCAGGCTCTTTACCGTGCCTCCATAGGATCGGACAAACTGTCCCCCCACAATATCCTTTACCTTCCAATCCCCGCCTTTGGCAAGGACATCCGGCTTTACTGCCTTTATCAAATTGAAAGGGGTCAGGCTACTGAATATCACAACAAAGTCCACAGCCCGCAATGCTAAAAGTACCTTTGCCCTGTCAATTTCTTTAACAAGCGGTTTTTTGCTTCCTTTTAGTCTTCTGACTGAGGTATCGCTATTTAAACCGACAATCAATATATCGGCCAGCGACTTGGCCCTTTCTAGATAACTCACATGGCCTGCATGGAGTATATCGAAGCACCCATTTGTAAATACAACCCTTCTTCCCTCAGCCCTGAGGTTTTTTAAAACCTTCTTTAATTCCGAAATGGTCTTTATTCTTTTACAATGCATCTTCAATGATCTCGCAAAGGATATGTAGTATTGTGATGTGCGCCTCTTGTACCCGAGGGGTGTTGAGAGACGGTACATTTATAGAGATATCCGCTATTTTAGATAAAGGCCCTTTATATTTACCGACTAAAACAGCGGTCTTCAGTTTCATCTTTGAGGCCTTTTTTATACCGCATATTACGTTTTTTGATCTGCCGCTCGTGGATAGGCCTATTGCCACATCCCCCTTTTTCCCGAGCGCCTCTATCTGCCTTTGAAAAATACATTCAAAACTATAGTCATTACTGAGTGCCGTGAGAGAGGATATATTAGCTGTAAGAGCGATAGCCGGGAGGGCCCTTCTTTCCTTTCGAAACCTTCCTACAAATTCTGCGGCTACATGGATGCTGTCAGCAGCACTGCCCCCATTACCAAATATCAGGATCTTGTTTCCTTTCTTTATGGCCGTAAGAATCATTCTGGCGAGTACAGAGATAGCGCCGACTTGATTTTTAAGAAGCGACCGCTTCACCTCTATATCTTCTTTTATTAATAGGCCTATTTTCCCCTGCATTATTTTCATCCTTTCTACGTGGTATTATTTATCCGAAGAATATCTTGGCTATATCGTAAAGCTCTTTGTCGACTGTCTTCAGTTTGCTGATAGCTGCTTCAAGAGGAACACCTACTATTTTATTACCATCTAAAGCAGCCATTTTCCCATAATCTTTTTTGAGTATAAATTCCATTGCCTTTATGCCAAATCTCGTGCCAAGCACCCTGTCAAATGCAGTGGGTGTACCGCCCCTCTGTATGTGGCCAAGCACTGTCACCCGAGTCTCAAAGCCTGTCCTTTTCTCTATTTCTTCGCCCAAAATATGTCCTATGCCGCCCAACCTTACATGACCAAACGCATCAAGTTTCTCTTCCTGCTTGACCAAAACGCCTTTTTTAAACTTTGCGCCCTCTGCCACTACAACAATACTAAAACTTTTTCCTCTATTGTGCCGTTGCTTTAAAAGCATGCATACCTCATCTATGTCTATGGGCATCTCTGGCATTAAAATAACATCGGCCCCTCCGGCCATTCCAGCTTCTATGGCGATCCAACCAGTATGCCTACCCATTACCTCGACCACCATGATCCTATTATGAGACTCTGCGGTGGTATGGAGTCTATCGATGGCATCAGTAGCAATATTTATTGCAGTATCAAAGCCAAATGTAACGTCGGTACACGAAATATCATTATCAATTGTTTTTGGAGCGCCTACGACATTTAGTCCTTCCTTGTGAAGCTTAGACGCCACGCCAAGCGTATCCTCTCCTCCAACGGCTACTAAGGCCTCAAGTCCTAATTTTTTAAAGTTTTCTTTTACCTTTTCCTTGTCCCCTTCTTTTTTATAGGGGTTTGTCCTGGAGGTCCCCAAGATAGTGCCGCCTTTTGGCAAGATCCCTGACACAGCTGCAAGATCCAGCTTTACAGTGTCATTTTCAACCAATCCCTTCCAGCCATTCTTTATGCCCACTACACCATACCCCTCTTTGATCGCATACCGCACAACTGCCCTTATAACAGAATTTAAACCCGGACAATCGCCTCCGCCTGTAAGGATGCCGACTTTTTTCATAGTGATCTTTCTCCCCTTTTTACCTGCCATATTCGATTTCACCTTTAAAGCCGCTCTGGCCAGATTCTTTTATTGCCTCTTCTTGTACGATCCTCTTTTCTCTTTGGGCTATTTTTGCCACATGGACCTTTATCGTAACTGTCTCTTCTATGCCCAGGATCTCTTGTAAGTGCAACCTTATTGCATTTTGTATTTTTTCAGTGACCTCTGGGATGTTTACATCGGAATAGGGTGTTGTTTTGACAATGACCTCGATACCTGACTTTCCAGCAGATATGTTTGATTTGATCTCCTTTATCTCTGACATTCTATTTGTCAATTTTTTTATATAATCTTCTATGGCGGAAAGCGCTACAGTCACTTCGCCGTATGGATTTTCAAAGGCTATAGTCTTGTGCTTCTGCATATTTCCTATGGAAAGCTGCGCAATAGATATGTTTACCAGGATCAAAAGAAGGCCTCCCACTGCCATGCCCAGCCTAAGATTGTCAGCGCTGGACAACTGACCGATCAACTTTATAGCCAATTCAAGAGATTCCACTCGAAGCGAAAGCGCTATAAGGACAGCGCCTATTATAGAAAATAAAAGCGTGTAGATAAATATTGCTATGATATTAAAAACCTTCACTCGACACCTCCTTATTCACTTGAGGTTAATTTTTCCACATAATCAGTAGCAAAATCCCCCCGCAAGAACAAAACATCATTCATTACATGCCTGTGGAAGGGAATGGTCGTCTTTATCGGCTCTATTAAAAATTCATCCAAAGACCTTTTCATTATTTTTATTGCCTCTCGCCTGTTCTTTCCGTAGGAGATGACCTTGGCGATCATGGAGTCATAATGCGGCGGGATCGTATACCCGGAATAAGCATGTGAATCCATCCTTACCCCAGGCCCTCCTGCAGGTAAAAATAGGTCTATTTTGCCGGGGCATGGCATAAAATCCTTCTCAGTGTCTTCTGCATTTATCCTGCATTCAATAGCAGAGCCCCTGATCTTTACATCATCCTGTTTATAGGAAAGCTTCATGCCGGAGGTGATCTTTATCTGCTCCTTTACTAGATCTATCCCTGTCACCATCTCTGTCACAGGGTGTTCGACCTGGATCCTTGTATTTACTTCCAGGAAATAAAAATTCCCGTATCTATCCAGCAAAAACTCGACTGTGCCGGCGTTTAAATAATTGCAGGCCTTGGCTGCCTTTATGGCCATATCCCCTACTTTTTTCCTTAATTTGGAATCTATCGCGGGAGAAGGAGACTCTTCTATTAATTTTTGATGCCGTCTCTGAATAGTGCAATCCCTTTCTCCCAGATGTATGATATGCCCGGATTTATCTGCCAAAATCTGGATCTCTACGTGCCTCGGCCGCTCTATATATTTTTCAAGGTAGACGTCGGATTTCCCAAATGCTATTTCTGCTTCCTGCTGCGCAGCCATAAACGAACTCACCAGTCTCACGTCATTGTGACACACCCTCATGCCCTTGCCTCCACCACCAGCAGATGCCTTGATGATCACAGGGTATTTTAATTTTTTAGCTATTTTTACTGCCTCCTCCTTTGTCTTTATAATATCGTAGCTGCCGGGTATAACAGGGATACCGATCTTTTGCATAGTCTGGCGAGCGGTCATTTTATCGCCCAATAGTCTCATGTTTTCAGGGGTGGGGCCGATAAAGGCTATATCGCAAGACTCGCATATTTCTGCAAAGTGGGCGTTTTCTGCCAGAAAACCATAACCAGGATGTATTGCATCCACATCTGTTATCTCAGCAGCGCTTATAATAGCAGGTATATTTAAATAGCTTTCGGAAGGACGGCTGGAACCTATGCAAACAGCCTCGTCTGCCAATCTTGTATGCAATGAGTCTGCATCGGCTTCTGAATACACGCTGACTGTCCTTATGTCCATTTCTTTGCACGCGCGTATTATCCTTACAGCTATTTCCCCTCGATTTGCGATTAATATTTTTGAGAACATGGTTTAAACCGGTTCCACCATAAACAGTGTCTGAGCGTACTCTACAGGGTTAGCGCTTTCCACAAGGACCTCTGCTATCTTACCTTTTACCTCTGATTTTATCTCGTTCATGAGTTTCATTGCTTCAATAATGCAAATTATCTGTCCTACTTCTATGATCTCGCCTATTTCTACATATGGCTTTGCTTCTGGCGAAGGGGCCCTGTAAAACGTTCCTACCATAGGCGCCTTTATGGGCACGAGATTTTTTTCAGATGCATTCTCCTTTTTTCTCACAACTGCTTCTTGAGGCAGATTGACCCTCTGGATCATCCCTGGCGCAGTTAGGCCTTCGCTTGTTGCCTCAAATTTTCCAGAAGATGATTTTCTTATCTTTATCTTTGTGCCTTCGCGCTCGACTTCTATCTCCAGAAGATCATTTTCGTTCATCAGATTAATCAGTTCTTTGATCTCTTTTATATTCATATCTCAACCCCTCCAGTATACAGCCAAGTAAAATCCATAAAATCCCTTTTTATGCCCGAGATACATATTCCTTTGTCCTAGTATCTATGCGTACAATATCGCCCTCATTTATAAAGAGGGGGACATCGATAGTCATGCCGGTTTCTGTTTTTGCCGGCTTTGTTCCGGCCCTTGAGGTATCACCCCTTATGCCAGGCTCGGTAGAGGTTATTTTCATGTCGATAAAAACAGGGGGTTCTAATGCTATGATCTTATTCTTACATACAAGTGCGGTTACCTCCAGGTTTTCCTTAAGACAATCCAATACCTCGCCGAGCTGGCCACGCTGGAGGGATACCTGGTCATATGTATCATGATCCATGAATTCACAGCTATCATTGGATGAGTAGAGATATTGGAGGTTTTTTTTCTCTATGTAGGCGAGTTCGATCTTTTCAGTGGGCCTGAATGTCCTGGCTATAGTAGTCCCAAGCCTTACATTTTTTAACTTTGTGCGCACAAATGCGCCTCCCTTTCCAGGCTTAACATGATCCCATTCAACAACATAATAAACCTCGCCGTCTAGTTCAACGCTCGACCCTTTTTTTGTCTGATTAATACTTACCCACATAATGCCTTTCTGGAGCTTCCATCGCTTAGAACCTCATATCCCTCTTCGGTCACACGCACAACATCCTCGATCCTTACCCCTCCCCACCCAGGTATGTACACGCCGGGCTCTATTGTTATAATCATGTTTTTTTCTAATATTGCGCTGCTATTCCCGGAGATATGTGGTTCTTCATGGGTCTCCAGGCCTATTCCATGGCCAAGGCTGTGAATAAAATATTTCCCAAGGCCTTTAGAGGATATATATCGGCGGGAGATAGCATCTATATGTTTGGCTTTAACCCCCGGTTTAATATTTTCAATCGCCCGTCTCTGCGCGTCTAAGACAATATTGTAAATACGGAGATATTTGCGGTAAATTCTACCCAAGAAAACCGTCCTTGTCAAGTCGGAATTATATCCATAATTCATCGTCCCTAAATCTATTATGACCATTTCCCCTTTTTTAATTTTTTTATCTGATATAGACGCATGCGGCTTAGAGGCGTTCTCACCAGATGCGACTATTATGTCGAAACCCGCGCGCCTCAGGCCCCTCTTTAGCATGTATCCTTCGATCCTATTTTTTACAGCTCTCTCGCTAAGAAAATTCTTTACTGTCTTTAGACCGTGGTTCATCGCATCGCACCCGTACTTACACGCCACTTTGATGCATCTTACTTCATCATCCTCCTTGATCATTCTGAGGGATTCTACCATGTCTTTCACCGGCCTAAGGACAATGTTGATAAGATTTTTCTTTAAACCCGCATATTCGGAATATGAAAAATTATTTGATTCAAATCCTACGCGGCGCAGTCTATTTTTTTTAGCGATTGTCTCTATGCACTCATACGCATCATTGGGCCTTATAATCTTAAGGCAGCAGCCTTTAATGGAGTTTGAGTATTCTTCTTTATATCTAGAGTCAGTGAGGAGAAAGTTTTTCTTTCTGGATGCGATAAGGATCGAATCCTCTCCTTTGCTTCCGAGGAGATAAGATATATTTTGCCTTTTTCTTATAAGAAGCGCGTCCAGCGACCTGTTTTCTAGTAGTCTTATTAAGTTATCTTGCCTTCTTTTGTAGTCCATATTGCCTTACTGACTGCGTATCTTATGCGCGGCCTTTTGCGAGATTTATTGCGGCCTCTAGGCCATATACATAGCTATCCACGCCAAACCCTGATATCTGGCCTTTCGCAACAGATGCGACTAATGAGGTGCGCCGAAAGTCCTCTCTCGAATATATATTTGAAAGATGCACCTCTACCGTAGGTATACCAGTAGCCAAAATTGCATCGCGTATCGCAACGCTCGTATGCGTGTAAGCAGCGGGGTTTATCAATAGAGACGCGTAAATATTCTTGGCCTTACCTATTTTATCTACGATCTCGCCTTCATGGTTTGATTGGAATACATCAAGCTTGATACCTTTTTTCTTTGCAAGGTTCTTGAGTCTTTTATTGATCTCGTCGATTGTGATCTTTCCATAAATATCGGGCTCACGCTTACCAAGTAGATTTAGATTTGGACCGTGGATAACTAGGATTTTTGTCATAGTGTCCCCTCTTTGCTCAAGGCTTGGCCTTGAATAAACTTATCCCTCTGCCTCTTCGATCAGCATCACAGGAATCCCATCTCTAATGGGGTATTTTTTCTTACAACTTACACAGCAAATTTTATTGTCCTTTAATTCAACGCCTGCCTTACAAGCAGGACAGGCCAATATTCCCAAAAGTTCTTTGTCTATCATATACGCTCCTTTACTTCTTATTTGTGGATCTTTTCTTTTTTCTTCACGGGATGTACCGGATACAATAGATGCAATACGCCACCTATTACCCCATACATGATAATCACGCCCAGCCACAGTAAGGATATAGCAAAGGCCCTTTCTGGGCCGATATCCCCTTTTAAGAAATATACAAATGCCCCTTCCCGCACACCTAATCCATTAAGAGAAGGCAGCATACTTATAGCCCAAACAAGGGGTACAATAAAAAATAATTTCAAGAAAGGCAACTCCCCGCCTAAACATAATATAAAAAAATAAATACTTACTATTGTGCAGGTCTGCATAAACATGGATAACAGAAAAATCTTCGCAAGAAGCACGGGTTTATTTCTGTATAAGTTAATAGCGCTATACAGCTTGTAGAGCTTACCTTTTATTTTATTTATTATACTGCCTGATCCCGCAGCGGGGGGAGAGGTATTTACGATATTTTTACTGAATAAAAATAATATCAAAACGATCAAGAACAAAAAAACCGCGCAGACCGCATATATGATTTTATTATTTAAACTCTTCCCCATAAAAATCAAGCCTACTATGGCTATTGATAAAATAGATAAAAAACCCATTAATCTATCAGATATCACTGCTGCATACGAAGCCAGCTTATTGTTGGTTTTTTTAGACGCGTAATACGCCTTTGCGATATCCCCGCCAACGGCGGTCGGCAGGAAATTATTAAAGAAAAATCCGATAAATGTCAGATAAATGACATCCTTCATAGAAAGCAATATTTTCTGCCCCTTCATCAAGAGTTTTAATCTGTAAGAGATCGGAATAGTTAAGAGTACCATAATAGAAAGTCCCAAACCAAAAAACAGTTTATTCGAACCTTTTAAAATATTCGCAATTTCTCCTATATCATTACGCATAATCCAGACTAAAAGAACGAGCAGGCCGAAACTAACAACAAATCTCAGGGCAATGGATATCCTTTTTTTAGTCACCATATAATAAATCCCGCATAACCTACTACAGAAGAATCCTCACCTGTTATGTCTCCGCTTGTCTGGTACTTCACAAGACCGGCCTTTCCTGCGCCTAAATTTTTGCACACACTTATAATAGTGCACGTCGGGGCAACGCCGCACATCGAAATGTCATTCTCATTTACCGCATTAAACAACCTTTCTTCATCCATGGCCAATATTGCTTCGATGGCGAGCGAGTCTTTCTTCTCTGCAGAATCCTTTGATTCATAGTGCGTAAAGTCGGTGCTTGCCACAAAAAGAGCGGTCCTGCCTATTTTTTTAAAACCCTCCGCTATCTCTTTCCCGAGGATCTGGTATTCTTTTAGGCTTCTAGCGGAAATGCCTATCGGGACTATCTTTATATCGCTCCGCAGATACTGTAAGAAAGGTATTTCCACTTCTATGGAATGTTCGTTCAAATGAGAAAGACTGTCATCTTCTAAAAGAGAACTCTCTTTTAAGATCGACTCTGCGATCTCAACGTCTATTTTGGCCTCACCCAAAGGCGTCATCCACGAGCCTTTGGTCATTATACTAAAAGGTCTTCCCGAGCCCGTATGGTTTGTCCCCAGAATAATGGCAGTTTTTTTGACATCTACCTTTGATATAGTCAAGCCTGCTACATGGCCTGAATATATGTATCCGGCATGAGGCAAGATGACACCTTTTGCCTCCTTTTTATCTGATCCAGTATCGATCAATTTAGAAAGCATTTTTCTAAGAGTCTGTTCGGCTTGGGGGTAAAACTGCCCGGCAACAACAGGTTTTCTGATCACGGTATATCTTCACTCCTTACCTGTCAATATAACTATTGCGCATTCCTCCAGAGTCAGGATCTCTTTTGCCGCCCTTTTAATGTCCCCTATCACAACGCTATCGATGTTTTTATCATAATCTTTGTAATTATTATATCCTAAACCATAAAGCTCATCTATGGAAGAGGTGAAGATAAAACTAGAGTTTGTCTGTAGCGCTATCCGACGCATTGCCTTGAGATGGTTTTTAGATTTTTCTAATTCATCAAGGGATACGCCATCTTTTATGAACGATGCTATTTCTCTGGATATTATGTCTTTTATAGTCTCGATCTTTTCCTTTGAAGTAAGCGCGTAGATCACTATATATCCCGGGTCTAATCCCAAGACCTGGAATGCGCCCGTCGCATATGAAAGACCATTTTTCTCTCTTATGTTTTTAAATATGATGCCCGATTCGCTAGAGAGAGAGTCTGTCATGACCTCAACCGCATACCTGTCTTTATCATATACGTCGATCCCATGAAAACCAAAGAGCACCAGGGATTGTTCTTTGTCAGTTTCTATTGAAACTCTTCTTACCTTATCCATGGGCCTTTCTTTTTCAGGGAGAAGGGTGTTTGTCTTTTTTGAGGGTAGCCCAGAGAAATATCGATCTACTAAGATCTTTATTTCCTCGACATCACAATCTCCGGATATACCCAGTACCACATTATCCGTCGAAAGCATCCCTTTACGAAAATCCAATACGTCTTCCCTTTTTATTTTATCGATGCCCTCAGCGGTCCCTATTGTCTGAAATCCATAGGGATGAGTCTTAAAAAGCGACTCTTTGAGGAGTCTATGTCCATGGTTAAATATCTGATTGTCCTGCATCTCGATCAGAGACCTTGTCTCATTCTTTTCTCTATCTAACTCCTTTTCAGGAAAGACAGAGTCTAAAGACAGGCGGGATATAAGTTCCAAACTGACCTCAGTATGTTCTTTTAGGCAATCTACGGAGATCCCCAGGCTGTTGTTCTGGGAATAGGTATTTACTGATATGCCCTTAGACTCATAAAACCTGGCGATCTCTTCCCTTGTCATAGAGTCCATGCCATCCATAAACATGCGGCTAAGTATTCTAGAAATACCATTATTTTCTATTGTCTCATATCTCAACCCGCCTTTGAATAACAAAGTCATAGACACTATTGGAAGCGATGGATCGCGAGAAATAAGAACAGATAATCCATTTTTAAGGGTTATTTTTTCTATAGACCTCTCCTCTTTTCGGACCGGGGATTCTGATATCCGCCCTAATGCCTCACCAGACTTACTTAAGACAGCTACTGTCATACTGCTCCTTTTTAAATATCTATTTGCCGCTTCCTGGATCTCCTCTAAGGTCACTGATTGTATACGAGCGATATACGATTCAAAAAAACGAGGATTTCCGGCTAATAGCTCACCAAGAGCCAGATCATTGGCTTTAGACTGAATCGTTTCTTTTTGGTATGTATAATCTGCCAGGAAATTATTCTTTGCTTTTATTAACTCTTCTTCACTCACGCCTTTTCGTTTTATAATATCTATCTCTTTTATTATTTCATCTGCTGCCTCTTTTACATTTTCCTCTTTTAATACACTTGAGATGACAAAAAGTCCTGCTTCTTTCGGGGTATAGTTATAAGAGGTGATAGCCACTACCAGTTCTTTTTTTATGCGCATCTCTTCATTTAATCTTGAAGACTCGCCTTGCCCCAATATAAAAGACAGGATGTCTAAGGCATAGAGGTCTCTATCCAAAAGAGACGTAGAGTGAAACGCGATATTTAAATACGCGCCGTCTATGCCTATCTTCTCTTCTCTGTAGATCTCTACTGTATGCTCCGGCTCTTTATGGATATCTACAAGCGCATTATTCCCTCGCGGTATTTCCCCGAAGAGAGCATCTATTTCAGTCAACACCACATCCTTATCTATATCTCCTACGATAGCTATTATGGTCTTCTCAGGGACATAGTTTGAATGGAAAAATTCAACAAGGTCATCTCTTTCCAGTCTTTGAAAATTTTCTCTGTATCCTATTATGGGGATGCGGTAAGGGTGCCTAAAATATGCATTCGAAAATGTCAATCTGGAGATCCTCTTGCGAGGGTCGTCTTTCGACAGATTCATCTCTTTTTCTATTACATCTTTTTCTTTCCGCAATTCTTCTAGATCAAATGTGGGGTCGGTCAATATCTCTTTTAATACATCCAAGGCAATGGAGGCATGTTCCTTTAAAATGGTTATCCTGTACCCGGTGTAGTCATAGGAGGTAAAGCCGTCTATCTTGCCCCCATATGTATGTAATATATCTTCTATGGAGCCTGGCGGATATTTTTCAGTGCCTTTAAAAAGCATATGCTCTGTTAGATGGCTTAACCCACTGCCCAGATACATCCCTTCTGAAGCAGAACCGACATCTATAAAAGCAGAAAAGACCACGATCGGGTTTCTGTGGTCTTCTTTGACGATAAGCCTGAGGCCGTTCTCCAGAGTCTTTACTTCCTGCGCATTTGATAGCTTAGATAATATAAGGGTATCTAAAATAAAAAATGCCAAGATGTAAATGAATGCAAGTTTTAATATCTTGGACATTTGATCAAGCTTTTCTAATATGCCTTAAAGATGGTTTATGCCAGCTTTTTCCCTGCCGAAGCCGAGTCTACCTGATAGGTTTAGACCCGAATTTCTTTCTCTTTCTCTTTTTCTCGCTCGGCTTTTCGTAATGCTTGCGCGCCTTTAGCTGTTTTAATACACCCTCGCGTTCTATTTTCTTTTTAAAGCGCCTGAGGGCCCTTTCTAAAGGTTCACCCGGTGCGATTTCTATTCTTGACATTTAAAGTCTCACCCCTTTTTTTACCATCGTTTTATTCGTGGATAGTATAGGCATTTTATCCAAAATCATGCCCATTGTCAAGGGATTATAATGGCTCCGCGCACGATGCGTGGCACCATTATTTGAGGCGCGGCTACGTCCCTACTTTTTGCTATCCTCGGCGGTTTTCTCTTCTGACTTGCTTCCCTCTTTTACCTCTTTTTTAAATTCTTTTATGCCTTTTCCGAGACTCCTGGCGATTTCGGGAAGCTTAGCTGCTCCAAACACAAGTAGGCATATAACAAGTATCAGGATTAATTCCGGCATGCCCAGGCCAAACATGTCTCCTCCTTTACGTAAGTGTGGACAGCATCTTTTTTATATCCACATATTTCTCTACCAATACTGTCGCCAACTTTACTTTTTCTTTATCTTCCGGTCTTATTTTTACGACGAGGTCATGTATTTGAGCGGCAGTCTTGTAAGTGTGGTACTTACTTAAAAGAACCGGTATTTTTGCGTCCTCTATAAGTGTCATTATCTTCTGATCAGGCACTATCCCGCCTGTTAAAACAATGCCCGCAATAGAGATATTTTCCTTAGGCTTAGCCAAAAGGTGGGCGCTCAAGAGAGTCATGAGTAGGTCTTCTCTGTCTCCGGGGGTTATGAGTAAGGTCCCATTTTTTATATAAGAGAGGGCGGTGCGCGGCTCCATAGCCCCCACTAGTATATTTTTAATCTTATTATGCATGCCGACCCTTTTTGAAATCAGCTCTATATCTATTTCCTCCAGGATCTGTCGAATAAGAGGCAGGGAAAGTAAAGGTGTGTATGGTATAACACCCAACAGATCAATTCCTTTCCTTTTAAGGCCTAGCTTGACTATCCGGCGTATCTTTTTATACTTGGACGGCAGCACCTTATTGACTATAACCCCTATCACTTCCACTCCCTCTTTTTCAAACAATGCCATATTTAACGCTATCTCATCTATGGGGCGGCCTATTCCGCCTGCGGTCACCAGCACTACCTTGGCGCCGAGAAGATTTGCTACTTTTGCGTTTGAAAGGCCAAATACTGACCCGACTCCAGCGTGTCCTGTGCCCTCTATTACGATAAGTTTTTTCCCCCGGGATATACGTTCAAATGAATCGAGGATATTATTGACCAAAAGGTCGTTGTTGCCTTTTTTTATATACTTTTCAGTAAAACCTTTTTCTATCGCTATGGGGCTCATGTCCTTTAAGCATGATTTCATGCCGCATACCTTTTCGATAAGGACCGAATCTTCATCGGCCTTATACCCATCCTCAATAACATACCTCTGTCCTACTGG
>JBHPHW010000017.1:0-28502 GCA_042570105.1 Candidatus Omnitrophota bacterium | reverse complement strand
TTATTCTCGTAACCATCGTCAAAGGTAATAGAGATCGTCTTATAAGGCAATCTGTCCCTTTTTACCAAATCTGCCAGACTAGCGAGGTCTACGACATTATAGTTGTGCTTCTTTAAGAATTGCATCTGGTTTCTAAAGCTCTCCGGGGAAACGCTCAGCTTAGAAAGATCAGCCCCATCATCGATCCTATGGTACATGAGGATAGGGACCGCATACTGGTCTTTTGCCCATAGAGCTCCCATGGTCATAAAGACCAACACGATCAGTAAAACTATAAAGCGTCTGTACTTCTTCATATATTACCTTGCGCTCTAAGCGTCTCCGATGGGCCTTGCGAACCTTGAACACCTATGACATCTTTATATAACGCCTTTACTTTATCCACCATTCCATTTATAGAAAATTTTTCTACGACTACTTCTCTGCCGGCGCTGGACATCCGCTTATAAAGCTCTTTATCTTTCAACAGCTTCAATGTAGGCTCGACCAAACGCTCAGGCTTAGAAGGCTCCACAATAAATCCATTGACCCCGTCCTTAATAACATTGGGTATGCCACCTACATTTGTAACAACAGCGGGTTTCCCTGAAGCTTGAGCCTCCAAAAGCCCAAGACCCAGGCCTTCTTTTCTTCTCGGAACAAACATAAATACATCTATAATAGACAAGACATTCACTGTATTTAGCTGGGGTTTAACAAATATCACATTCTCTGACAGACCAAAACGCTGAGTTAACTCTATCATCTTGGAGCGCTCTTTTCCGTCTCCGACAAAGACAAGTTGTACGTTTGGTTTTTCTTTTAAGATTTCCAGAAAGGCCTTTAAAAGCACGTCGTGCCCCTTGTCAGGTGTAAATCTTGCTATTGTCCCGATAACGGAATGGTCCCTCCTGATCCCAAATCTATCCTTTAAGTCATTCCTTTCGTTTTCTGAAAAATCTCTGAGAAATTTCTTAACATCTATGCCGTTATATATTAGAGAGATCCTATTTTTATTCACTCTAAAGTCGTCTATCAGGTGCTGACGAACAGCATCGCTTATTGCAACTACACGATCGCCCCACAGAGGGAATAAGATCCTACCTATGTTTCTTCTAAAAAAACCATGACATGTAGTCACAAAACCTCGCCTGCATGATCTTGATACAAAAAATCCTACCACCTGCGTCACGCGTGTCTGCGCGTGTATTATATCTATATCCAAAGTCTTGACTATCTTTTGTATTTCGAAAATAGCCCGGAAGATCTTTGGGCTCATCTCGGACTTTGTAAGCATATTGACCTTTATATGCGAGACCCCTCCTGCGGCCAACTCAGGCACTAAAATACCTCCCGAAGAGGCAACAAAGACCTCATTGCCTTCTGCCTTTAATGCCTTTGCCAGAGTTACGGTATAACTGGTTATACCGCCTATATTAAGATGGGTCGTCAAAAGTAGTATCTTCATATCTTCTCCGTGATCATCCTGAACACCTCATCCACGCTGATCTTTTCCATGCAAATGATGTTTTTACAATCAGGCTTATAACACGGGGCGCACTTTGTTTCCTTCTTTACAACAACGCCTTTCTCTGTGGGTTCAAAATGCATTCTCGGGTCGGTCGGCCCGAACAGTGCAATAAAATCAGTACCCATACCTGAAGCTATATGCATAGGAGCGCTGTCCCCTGTAATATAGACCTTGCACCTCTTTATCAATGCTGCCAACTGCGCAATCGTTGTCTTGCCGGCTAAATTTATAACCTTACCCTGCGTCATCTTCGTAAAAGAACCGGCCAGATCTACTTCTTTTTTTGACGCCGTAACAACAGTCCTTACGTCATTCGTGGCCAACATATCTGAAAGTTTTGCAAAATATTCTAGGGGCCACCTCTTTGTCTCCCAGCTTGATCCTATATTGATCCCGACCAGAACCTGATTCTCTCTTACCCACTCATTTTTTAAAATATTATCTATATATAAAAAATCATCTTTGCCGGGCCACACCTCTAAACGCTTAGATGAGGTTATTGTATCGATGCCTGCCCTTTTCAGTATCCTAAACTGCTCCTCGATGGGGCCTGCCCCCATCTTTAAATATTTTAATCTATTGTTTATCAAAAACCCAAATTTGCGATTATTATAACCAAACCGCCTTGGAACAGCACCTAGCCAACCGATTATATGGCTCGCCCTGTTATTTTGTAGATCTATAGACATATCAAAGGCCTTAGTCCTTATAATAGCACCGATTGAAAGTAGACCCTTTATACCTTTATCCTCCCCTTCCCTATCGTAGAGAATGACTTCGTCAATATAAGGACATTTTTTCAATATGCCCCTGGCCTCGGTGCCGACCAATACACTAATAAAGGCATTGGGGAAATTATTTCTTATTGCCCTTAAACTTGGTACACTAAGTGTCACATCGCCTATCGCGCCTATCTTTATAACCAAGATCCTCTTTTTATTAACGGAAGTCTCATAAACTGCCATGGTATCTTCTACCATACGAACAAGGCTATATTCCTTATCAACCTTTTTTCTTGCTTCCCTCGCTAGACTTCCAGCCAGGTTTCTTTCCTTTAGCAATTTTATTATAGAACCTACCATCTCCATAATGTCGCCCGGTTTTACTAATATTCCTGTTCTTCCGTCCTCTACTATATCTATTACGCCGCCTATACGTGTAGCAATAACAGGCACTCCGCTTGCGCCAGCCTCTATAATAACCCGGCCAAATGCCTCCTGGCCTACAGAAGGAAGTACCAGGAGATCAAGTTGAGACATTATCTTCGGTATATCATACCGAGAACCTGAGAATTCTATAAATTTTTCTATGCCGAGCTTGTGGATCAGCACCTTTAAATCCTCTTTGTATCGAGGTTTATCTTTGGGTGCATCGCCTACGATCAATATCTTTGCCTTTGGAAACATTCGGACCACCCTTGCGATCGAGTGCAGAAAAAATGCATGGCCCTTTATGGGAGTGATCCTCCCGATGACGCCGATCTTATACTCTGTCTTATGGTGAGATGTGTCTACTGGATTAAATGTAAATCTAGTAAGGTCGACCCCCCTGGGAATAAATCTTATTCTTCCATGCGGCACGCCAAAATCTTCGATCATATGCCGACCTATAATACTGGAAGATACGATAACAAACTTGCCCCAGCCCATTATGCGGCTTAAAAAATGTGTTGAGTAATAACCATGCGCTGTGGTAATAAAACTGGCTTTTGTGCGCCTTGTTGCAAAAAACGCAATAATAGCTGGCACGCGAGAACGGGCATGTACGATGTCTATCTGTCCCTTCTCTATGATCGTCTCTAATTTTTTGATCATCTTTATTACGGTAAAGAATGACTTTTTATGCACAGGGAGACTTATATGCCGGGCATTCGCATCTATAAGGTCCTTTACCATCTTTCCGCCATTAGATACGACAGTGACTTTATGCCCTCTTTTAACCAGTTCCCTGGATAGATCGAGTGTCCCTGTCTCTACGCCGCCCACATCCAGCATTGGAAGTATTTGTAAGATATTCAACAGATTTATACGACCCCTTTCAATCTCTCTATTATCTTTCCCCTATCTTCCAGCTTCTTTACTGGAGATGTATGCTCCAAAACCTCTTTTGCCACTTTGTAGATCTCATCCGGCGCTGCAGTCTTTATGTACCCCTCTTTTTCCAGATGCTCAATACTTCTTTTATGTTTATTCTGCTGCTCTCCTCGACTGGTCAAGAGGGGCTCTTTAAACACTACAACATATTTTCCTGAACTTATAGCCTCTGAAATCATAGATATACTATCAGAAGAAACTATTATGACTTCACTCAGTCCAAATATCGCAGGCACCGCGCCATCTATATTTTTTTCATTCGCAACTACCAATAACTTACATCTCGGATCTTTACCTAACCTATCTTTTAAAGATACGTCTATCTCGGCCGAAGTCCTTCTGGAAGTCGAGGCAAATACATCAAGACCCTTTTCCTCAGCTATCCTTAGGATTCCGCCTGCTACTTTCTCAACACTTTCTTTTCTTAATTTAAAAGTCTTCGTATTCCCTCCGATAAGTAAACCCAGGCCCCTCACATGAAGGTCGAGGCCCGAGGCTTGAGGCTTAAGGCTCGCTATCGCTTCCTTCATTGACTCTTCTGTAATCCTGTTGGGTGAACTCTCGATAATCAGCATATTGGGTACTATCTTCTTTGGCGCGTCATGTCTGGGCAAAATAACCATATTGAATTTCTGATTACGCGCTAATCCGGGTTTCATTATATAGACATTCTTGGCATTATTCTCATAGGTCAGAAAAATATTTGCGCCTATTGTAGAAGCGCCGCATGAGATAACTACATCAGCATACCTATTCTTGATCTCCTGATAAGTCTCCTCCTTCAGGCAAAGCCTTAACCATCGTAAATTTCCCTGGAATTTTTTTGTTACAAAACAGCTTGCCAGGTCCAAAAGGGCCCTCGCTAACCTATTTCTAAATTCTACTTTCACGACATGCGTCTTGATAACAGGCCTTTCGTTTATACCTTTGTCCTTGAGCCTTGATGCCAAGGCCTTTTCAAACATCTCAGCCACTGCCATTGACTGATTAAAGTGGCCTGCCTTTCCATCGTTTAGGATTAATACTGTACGTTGAGGACTGCTTTTCCATCTTTTGTGCGACCATAGCCACTGGTCCGGAAATCTTTTTATAAAACACTCGAGCGCATCTCCGATCTTCTCCAAATTTGCCTTTACATCCTTTTCTTTATCTCCTGTATTGACTAAGTCTAGCGGCTGTTCTGAGATCTCTAATACATGCCTATCATAACCTACGCGCCGCATAAATGAAGGGAAGATTAGGGCGCTTGTCTTTATACCAAAGGCCACAGCCCCTTGCGCTGTAGAGGCAGGCCTACCTAAAAAATCCACAAATACGCCATTTGAGCCGGCATCCTGGTCTGCAAGCATTGCTACCATCCCATTATCATTAAGCGTCCTTATAATATCTCTTACTGAAAACCCCTTTGTGACGACCTTACAGCCCATCATTTCTCTATATTTATTGAGGAGGTTGTTTAATCTGGCGTATTTCTGCTCCCTGACAAAGATAGACACCCTGTAACCTTTGGCGCTTACAGCTAGAGATCCAACCTCCCAATTGCCAACATGCGCAGTTAGAAATATAATGCCTTTCTTTTTCTTGTGCGCTTCCCTGATCTTATCAATATTTTCAATGCTTACGTATCTCTCCAGATATTTCCTGCCCATAAAAGGCACCTTCAATAGCTCCACGGCACTCATACCAAGATTTTCAAAATGTGACTTTGTAATATTTCTGATCTCACTACTTTCTTTTTCGGGAAATGCTGACTTTAAATTGGCGTACGCTATCCTTCTTCGTTTAGAATTCACAAGATACGCTAAATACCCCCCGCGCCTTCCTATCCATAGCGCAAAACTTAAAGGAGTGCAGTATAATAGCGCACTGACTACCTTAACTACTATAAATCCCAAAAAGTCTATTAAAGAATCCTTTTTCATTTTCGGTTATATCCAGTTTTATAGAAAGGATGAGGAAATTCAGATCTCCTATCTCATGCTTTATAGCCTTTAACCTGATGGCATCCTTTTCTGTAGTGATTACCGTGTTAATTCCGCTTTGGGTACAATAACTACGTATCTTTTCTAAGTCCTTTTTCTTATACCAATAATGGTCGCGAAATATAAAATGCTTCTCTGTGCTCAGTCCAAGATTCGAGATTATTTTCTCAAATGAACGAGGGCTGCCTATAGCTGAGACTAAGATAAGTTTTTTATCTTTCAACTCGCCCGCATCTATGATCTTTTCATCCGTTAGTCTATAAAAATACCGGGGTGAATGGATGGATTTTGCGAGGGTTGCTTTAGGATTGATCGTCCTTAAGCGATGCTCCAACTCTTTTAATCTGTTTCCATCCTCTACTAGATCGACTTTTGTAATCAAAAAAATATCTGCCCTCTCAAGGCCCCTTAACCCCTCCCGCATTGAGCCCATAGGTATCGCCCATCCATTGCCAAAAGGATCTGTAGCATCTATGCATACAATATCCAGATCCCTTTTTAACCGCCTGTACTGAAAACCATCGTCCAATAAAATCGTATCTACTGAATGCCCGGTGATTGTCCCCTGGCCAGTCTTGACCCTATCCTTGCCTGAGGCAACTACAACTCCGGGGACTAGTTTTGAAAGTAAATCTGCTTCATCGTTTCCATATCCTCTTATAAGGACTGAAAGTTTTTTCCCTTGTTTCAAAAGTGCCTGAGCGATAAATACGGCTGCGGGCGTTTTCCCGGTCCCGCCCCACGTAATATTCCCCACACTTATAACCCTGGCTTGAAGCGCATATCCTTTAAAAATATGATATTTATAAAAAATATTGCGGAGGGAGATAATTAAAAAATAGATATATGAAAAAGGTGCGAGAAAGAAACGCCATCTTTTTAAGTCCATAATTTATCAGAAGAAACCCAAGAATATCAAAATAGTCACAAAAATAAGGGATGCTGCGCTTACGATAGTAGCCGAAGAAAGCCATGTTTTAATATCAATAGGGCTTCTGGATTTTTTGCTTAGGCCTATACCGAGAATACTTGCTGCGTGCCCCATAGGTAAGCCATTTGCGCCAAAGCCGACACCGAGAGCAAGGATCCACCAAAGGCCATCCCCATTGATCCCCAAAGTTGAAAGATTCTTTACTATGGGGATCATAACCATTGTAAAAGGCACTGCCCCTATCAAGGATGAAAATATCCCTGTTATCCACAAAAACATTACTTTATATAGTCTGATATCAAGTTTAGCCAAAAAGACTGTCTTTCTTGCAAGCTGAGATAAAATGCCTGTCGCCTGGAGCCCCCCTACAATAACAAAAAAACATGCAAAAAATGCCAATACCGGCCATTCAATATCACGAAATATCTCCTCAGGATCCGGCCTTAAAAGCAAAAATGCCAGCCCTGCGCCGATCAGGGCTATAAATGAAGGGTATAATCCCAGACGATCGTGAAGGAAGAAAAGTAAAAATGTAACACCGATTGCCACCAAGCACTTTATCATATCCTGTGGATTTTTTATTGCCTTCTTTGCGTCTATATTCATAATAGCCTGAAAATTCCTGGGTTTACCGGAAAGTTTTTTCCTATGTATAAATTTAAGTATAAAAAATGAAAAAAGTACGGTGACGACCGTTACCGGGAATAGATTCCTTAAAAAATCATTGAAACTAAGTCCGGCGGCAGAGCCAATAAATATATTCGGAGGGTCACCCACCAGAGTCGCCACTCCTCCTATGATGGAAAGCAATATCTCTGCCATTAAAATAGGCAAAGGATTTATCCCTAACATATCGCACACCAAAATTGAAATAGGCGCAATGATTAGAATGGTCGTAACATTATCCACCAACATTGAAAGAAATGCAGTAGCTATACCTAAAAGGGCCATTAAAAGAACGGGTTTTCCTTTTGAAAGTTTTGCCAGGCTTATAGCAATATACGTAAAAAATCCTGTCCTTTTAAGTACTGAAGCTATGACCATCATACCCAAAAGCAGACCAAGGGTATTAAAGTCTATTGCCTTGAGCGCTTGATCCTGAGAATAAAAACCGAAAATCTGCCCAAAGATAATCATTAGAAGAGCGCAGCCCAATACAGCTATAACCCTGTCGATTTTTTCAGTTATTATAAAATAAAGCGCGGCCATGACTATTGTAGAAGCGATTATAACGCTAAACATGTCTTTTTATATCTCCATTCTCAAAGAATGCCCTGCAGATATCTCCTCTTGTAATTATCCCGCTAAGAATACCATCTTTTTCTACCAGGACCCTGCGGACATTTTTCTTTATCATCACAGCTGCTACCTTCAGAAGCGAGGCATTCCCTTCCACTGTCACTGCCCCCTTTTTCATAATATCCTCTGCTATAAAAAGCTCAAATGAAGGCATGGATTCAAATTCTTCATCCAGGGCCCCAAAATCATCTATAAATACAATATTTTCACCCAGCATATCAAAATAGTCAGGTAAAAAGACTGATAGGATCTCTGCCTTTGTGACCATACCAAGGATCTTTCTATGTTTATCGACTATGGGCATACCTCCATAACGCGTCTTTCTAAAAATGTCGTAGATCTCGCGCATGGGCGTAGAGGGTGAAGCAGTAACCACCTCTTTTGACATGACATCTTTGGCTTTCATATTGCCTCCATATATATACTATATTAGTCCTATATTGTAGTATATTTGGCAGGTTTTGTCAAAGCAATCTCTTTAAGGCCTGCATATTGACAAAATGAGGTCTATAGTGCGCTGACTGGAGCCTGAATTCTTAGTCACAGTGCCTAAAGCACTTATCCCGAGACTTTTTCTCTCTTCAGAGTCATCTATCAGTGATCTAACAGCAGAATAGAGCTCATCCTTATTTTTTACCTGGATACAAGCCCCATTTTCAAGAAAGGATTTAACCACATCTTGGAAATTAAATGTAAACTTTCCTAATATTATTGGCTTTGCAATACTCGCGGGTTCAATAGGATTTTGGCCACCTTTTTTTACAAGGCTTCCCCCTACAAATACAATATCTGAGGCAGAATAGACAGTTTTAAGGACGCCGATTACATCAAGGATGATTACGCGCTCAGCACTCGAAGCTCGAGGCTCGAGATTCAAACTGCTTAAAGCTGAAAACATCACAGATTTAAAGCCTCGATTTCTTAAAAGCTCTATTATCTCTTGGGCGCGCTCTACGTGGCGCGGCGCAATAAGAAATCTTAGATTACTATATTCTTTTTTAAGTCTTGAAAAACAGCCAAGGAGCTGCTCTTCTTCCCCTCTATGCGTACTGCCTGCTATTAACAAAATATCCTGGTCGTCTATCTTTAAGCTTTCCCTTATCTGGCGTCTTTGGCTAGCCGGCTCCGATAATGGCAAGTCAAATTTTAGATTTCCCGTTACAAAAACCTTCTCTTTAGGCGCCCCTAAAGTCCGGATCCTCACTCTGTCCTCTTCTGACTGCATCAAGATAACGGAAAATTTACTCAAAATAGGAGAAATTGCGAATCTGATCTTTTTATAGCCGAAGTATGACCTGTTGGAAATCCTTCCGTTTACAAGAATAATCTTTGCATTAACTCTGTAAAGAGATGAAATAAGATTGGGCCAGAGTTCTGTTTCGAGACACAAAAATAATTCTGGCTTAATAATATTCACGACCCTATCTACTATAAAACTTACATCTATCGGAAGATAAAAAACCTCTTCTTCACCTGTGGCTATGGTCCTGGCAATCTTATTGCCTGTATGTGTAACACTTGAAAATATAAGGGTGTGTGAGGGGAATGTCTTTCTTAAAAAAGGGGCAAGAATACTGGCTGCCTTCATCTCTCCTACGCTGACCGCATGTATCCATATCACCCTGTTTTTGGAAGAGATAGATTTAAGGCGTTTGGATAAAATACCAAATCTATTACCCATACCATATCTATAGCGCTTTGTCAGTATTAGATACGGCAGGTAGACTATACCGAAGATTATAAATGCCAGATCGTATATAACTCGCATAGATGACCCTGATTAAGGATGCCCCTCGAACAAGCCTATTCGTAATACGTCGCGCAGGAACCTTCGGATTCCCAGACAGACACTGATTTGACAAAAAGGCCTTTTTGCCTGACGGAACACTTAAGCCCTTCAAAAATATACTTCGCGATATTCTCCGCGGAAGGATTCTTTCTCTTAAAAGCGCTTAGTTTATTAAGATATACATGGTCTAATTTACTAAGCACAGTTTTGAGCTTGGATTTTAATACTTTAAAATCCACAGCCATGCCTATCTTATCGAGAGAATCTTTTTTAAACCTTGCCTCTATCTTCCAGTTGTGCCCGTGCAACCCTTCGCATTTTCCCCTATATCCTTTAAGATTATGAGCGCCGCTAAAATCTGAGCGTATCAAGATCTCATACATAATCCGCCCTCCTGATTTTATCGATCTTCGTACCCAAGAACTTCTCCCCTACTCTTACAAACTGTTCTACCGCATCTGTCGCAAAAAAGTGATGTCTTGGCTTTTTTGACGCGCAGGATGAGATATCGATCCCTTGCAATATACCCGCTACTTCATTTGCCACTGAACTAGCAGAATCTATAATATTCACATCCCTGCCAATTGCCTGTGAAATCACATATTTCAAAAGAGGATAATGCGTGCAGCCGAGGATGAGGGTGTCTATCCTACTCTTTACAAGTGGGGCGAGATATCTCTTTGCAACATCAAGAGTTACTTTTCCATTTAGCCATCCCTCTTCAGCGAGAGGCACAAATAGAGGACAGGCCTGTGAGATCACTTTTACGCCTTTAGAAATCCGCTTTATCTCGTTCCTGTATGCATTACT
The DNA here is from genome assembly GCA_042570105.1 of Candidatus Omnitrophota bacterium. Classification (GTDB taxonomy): domain Bacteria; phylum Omnitrophota; class Gorgyraeia; order Gorgyraeales; family Gorgyraeaceae; genus JBHPHW01. The sequence goes on along the minus strand of JBHPHW010000017.1, from coordinate 18,088 downwards.
CTTTATTGTAGTGGATGTCCCTATTACCCCTATCCTTTTGTTTCTGGTCGTCTCTATTGCCCTTTGGACTCCGGGCTTAATAACGCCTACGATGGGGACATTAAACCTTCTTATCAAAATAGGCAAAGAAATGCTCGAGGCAGTATTGCAGGCCACAACAATGAGTTTTACGCCAGACTTCATTAAAAATTTAGTGTTCTCTATTGAAAAACGCTTTATGGTCTCTGGAGATTTTGTGCCATAAGGCACCCTTGCTGTATCGCCTAGATATACTATCCGCTCCTTGGGAAGTCTTTTGGTAATCTCTTTGACTACAGTAAGCCCGCCTACGCCTGAGTCAAATATTCCTATGGGTCTCATGCTCATCTGCATAATCTATAGTCTTATCCCTTTATACGAAGATACTCATTTAATAAGAGCTAAAAAATACGAAAAAGGAAACACATCAGCTACCTGAAAAAAAAAGGCGTTTAAAACCCCTGTCATTAAGCCATAAGCAAGAAAAACACTGGAGATGACGCAAAGAATTTTATTTTTTGTAAAGGCCAGTCTTGCGGACAAAATAGAAAAGGCCGGAATAGCCGGCAGTATATGCCTCATAATACAGCCTCCCATGCCCATAAGCCTAATAAGCGTAAATCCTCCTATGTAGGCTAATGCCCAAATAGGCACAAGCCATTCGTGAGTCCGTCTTATTGATCTTGCCATAGTTACCCACGCAAAAAGATATATTGGCGCGACTTTACCAAGATTGGAAAAATAAAAATACCACGGCCTATTCATTGTCATTTCAATAAACGGAAACATGCGCGCCAATTCTTCTGAAGGACTAACCCACCATGGGAAAAATGTTCCAAATGTTTTATAAAATATGAATAGCCACGGCCCTGTTACCAACATCGAAAATATTAAAAAATATGCGGCATAAATCAATCTCTTCGCGTTTAATTTTCTTAAAAAAAGATACGCTATCGGGGCTATGATAAGCAACGCCGAAAACTTTAAAAGGACTGCCAGCCCAAAAGAGATTCCGGCCAAAATATACCAAAATGCCTTTTCTCTTTTAACCGCCAATACCGAAAGATATACGCTCAATGCGCAGAACAAGGTAAGCACCGCATCTATCCATATCTTTGTAGAGGAATGCAGCGTTATTGGACAGAAAGAAAGAATAAAGGCTGCAGTCAACCCTACCTTTTCATCGTAAAGCTCACTACCGATTGCAAATATGATTAAAATAGTCAATACGCTGGCGAGCACCGGAAATAATATCTGGTACTTGTCTCCGAAAAGCTTCTCGAATAATATAAGCCCATAAGTAAAAAGCGGCGGGTAATGGAACAAAGGCTTATCGTAAATAATTTTAGGGAGTTGATTTAATATAGCTGTGCCTTGCAAACTATAGTCTCCCGGATTCGAGGAAACCTTGTCTGCCAGTACCTGATATATCAGCTCATCATTTTCTATATGCTGAGAGAATAGCGCTGGCAATCGCAGGGCAAGGGAAAATAATATTATTGTGACAAGAATAATCTTAGGATTAGTCAAAGATTTTTTATTTTCCGATTCTTGGTTCATGGTATGTACGCGTTTATTGGTGGAGGCGGCGGAAATCGAATCCGCGTCCTCAGGTATCCCAAAAAGAGTCTCTACATGTTTAGTTTACCTTTTGTTCTCGCCTTAGGTGCTCCGATAAACGGGATAACCCAAGACAAAGTCTTTTTATGCTCCTCGCCCAATCCCAAAAAACATAAATAGATCGAGCCAGCCTGCTAATGGCGTCTATCAAGTCCCACAGGCAGGACCTGTAAACGGGTTGCCTTTAGTTAGGCAACAGCTACCGCCTCGCTAGAAACCAAAATGGCTTCCGCTTCAGCTACTGCATTGTAGTTGGCGTTTGATTTGTGCCAGGTGTTTTCCGAGGCCTCCTGACAACCTCGACATGCTGCTCTCTCCAAGCCTACTAGAGTCGAAACCTTTCGCCCCCCTATTTTCGGTTAAACTAAACGTTTTACTTCGTACTATATCGTTTTGCCCTTCTCATAGTTCTTTCTGCCTCTTTACGCTTTATTGCCTCGCGCTTATCGTACTGTTTTTTCCCTTTTGCCAATGCCAGCTCTACTTTAGCAAAACCTTTTTTGAAATAGACCTTCAAAGGGATAAGTGAAAGTCTCTTCTGAGTAATATTATTTACAAGATACTCTATTTCTTTTTTATGTAAAAGAAGCTTCTTAGGCCTGAGCGGATCCTGTTCTTTTTTATCGCCATATTCATAAGGACTTACGTGCATATGGTGTAAAAAAATCTCTTTATCCTCTACCTTTGCAAAGCTTTCTGCTAAACTCGCCCTCCCGGCCCTTAAGGACTTAACCTCAGATCCAATAAGCGCAAGGCCTGCCTCTATGGTCTCAAGAATAAAATAGTCACGTCTGGCAGCCCTATTAGTAATCGTAGAGTTATATTCCATGTAATAGCTTAATATACCAAAAAACACCCTAAAAATCAAGGTGAAGGTGATTGCATGCCCGGCATGTCCAAAGCTAGTATGTTAAAGGCCTGGCCTTGAACAAAGCATTGCAATTGACATATTGGATGGATAGCTGTATACTTTTGTTTACGAAGTAAGCGGAAGTGGCGGAACTGGCAGACGCGCAGGCCTCAGAAGTCTGTGGGCGCAAGCCCATGTGGGTTCAACTCCCTCCTTCCGCACCATTGAGTACGAATTTGACATTATTGCAGGACTATTGTAGGAACTTTTTCTGATTTTCCTGTATCAAATTTTTCCGAAAAACATAAGTCTCAAAATCACCCACAGAGACTCGATAACGACCTTGAACTCCGCCTTTGATTCGCCTTTTTTTCTCTCTATGAACATAAATGGGATCTCAGTTGTCTTAAACCCGCTTTTAACGACTTTATGGACAAGTTCTATTAAAAATGCATTTTGCCTTCCCTTTAAACTATCCAGGTTTATTGACTCGAGCACGTTTCTTTTAAAACACTTAAATGCCGTAGTCGTATCTGTAGAATCTAGCCTGAGCATGATCCTGATAAACTCGTTTGAAAATTTACTAAAAAGGAGTCTCTTAAATGACCAGTTACAGACCCTCACGCCTCTTAAATAACGACTGCCAAACACGGCATCATGATCTTGTATTTTCTCAAGGAATACAGGTATAGCGTTTGGGTCATGTGAAAGATCCGCATCCATCTGCATTATTATTTCATATCCTTTATTTAGAGCCCATTTAAAACCATCGACATACGCCCGGCCCAATCCCTCCTTCCTTTCACGATGCAGGATGTGAACGCAGGTATATTCCTTTGACAGGGTCTCAGCCAATCTGCCTGTCCCATCAGGCGAATTGTCATCGACAAATAATATATCTATATTAGCCTTCTGTTTTATTATTGCCTTGATAACATTCTTTATATTATCCTTTTCGTTATATGTCGGGATCACTACTATGCTCTTCATTTTACTGCCTTTCTTTTATATATATCTATAGGACCTATCTTTTCGTCCAATTCATAACGCCTTTCTATCTCAGTGTCCAAAATGGCATTACACCCCTTATTAAAATAATCCACCTTTAGAGGCTTCACTATAAATACCGGCTTCTTCATCAATATATTTTGTAGCGCGCTCTCGGAAGATGCTGTCTTTCCATCGATGGCTTTTAATAAGTACTCTTTTCCCAAATTAGACGGGTGCGCATATTTAGTCGGGATCTTTGCGCCTGTCAACCAGTATCCAATATGGTGACTGCATAAAAAAACATACTGCCCTGAGACATCATGGCTATTTAAGTAATAAGCTATATAATATCCCATGTCCATAAACAAGGGTTTATAATGACGGGCCTTCTTTAAAAAAAATCCATATTCCCTTGTTGTCGGTATTAAGGATAGTGATAGACCAATGACTAAGACAATGGATGCAAGGCCTTTATTCCACATGCGCCTCGAAGAAAATATAAAAGATAAACCTACGCCTCCTATGATCGCCATGAATGGCACCAGCTGGATCAGGTAATGCGGGAAGACCCTGCCTGTCTTTATTATAGAGAGTAAAACTGTCAGAAAAAACGCCGATATTATCGTGGCCGCAGATCTCATATCTTTTTGCTTGATGGATCTGATATACACAATAATAATACCGCAAAGAAAAACAATCCAGATAAGAATATTCAGAGATAGGAAACTATTTAATATTTCATTCCCGGCCTTCAAAGTAAGCTCCCAAAAACCCGGTTTTCCATAAGAAGCAAAGGCCAATGCAGCTCTAACTGTTTTAACCAGTAGATCAAGGCTGTTATTAAAAAGATATATGCCTGCTATAGCGATAAAAGGCGCTAAAATACCTGATAACAGAATAAAAAAATTCCTTACTGGCCTGAAGATATCCCTCTCCGATCTATCTAAAAACAGGGCCACTATAATCGCTATAATAGAATAGATCATATTCATTCTGATCAATATCGCGATCCCAAGCAAAAGACCTGTAAAAAAGGTATTTTTATTGGTGCGTTTTTTCGTCAAAATACACCATAGAATAAGACTCATCGGCAGAAGAAGTATGTGTTCTGTCATTGTCGCCTGTCCGTCAATAAAGGTGCTTGAATATACAACAGTAAGAATCGCGCCCCAAAAACCAGCCGTCCTCCCATAGATATGCTTACCGACCTTGTAAATGACACACGATGAAATAAAAACACATAAAAGGCCGCCTAGTCTTACCGCAACAATACTTTTCCCGAATAATAATATAAACAAGGCATAAAATAAGAAAACTAGAGGGGATTTGTTCTCCCATAGATGAGCATAAGGAAGATTGCCGTCGAGAAGATCCTGCCCCATAATAATATAGGTGCTTTCATCCCAGCTGATAATAGAATAAAAAAAATAAGGGAACCGCACTATAATCGCAAGGAAAAATAAAGAAATAAAGATAACCGCTGTTTTTTTGTGGGATAAATAGAGGTTCTTGATGTTGTTTGTCTTCATAGTATACCTATGTTTTTTATTTTACTACCAAAGAGCTGGATATGCAATTATGAAATAAGAATATTAAGTTACGTAGAGTAGATGAAGGTACCTTTACTGCAGGGATCTCTTATAAATTTTAAATAAATGTCAAAAGAATAGCCCTGTATCTCTCGATACAGGGCTATAAGGCAACCACCTCTCCGATAAGGTAACCGAGCTGCCGAAAAAGAAAATAGTTTTAGCTGCCTCTTTCTTTATACCACAAAAATCGAACTATGTCAAATATTTAAACCCCAAATGATGTGCCCACAGCCAAAGCTGAGGCAATAATAGGGTCCTTTGGTTTTACCTTCCTTATAGCTTTAACGGCATCCTTTAATTCAACTGCTACAATATCTTTTCCCTTTAAGGCTGCCATTTTACCAAATTCTCCTCTGGCTACCAGATTGCAACAGAATGTGCCTAAGCGAGTAGCGAGTATTCTATCAAATGGGGAAGGAGCTCCTCCTCTTTGAAGATGGCCAAGAACAGTCACCCTTGTCTCAAGGCCAGTTAACTCCTCAATATCATTTGCTATCTTATTTCCTATACCGCCTAAGCGGACAGGGTCAGTAGAATCTTTGATAATTTTTTTAATGACCATGCCTCCGCCTTTCGGCTTAGCCCCTTCACTTACAACAACAATGCTGAATCTCTTCCCGTGCCTATTCCTTTCTATGACTCTACTGCATACCTTTTTAATGTCATATGGCATCTCGGGTATTATAATTATGTCTCCGCCCCCTGCTGTGCCTGCATAGAGCGCAAGCCATCCGGCATATCTACCCATCACCTCTATCACCATTGCCCTGTGGTGAGATTGCGCTGTTGTGTGAAGCTTATCTATGGCCTCAGTAGCTGTTACGACCGCAGAGTCAAAGCCAACTGTCGCATCAGTCATCCTTAGATCATTATCTATCGTCTTTGGGAGTCCGACTACTTTAAGGCCTTTTTTATATAGTTTGTAAGCGATACTAAGCGTGCCATCTCCGCCTATAGCTACCAGGCCTCCCAAGCGCATCATTTTAACATTCCTCAGCACCAGATTAGAGACATCTCTTAATCTACCGCCGGAAGAATATCTAAAAGGATTTGTCTTATTTGAAGCGCCTAAAAAAGTGCCGCCTTCAGTCAAAATACCTGAGACATCTTTATAAGCTAAGGGGGAGTATTTATTCTCTATAAGGCCAATATAGCCATCCCTTATGCCTATGACCTCCATATTATAATTAAGGATGGCTGCTTTACTGACTGCCCTTATAGCGGCATTTAGGCCAGGGCAATCGCCGCCGCCTGTAAGTATACCTATCCTTTTTTTATTTCCGCGCATGGCGTTTGCCTTTTCTCTTCTTTTTTACCTTTGCCCTTCGTTTTTTTCTTGTCACCTGAGACCTCCCCTCTCTCCTACAAGCTCTTAAATAATGAACAGAAAAGTTTAAAAACCAAGCTATCCGTCCATTCGTCCTCTATTTTATAGTTTATTTTAACTGTTTAGGTAGGTAATAGTCAAGAGAAACCTGATTTTGGCCTCTTTAGTAAGATTCCCTTGTGTCTACAAGTATCCCGCTATCATAAAGATCTATCCTATATCCCCGCAAGGAGCCATATCTTTTCTTTATAGTGTCTGAAATGGGTATCTTAGTCTTATGCCAGCCTCTCTCGACATTATTAAGAGAACTGCTTGTAAATGCAAGATCGCCCTTCTCAAACTTGCAATATACTTTAAAAAGTAGATTATCCGTCTGATCCTTGCGTGTCTCATAATTTATCAAAAGAACATACCCGCCCATCCGCTGTATCTTCGTGACGCCTTTTATAGCCACGGTTTCAGAGGTAACGCTCTCTACGTTAAGGATCGAGATGGCCATGACTATTAAAGCTATGACTATGTAATTCCTAAGATTATCTTTCATTGCTTTCCTCTGCGGTATCCAGCATAAAAATAAAAAATCGAAAGAATGGACACGCTTTTGCCTCGGCAACTCAGCTACCATACCCTTAAGGGTTTAGGTCTTGAGCTTTGCGTCCCAATCTTTCGATTAGTTTGCCTTTTCAGGTCTTTTTAAGCCAAATTTTGCTTTCTCTTATCTCTAAGAAAAGTATACACCAGTAAAGGCAAAAAAGCAAACTTATTTAAGTGTTTTTAAAAGACTTTCTATTACAATATCTCCAATTGGGAGGCATCATTAAGTACTATTTCAGGGGAACCCTTATAATCTTTAATAACACCATATACCCTGATAGTCTTATGTTTGAAATAACCGTCAGGTGAACGCATAGCCATCTTAGGAAAATACGTTAGATTATTCCTGAATATAGCTATCTTAAAATTATCTCTGCAGTTTAATATCAGCACGCGTTCTGATAAATATGTATCTACAACCTCTGTCTCTACCGCCCTTAAAGACCCTATATGCTCTTTAGCTTCGGAACTAGATAAAATGTTCTCTTCCAAGTCACCCCACAACCCCTTCTTGCGCTCTCTTGCCTCCTTTTGGGCATCCAAAAATTCCTCCATATATTTTACGTTTGGCGGATACGTGTAAATCATCGCATAACCCTCTCTGACCATCTCCAGATTGACCATCTTATCTCCGCTATATACATAGGCAAGGAGGCGATTATATTTATCCCTTTTCTGAACATCAAACTCTAACCGAACTAGCCTCCCTTCAATAAGTTTTTTATTAAGATCCCTCGCAAGTTCTGCGTACGGCATAGGCTCATAAACCCACCCAGACTCGTATTTCTTATTTAATTCAGGCGTATCTATCCCTATATACCTCACCTTTTCCCTATTTGAAAGCTCTATAGTATCGCCATCGATCACACATAACGCATGCACATCTCTATAATCCTCTTTCCCGATCCCTGTATGTGGCAAAAATCTGACTATTAAGAAAGAAATAGCTACAAAAACTATGACTAAAATAAGTATTCTTTTATTTTTCATGTAAATTTATTCGAACGCCAATGGATTGTAATTATGCCTGGCAAAGATCGTATATGCTGTCCCGGCAGTAGAACCTGTCGTGGCGCCACGCGCCACTCTCCACCCATGACCGGTATCCACATCATCCTGACTGGCATAAGGTAGGCATCCCTCACCTTGGCCTATTTTGGAAGGACTTACGATCACCATCTTCGCTAACTCTGAGAGATAAAAGTCCGCCTTTTTCTTGTAATAATTCGCTTTTATGAAATTCTTTTCTTCTCTATGGTATCCTGCCATTATCCTCAGTGACACTACCATCTGAGCGGTCCATTCGGTAGATATAACGCCGCCCCTTGCCAAATGTTTATATTTTCCAAAATCAAATCCGACAATACTTAGACGTTCGCCATCCGGCCTTTTATAATAGGTGTTAACAAGGCAGTTTGTCTCTGCGAAATCCATGATCTGGTCCGGATCCATGTCGCGTTCCTTCAGAAGTCTTGGGCCAATGGCTGCTATGGCCCACGCAAATGTATCTGTAGCAATAGTAGCATCTCCTTTGCCTCTATTTAATCTTCCTTCTCGCCTATTAAAGCCTCTTTTCTTGATCCATCCTAATACCCTTTCCTGCGCCTCTTTATATATCTTTTCTTCTGTAATCTTATGCAACATACCAAAAAATGCATAGGCATCCAGATTATGCTCCGTGCTAAACCACGTAAAGTTCGGTCCTCCTCGGATTCCAAACTCTATATCTTCCCTCTGCAATTTGATCAACCATTTGCCTATATCCTCTGCTAATGAAAGATACCTCTCGTCCTTAAACTTATCGGTATATTGAAGCACTGCCAGGCCAAGCCATATATTAGGTCCGGCATGCACATCATATTCCACGATCAAACCTGTATAAGCGTCGTAAGCATTGACAAAACCCCCATATACTTTTTCAGCCTTTTCTTTATAAAAATCTAAAATCCTTTGCGCATTATCCTTGTCCCCCTTCAAAGTAAAAGATTGCGCTGCGAGAGACTGGTCATAGGTAAAGGCCCAATCATCAAGATCTTTATCGCCTTCATAGCTCACCACTAAACCGGAGATCGCATTTTGATGATTTTTAATCCATCTATACAAGCTTGACATACCCTTCTCCTCTACCTCTTCAAAAGAACTCAGAAGCTCCTTTAAACTGTCTTCGGCTGAAACGCTATCTTTTGAAAGCCTAGTAATCCTCTTTTTCAAATATTCGGCTTCCTTCGATAAAAGGGTGACTTTATTAAAAGACTTATGTTTTTCAGAAAGGGCCTCTTTAAGCCTCTCTTTTATCTCGAGTGAATCCTTCTCGAAATCCTCAAGTAATTTGTCCTTTTTTCTTAGCTCTAGGGATATTTTTTTCGCATCCTTGACTCTATCTTTATACTGCTTGATCTTTTCCTGATTTTCTAAAAGGCTTTTCTCTATTTCCTTGCGCTCTCTATCAAAGTCGATGATATCCTTTTGAAATTTCGACCTCACTGCGGAAATCTCTACAAACTTCGTCACCAACTTTTTATTTTCTATCCTCAATTTAAGGCCTGAAGTATAAAAATAGGCTAGTCCTACGATTAAAGATAAAATAAAGATCGAGACGACCTTTGGGGTCAAGGATATTCTCTTGGCGTGAAGATAAACCCTGTTTCCCTCCTTCGGGTCTATCTCTCTAAATGAAAGGCCGACCAGGTACTTATTTGGATATCCTGCTTTTATCTTTTCATGCCACGCAATGCTGGCTACTGCCTTTACCTCTCTTTTACCTAAGGGTATGTGAAGGCGTAAATCCAATCTGGCCTTCTTTAGTCTCAGGATCTCTTCGAATCCTTCCTCTATATTATTGACCTCTAAACAGATACCTCCCTTTCCGACATCTCTTGTGAAGCCCTGTTTTATGTCACTGATCGACCCTCCTGTTTCAGGGTCTAGAAACTGAAATTCTACAGGGAACACGACATTGAGCCTGATATACTTTCGGCGCTCAGCATTCTCTTCTTTATGCGGTCTATTATCTTTCATTTCGATAAAATATTACCAGTAATCCCCTCTAAAAGCAAGGAAAATATTACCGCCAAAAAGCATGAAATCCGCTAAATCCTTGCATTTGAGTCAATGTGGTTTTTGTGGTATAATTGTATTAGGGAATATGACTAATAATATAGCTATTAAAAATAAAAATAATTCTGGTTTCACTCTGCTAGAGCTGATGATAACCACTGGTATCTTGGCTATCTTTATCAGCGGATTTTTCGCAACCATTATAGGACTCTTTTCGCTGAATGAAAACTCAAGAAAACTCGCCCTTTCTATAACGGCAGTCCAGGACAAAATGGAGGAAGTGCGGAATCATAGCCCTTTTTTTGATGATGATGATGGGGATGGCAATGATGACAATGGTATATTTGCAACGTTCGACGGAGATACCTTTGATGTGAATGGGCTCCCTGTTGACTCAGTAACAGGCGATGTACAAGCAAAAGGTACCGTATTTATAGATAATACAGATCCAGATCTTCTAATAGCATATATAACTGCTTCATGGAGAGAGCGTTCAAATAGAACAATAGGCGAGGATGTAAACTTAAACGGTGCTTTCGATGCCGGTGAAGACGTAAATGGCGATGGGAGACTTTCCTCCCCCGCAGAAATAGTAACTTTAATAGGGCGCAGATGATCTTAAAAAAAGATAAAGGCCTGACATTAATCGAAACTATCATAGTCGTAGCTTTATTTACAATAATCTTTGCGGCGATTTTTAAAACATTAAGGATCGCAAGGGTTTCCTGGAACTCGAGCGGTTCGCAGCTAAAAGTGCAGCAGGAGACACGCAGGGGCCTAGGCACAATGATAAGGGAATTACGCCAGGCACAGCTCTCTACGATTGCAGGGGTACCTGCGGATGGCGCAGACTACAACTCTGTGACATTTAAGATACCTGTCAGTATTTCTGAAACCGGCGCTGTATGGTCCGGCAATATACAATACTCACTTGGCGGATTGGACAACGAGCAGTTACTAAGAACACAGGTCGGGGAGGATCAAAGGGTTCTGGCAAACAATATTTCAACATTGACTTTCAGCCGCAATGCTCTAACTCCAGAGATACTAAATATCAGCATTACTGCGCAAAAGGATACATTCCCTGGCGAGGACACTATTCAATCAGATATAACCCTTGCCTCAGAAGTGGAGATCAGAAATTGACTACGCAAAATTTTAAGAACAACAAAGGTTTTATGCTCATTGCTGCCTATATGCTTATAACTGTACTTATAATACTCGCTATTGGCTTTAGCTCCAAAAGTATTCACGAGCAAAGATTCGCACAAAGAGAAAGAGATTCTGTGCAGGCATTCTGGCTCGCAGAGGCAGGTATGGATAGTGTTATACCAAGTCTTCCAGATACAGGGCCTTTCTCTGGAAAGTTTGAAAACATAGGGCATTATTATACTAAGGTAGAGAGGATAAAAGAAGCGTCTCAAGCAGACCCTACAAGTGTATTTTTAATAACTTCTAAAGGGAGAACGCCCGATGATGATGACGATTACGCTAATATTGATACTATAATTTCCAAAATAGATAATGATGAGGATGGAGACCGTAAGACAACAGCCACAATTGAATGCGCTTTTACAACAGCCGTAACCGCGGATAACGTCACTCTGAGAGGCAATGCTGAAGTGAACGGCGATATAGAAGAAACCATACCAGCTGATTTTGAAACCGTCTTTGGTGTTACAAAAGCTGTCATGGAAAGCAATGCTACAAATTCTTATACTGACCCCGCCAATAATATAACACCAGTAAATAATATAACATGGGTAGTTGGCGACCTGCAGATAACATCTGCGGGTTGGACCGGAAGCGGGATATTGGTAGTAAACGGGGACCTAATATTTACCGGCGGGACATTTAGAGGCATTATCTGGGTCACCGAGGAATTATCTGTCCGCGGAAACACCACGATAGACGGCGCTTTCTATGTAGAAGGTGACGCTGACGTGTTCACAGGCACCCCGGACGTAAGTTTTGATACCGGCGCTATGGCAGATGCATTTGACAACGTGGCAACAGATTTCTCCTATCCTTTTATAATCAACTGGAAAGAAGAATAGAGATCCCCCCCCACCCCCCAATAAATCACCCTTGACAAATATAGTTTGGTATGCTAATATTTAGTTAGGCAAACTAACTAAATGAGAAGGGGGTATTTTATGGCTACCATTGATAAAGTAACTGATGAGATCGCTATAATGCTGCCTAAGCTTATGAAAGGCACAAAACACAGCTTCTTATCAAAAAGCAATGTTACAACTACCCAGATGGTAATGCTTGCCTCCATCCATGATTATGGTAGATGCAGGCTTAAAACCCTGGCTAAGGCGCGCGGCATCTCTCCCCCCACTGCAACAGGCCTCATAGATAGACTGGCCAGGGCTGGCTATGTAAAAAGAGAACCTGACCTGGAGGATAGACGCGCGATAGTAGTCTCTCTTACTAAAAAAGGTGAAAAGATGGTGAAGAATTTCCTGGATACAGTACGAGGCAGATGGAAAAATATCCTGATCCACCTTACATCAGAAGAACAGCATCAGTATCTTAATATACTCAGAAAGATCGTAAGCATACTCTCAGAGAAAGGGGCTTGATATAATGAGAGGCCTTTTAACCTTTTTTATAATAATAGGCGTTGTATTTTTACCCTGCCTTGAGACCCTTTCTCAGGAAGTCGAAAAAGATAATGCGCTGCCTATCTCGGTTATAGACGTAAGGTTGATCGCTGCAAACAACAATCTCGAGATCAAACTTGCGCGTTTGGATTCAGAGATAAAGGGAACTGATCTTGGTTACAAAGAAGCGGTGTTCGATACACTCTTAAAGTGGGAGATAGGTTATACCGACGACCAGAGAAAACGATCATCCAGTATCTCCGGTTCAAAAAGCGTAACAAATGATTACAATGTTGGATTTGATAAGAAGCTCAAGGCGACAGGGACAGATGTAGAGATAGATCTTACAAATAAAAGGGAATGGACAGACTCTTCTTTTGTCTCTTCAAATCCATATCATGATTCTCAGATAGAGATAAGCTTGACCCAGCCAATAGCGAAAAACTTTTTTGGACTGATCGACCGCGGCGATATAGATGTAGTCAAGTGGGAGATTAAAAATGCTGAGCTGGATTCCTATATAAAGATCGAGGACGCGATAATTCTGGCTGAAGAGAGTTACTGGAAGCTGGTCCTCGCCCGGGAAGATCATGGAATAAAAAAGGAGATGTTAAAAAAGGCCGTCAGGCTCTTCAACCAGCATCGCAAGAAATTAAAGATAGGGCTTGTTGAAACAGGTGATGTCCTGGCAGCTGAGGCAAATATGCACATAAGGAAAAACGACCTTTTAATGGCTTCAAATGAATTAAAATCAACCGAAGAGCTTCTAAGGGTCCGGCTGAATCTAAAGAATGAGATAAGATTGCTTCCGATCGATACGCTTTTAGATGTAGATTTTAATACCAGTTTTATAAAAAGTCTAGAGACAGCGTTTGAAAATAGGCGCGATTATACATCTAAAAAAAATGACATAGCGGCAAAAAAGATAACGCTGGAGATGAAATCAAATTCTCGCCTTCCGGAGATAGACCTGAATGCCACATTTGCAACGAACGGCATAAGCAGTAAATACTATAGGGCGCTTTCAGACGTCCTTGAAGACTCAAATCCTAAATATTATATAGGCATAGAGTTTACATATCCTCTCGAAAACAACGAAGCCAACAGCGAATATGAAGCAGCGACATTGGAAAAAACAAAGGCTATTATAAATCTACAAAAGACAGAAAGAGAGATCGTATCCGATATAGATGAAAAGTTCAGAAAATTTTCCGTCAACAAGGTCAACATATCGACGATGAAACGGGTAAAAAACCTCCAGGAAGGAAAACTCCTCCAGGAAGAAAAAAGATTTAAATATGGGAGGTCGAACTCAGACACCCTGATACGTTACCAGGAGGATCTACTGAATGCGGAGCTTGCCTCACAAAAGGCATATTTTGACTATAAGATCTCCATCCTGGATCTAATGAATGCCGAGGATAGCTTTTTGAAACATACAGGATTGGAATAAAGGCAAATGCCTTTTTTAGGCTGGTAGATTTTAATCTGCCAATTATGAAAGGTATTTGCGACAGATATGTAGGGCACACTTTAGTGTGCCAAAGGAATATCCATGAGTTTACCGCGTTTTAGCGTCAATCAGTCCCGTTTTGTCAACCTCTTATCGGTCCTTATCATCATATTTGGACTAATAGTCCTGTTGGGCATGAACAGGGAGGTATTCCCTAACGTTGATTTTGATGTGGTAAGCATTACTACTGTTTATCCCGGCGCCACTCCGCTTGACATTGAAAAACTTATCAGCGTCCCCCTCGAGAAAGAACTGAAAGAAGTAGATGGTATAAAAGAGATAAAGTCCTCATCATCCCTGGGTGTCTCTCTTCTATTAGTAAAAATAGATCCGGATGAACACGATAAGAAGAAAGTTATAAACGACATCCAAAGGGCCGTAGAAAGGGTAAAGGACCTTCCTAAAGATATAAGCGAGGATCCTGTCGTCACAGAGATCACAACCAAACAGTATCCTATAATCGAAGTAAGTCTCTCGGGAGATATGAGCGAGGGAAAATTACAGGATTATGCTGATGGCCTTGAGGATGAGATCGAGGATATAAAAGGGGTTGCCCGGGTAAGAAAATCCGGCTTCAGGGACAGGGAGATCCAGGTCCATGTCGACCCTGAAAAAATGCGCGAACAATACGTATCCTTTGACGAGATACGAGAGGCCCTTCTATCTCGCAATATCAGTGTCCCCGCAGGTGAGATTAATACTGAGACTACGGAATACAGCATAAGGACAACCGGTGAATTCTCTACAGTCAAAGAAGTGGAAAACACTATAATCAGGGCAAATGATTCAGGAAACTGGCTCAGGATCAAAGACATAGCAGAGGTAAAGGATTCCTTTAAAAAAGAAGATATAATCTATAAGACCCTCGGTACACGATCTGTCAATCTTATAGTGATGAAAAAACAATCCGGAGACGCTATCGCTATTGTAAATAAGATCAAAAAGGTCTCTCATCAATTTTTAGAAAATCATCCTGATGGACTTGAGATCTCGTATGTAAACGACTATTCCTTTTTTGCAAGAAGACGCCTCAATGTCCTGAAAAATAATGGATGGGTCAGCCTGATCCTTATCATCGCTTCTATGCTCCTTTTTTTACAACGCCGTGTCGCGTTTATGACGGTCCTTGGAATACCCATAGCCTTCTTTGCAACTTTTGTAGTAATGGGCATGATGGGGATCACTATAAACCTTATAAGTATGTTCGGCCTTATTATAGTCCTCGGCATGTTGGTGGATGACGGCATTATAGTCAGTGAGAATGTATACCGCCATATGGAAGAAGGCACGCCTCCCAGAGTGGCCGCTATTAAAGGCACCGAAGAAGTCATGAGGGCAGTTACAACTGCTGTTTTCACTACTATAGCCGCGTTCTCCCCTTTACTCTTCATGACAGGCATCATAGGCAGGTTCATCAGGAATATTCCCACTGTTCTCATTGTTGCGCTCCTGGCCTCCCTCGGAGAAGCCCTCATAATATTACCCAGCCATTTAGCAGATTTTGTAAAGATGAAATATGATACCGGAGGAAAGCCAATAGGTATCTCAAAGGATATGCCCTGGTTCAAGGCCCTGGTCAGGTTTTACACAAAGGTAGTGACTCTGGCCATAAGGAGAAAATATAGAGTCGTTGCCGGGCTTACGATAATACTTTTATTGTGCAGCTTTCTTGCTTTTAGCGTAATAAAATTCGTACTGTTCCCGAATGCTGGCATTAATTATTTCTTTATAAGAGGTGAGGCGCCTATAGGGACTCCCTTAAAAAAGACAAACGAACTTATTCTTCCTATAGAAGAGATAGTTTCCAGGATATCTCCGGAAGAAATGGACTCCTTTGTGACTTCTGTCGGTAATATGCAAGAAGACCGCAATGACCCCTTCGCTGGGCAGGGAAGTCATCTTGTACAGACCACTGTCTATCTTACGCCCGAACAGGATAGGACCAGAAGCGTTGATGAGATAATAGCTAGCGTTCGGAAAAATGCAAAAGACATCAAAGGATTTAGAGAGCTCAGGTTCGACAAACCTCAATCCGGACCGCCTGTGGGTAAGGCGGTGGAGGCAAAGATACGAGGAGAAAACTTTGAAACTCTTGATACTATCGCTACAGAATACATGGATCACCTTAAGACAATAGACGGAACGCTCGACATAACATGGGACCATAAGCCGGGAAAAGAGGAGATACGCATAAAGGTCGACAATGATAAGGCCACTTCGGCAGGCCTTAACGTCGCGCAGATAGCCAATACTGTAAGGGCAGTCTTTGAAGGAACGATTGCCACCAAGATCAAACCCATAAAGGCAGAGGAAGAAACTGATGTTACCATCATGTTTCCTGAAAGGTTTTCTAGAGACACTACTGTTTTTGAAAATATCATTGTCCGCAATAAATTCGGCAATCTCATACCACTTAAAAATGTGGCAGCGATTGAAAAGGTACCCGGCACTACGACTATCCACCATCTCGATGGGAAACGCGTAGTGACTGCCTCGGCTAACGTAGATACAGATAAAACGACATCATTAAAGGTCAATAGACTACTGGAGAAAAAATTTAAAGATTTACAAAAACGGTATATGGGCTATTCGGTAAAATACGGCGGGGAACAGGAAGAAACCATAGATTCAATGAAGAGTCTTTTAGAGGCCTTCTTTTATGCCTTTCTTGTAATATATCTGATCCTCTCCTACTCTTTTAAATCCCTGATACAACCGATTATTGTAATGACTGCAATCCCGTTTGGACTTATAGGTGTAGTGGTTGCCTTTTTTCTGCATGGCATGCCATTATCGTTCATGGCCATTCTGGGGATAGTGGGCCTGAACGGTATTGTTGTGAATGATTCTATTGTCCTTGTGGATTTTATAAATAAGCTGCGGGGAGGCGGCATGGATAGGCACGCTTCCATAATAAAGGCGGGGCAGATAAGGATAAGGCCTGTTCTTTTAACTACGATCACTACGGTAGGAGGCCTATCGACTGTTGCCTATGGCATAGGAGGCAAAGACCCATTCCTCGTCCCTATGGCGCTTTCAATATGCTGGGGCATTGCCTTTGCAACTATACTTACACTTATTGTAATACCGTGCATTTATTCGATTGTAGATGATATAGCGCTCAAGTTAACAAAGCGCCCAATTGTCCAGGACGGGTGATATATCAGAAACTATCTGAGATCATCTTCAGAACTTCTTCTGCTACAAAAATAGGTGCTTCTGCGCGAAGGGCGATTGCAATGCTGTCGCTGGGCCTTGCATCTACCTCTTCGAATTTACCATCTATCCCTAAAACTAACTTCGCAAAAAAGGTATTCTGTTCTAACTTTGTAATGACTATTCTTTCGAGCCTAGCGCCAAGCTGCTTGATCGTAAGGTAAAATAGGTCATGGGTCATAGGCCGGGGCGGCATTATACCGCTTATCTTCATCTTTATAGCAGTTACCTCCATTATGCCTATCACGATGGGTAAAATGCGGCTTCCTCCCTTTTCCTTGAGGACGATAACCTGCTCTCCTCTATTCTCGTCGATCCGGATCTTATTTAATTCCATCTCTACTATAGCCATATTAGTTTCACATTATCATACGGTATTTATGTTGTCAAGGAGCAATCCTTCCACTTCTTTTACAGCTTGCTCAACTTCCTCAGTCAATCCTTCCCCGAACTTATTTGACCTGGGCCTTATCCCCAATATATAAATTTCAGCGTCTGTGGAAGACCTCAGATATTCTATTAAAAGCTTAGGGGATACATCATGCGTGGAAATCTTTCCTGAACGTAGATCCTCCCCTAAAAATAGCCTTATCTCTCCTGGCGCGCCATCAAAATAGACCGCATCTACTATTATAATAATATCTGGCTTTGATCTCCTTATAACTCCGGTATAATTCTCAGGCGTAACGCCAGCATCTA
>JBHPHW010000016.1:0-28754 GCA_042570105.1 Candidatus Omnitrophota bacterium | reverse complement strand
AAGGCCATACAGAAATTGCAGATATTTAAATGAAAAGCGGAGATTATTAGATGGAAAATAAAAAAATAGAGTTTTTGCTGGAGTCAAATATGAAATATGGCATAGGGCAGTTTGAGAAGCTGCCTGTTTATCTTAAAGAGATGAATTTTGTAAATTTACTGATAATAATAGATAATGCTTTGATCAAGTTTAAATATATTGAAAATATAATTTCCGAATGTAAAAAGATATTTAAAAAATGTGAGGTTTTGATTTATGAATTAGGAAGAGAGCCGACTTATGATTACCTCGACGAATGTTCTGAGAAAGCGTGCAAGCATAATGATATCGATGTTATTGTCGGTATAGGCGGCGGCAGCACAATAGATATGGCAAAAGGGGTAGCTGTGTTAATGACAAATAAGGGTTCCGGTATTGAATACCGAGGATTTCCAAAAGGCATAAATCGGCCGCTTCCAGTGATAGCTATTCCTACTACAGCAGGCACTGGTTCAGATGCGACATATAATGCTGTTTTTACTGATTCCAAAGCAGAAAAGAAGTTAGGGATTAATACAACAATGAATTTTCCAAAACTTTCAATATTAGATCCAAAGCTCGTATCAAGCTGTCCAAAGGGTGTAATAGCTTCCTCAGGTATGGATGCCTTGACTCATGCCATGGAGAGTTTTGTTTCAAAAAAGGCAACTGTCATAAGCAGGATGCTTTCAATAGAAGCCGCGAGATTAATACTACCTAATTTAGAAAGGGTTTTTGACTTTTCGGAAGATCTTGATGTAAAAGGAGAGCTTCAGTTAGGAGCATATTTGGCTGGCATAGCCCTTTTTAATGCCAGTTCTGGACCTGCAGGCGCGCTTTCTTATTTATTGGGCGCTTGGTATAACGTGCCGCATGGCATTGCAGGGGCTGTATTTTTACCTCATATACATAGGTTTAATTTTGAGAGTGGTTATCACGATTATTCTATTATTTATGATGCAATACATGGTAATGACAATAAGAAGAATAACGAAGAAAAAGCAGGATTGATAATCAATAGGATATCACTGCTGAATAAAAAATTAGGTATAAAAGAAAAATTATCCTTATACGGCGTAAAGAAAGAAGAACTTGGCAGATTTGAGCAAGAGGCGTCTACAACGCTTAAAGCGGCATTTGATCTCAATCCTATAGATATCAACAGGGATAACATAGCCAGAATACTGAATGGATTGATATGAAAAAGAGGCAAAATGGGAAATAAGATCAAGATATATCTATGCGATTTTGTTCATAATTATCTGGGCGTTGGCACTTATATGTTTCCATTGAATATCGGCTATATCGCTTCGTATGCCAAAAAATGTTTTCCTGATGAACTGGATGTGGCGTTATTTAAGTATCCGAAAGACTTTATTGATAGATTCAAAGCTGATACCCCTAGTATAGTTGCTTTCAGCCATTATACCTGGAGCGCAGATTTGAACAAAAAGGTTTCAAGATGGGTAAAAGCTATTGCCCCAGAATCTACAATAGTTTTTGGAGGGCCAAACATAGATCATTCTGAAGAAGGGTATAAACAATTTTTTATTTCTTATGATGCAGCGGATTTTTATGTGCCTTATCAGGGGGAGATCCCATTTGCGAATCTTTTAAGAAAAATTATTGAGAAAGATTTAAAAATATCTGTTTTGAATAATCAAGCCATAGATGGCGTTATTTATTATGATAAAAATGAAGACAAGGTCATTAAAGGCAATGATGTGCCTATTATTGATGATTTGAGTATCGTGCCATCCCCTTATTTAACAGGTTTATTAGACGAGTTTTTTAATACACCTTTAATACCTATTATGGAAACCAATAGAGGGTGCCCTTACACATGTACTTTTTGCGCTCAGGGCGTGTCATCGCACAATCGGCTTGTTTTTTTTGATTTGAATCGGGTAAAAGATGAGGCGCAATACATAGCTTTTAAGGCCAGGAATACAAATATCTTAAATTTTGCAGATTCAAATTTTGGAATAGCTGAAAGGGACATAGATATAGCGAAATACCTGGTTAAGCTTAGAGAGAAATCCTGTTATCCTCGCAAATTTAATACCAACTGGACGAAGAATCAACCCAGATTATTTGAGATAGCCAAGATATTAACAAATTCCAGCCTTATAGTTTCCCTGCAATCGCTGGATGGGTCTGTTTTGAAAAATGTGAAGAGGATTAATGTACAATTATCAGTGTTTAGAGATATTGTAGATAAGATTAATGCGATAGGCGGAATTTCTGGGACTGAAATAATACTTGGATTGCCGGGTGAGACAAAGGAAAGCCATATCAATACGATAAGGAAGTTATTTGATTGGGATGTCTCCTATGTAATCTGCTATAATGCCTTGCTTTTAAATGGCACAGAGATGTCTTTGGATAGAGAAAACGGCACTTTTGTTACAAAGACCAAATTCAGGCTTCTAGATAATGCATTTGGAAAATATGAAGGTATGCTGTCGTTTGAAACGGAAGAAGGAATCCGTTCTACCCCCGCAATATCAGAAGAAGAGATCTTATATTTCAGGCCTGTGCATCTGCTTATTCAGTTTTTATGGAATTATAGATTTTATTTTGATTTATTGAAATATTTTCAATCCCTAAGAATAAATCCTCTGGATTATATACTGAAGTTAATGGACAGCGCCTCTGTAGATACTGCGCCTGAAAAGGTCAGAAAAATTTTTAGTGAATTAAAGCAGGATATTGAAAATGAATGGTTTGATTCTCAGGAAAGCCTTTACGAATACTATAGCCAGCCAGAGTGTTTTAAATTATTAGAAGAAGGCAGATACGGAAAGATAAATGGTAGATATATATACAGGATATTATTGGAAGCAAGAGAGGCATTTGAAAAATATTTATACCAGGTAGCCGGCGATTATTTATCCGCATGTCAGTCTAAAAAGACTGTATTAAAAGACCTCCTTAATTATATGTCATCTTCTATTATAGATTTTACCAGTTTATGGAGCGGGATTATCAGAGAGAAAACAGTTTATTGTAAATATGATATTCTGGCATGGAAAAGTTCTGGTTATAAAAAAAACCTGGAGGGATTTTATAGTGAAGGAGGCATAAAATACACTTTTTATTTACCGGAAGAACAGATACATTCAATCAATATACTGCTAAAGCAATATGCTCATGGCAATAAAAATGTCACTTTAAGAAAGATGAGTGAGTTTATGGATATAACAGATTTTTTCTACAAAGTGTCTTATCATAAAGATAATGAAACTATAGACACAGTTATGCAGTCACAGGAGACTTGAGATAAGAATAGGTACAGAAGCTTATTATATATAGCAGCAATGAAGCTGCAGCGCTCATAGCAAAGGGGCTTTTGTTAAGTAAATGATTCTTAAGGGTAGGATATATGTTAAACGGAGGATTAAATGAAGTATTGTAAAAAATGCGTTATGCCGGACACAAGGCCCGGCATGCTTTTTGATAAGGAAGGTGTTTGTTATGGATGCAAGGCTACAGAAAAGAAAAAAGACATAAACTGGAAAAAACGGTTTGAAGAATTAAAACAGTTATGCGATAAATACAGAAGAAAAGATGGTTATTACGATTCTATAATAGCGGTGAGCGGAGGCAAAGATAGCACTTTTCAAGTATATGTTATGAAGAAACTCATGAAGATGAACCCTCTTTTGGTGAATGTCTATAATTTTGGCTGGACCAAAACAGGCCTTCATAATTTTGACAACATGAGTGAAACCTTTGGCTGTGATACTGTTTCAATGCATCTAAATAGAAAAGTTGCCCGTAAAATGATACTAAAATCACTCATAAAATTAGGCAATCCTGATTGGTATTTCGATAGGGCTATTTATGCTTTTCCTTTGAAAATAGGCGTTAATATGAATATACCTCTTATCATTTACGGAGAAAATGTGAATTATGAATATGGCGGGTATCAGAGAGAAGAGACCCCTGGCGCCATAGAACAAATCAATAATGATGTTGTTAAGGACGTAGGTGGGTTTGATTTTTGGTATGATAAAGATATAAAAAGAGAGGATTTAAATGCTTGTCTACATCCTACCAAAGAAGAGATAGAAAAATCCAAATTAAACCCTGTTTATTTAAGTTATTATGTTCCTTGGGATGGCTATCATAACTATCAGGTAGCTAAGAAATACGGTTTTAAATCTCTGGATGATACAGGAGAATGGAAAAGAAAAGGGTTCGTTGAGGGTTACCGCCAGATAGATACAGTGGGATATCTCACCGGAGGATGGTTAAAGTACCCTAAATTTGGACATGGATTGGTGTCAGATGTGTGTTCTCATTGGATTAGATCCGGCAAGATTACTCGGAAGAAGGCAATAAACTTGGTTAAAGAGAATGACTATGTGTTAGATCCTATAGCATTAAAAGATTTTGTAGATTTTATCGGAATCGCAAAGAAAGAATTCTGGAATATCGTTGAGAAATTCTGGAATAAGGATTTGTTTCACAAGGTAAAAGGTAAGTGGGTGTTGAAAAATCCTATTTGGAAGGAGTAAAGTTGAGGAGTAGGAGCTTTAATGGCTGCTGCTCCTTGTATTTGGTTAAAGAAGGCGCTTAATTATGATAAAGCAAAATATAGCCGAGACCCCTAATACAATTTATGGCAAAAGGACAAATTACGCGGAAGAAGTTCTTTTTAAAGCGTTAGGAGAAAGTTATATCGAATATAGAAAAAAATGGGTTAAGGCATCCAAAAGAGAACTGGTCACAGAGTTTCCCCTATATATTCAGATTGAACATATTGGAAAATGCAATTTGCGTTGTCCAACCTGTATCCAAGGGATAGATTCGATCAGGAAGACTTATAGCCATGATTTTAAACCTTTGGATATAGAGTTATACAAGAAAATTATAGATGAAGCAAAGCAGTATAAATGTCCTTCTATAGCATTTCATAATAATGACGAACCTCTATTATTAAATGATCTTGAGGAAAGGATTAGATTGGCAAAAGAAGCGGGGTTTTTGGACATTATTATGACCACTAATGCGACTTTGTTAAATAAGAAAAGAGCTCTTAAATTACTGAAAACGGGCATTACAAAAATAAATTTCAGCGTAGATTCATTTAACGAAGAAGATTATAGTCAGCGTAGATTGGGAGGAGATTTTAATACTGTTTTAAGTAATATAAACTATTTTACAGAGCATAAAAAAAAGCAAAACCTGAAATTGCCTATCACCAGGGCAACCTGTGTTTTAACCAAACATAGCGTCGTAAATATGGATAAATTTCGTGAATTCTGGATGAATAAAGTAGATATGGTTGAATTCCAGAATTTTCAGGCAATAAAAAATTGGACGGAAGGGTTTAAATCCCCTACAGCTAAAGTTGATACCGACTTCATTTGTAATGCGCCATGGCAACAGTTAGTTATAAGGGCTAACGGGGATGTGCTGTCTTGCTGTTCTTTTTATGGGATTGAAATGATAGTCGGCAATATTAAAAAATCTTCGCTTTATGATATTTGGAATAGCGCGCTAATTGCTAAAATAAGAAAAGAATTATTAAAAAACAACTTTAATTTTTCCTCGGTTTGTAAAAAATGCTCCGAGACCCGTTACGTAATATGATAAAAAAAGTAATTTTTCTCATGGAAAATAGATTTAATTTAAGAGATTATCAGCGTTTTGGAATAGATATTCTTAAACAAAACAGCTTTAGCGTAGAGGTATGGGATTTATCGTTTGTTTTGCATCCAAAAATTTTCAATGCTGATATTTCGCCAGATGTATTTGATCACGATGGCCTAATCTTATTCAAGGAAATGGCAGAAGCGCAGCGTAAATTTTTAACTTTGTCCAACAGTGATTTCGTAATCAATCTTACAGGCTATAATTTTTTAAATTTGAAGATTTATAGGGCCCTAAGCAGATCTTGCTCTAAGTATGCAATTTTTTATACAAATTTGCCAGAACCAATTATCAAGAGAGCAGGTTTGGTTTTGTTGCTTCATAATTTTAGGAAGTTGGTGAATTTTAGACATCTTGATTGGTGGCGGCAGTTATTTATGAAATTGCCTTTTAAATTGTTAGGCGCAAGAGCGGCTAGTTTAGCTTTAGCCGCAGGAGAAAAAAGTCTTAATTATAATTATCCTGTAGATAAGAATACAGAAATTTTATACATACACACGTTAGATTACGATCTTTATTTAAAGGAAAAAGATAATCCATGCGCAGAAAAACCTATCGCAGTTTTTCTGGATGAATTTCTCCCTTTGCATTCGGAGTTTGAGATGATGGGAGAGAAGATACCAATAAATGCTGATAAGTATTACCCGTTGCTCAATAAATTTTTCGATGTTATAGAAGAAAAAACAGGCCTCAAAGTAGTTATAGCCGCTCATCCGCGGTCCACTTATGAAAGATTGCCGGATTATTTTAATGGCCGTACGTGCGTTAGAGGAAAAACGATAGAGCTTATTAAAGAATGTAAACTGGTCATTAACCATTGCACTACGGCTATTAGTTTTGCCAATCTTTTTTATAAACCGGCGATGTTTGTAACATGTGCTGCTCTGGATAACACATATCAAGATTACTGGACAAGAGAAATGGCCAAGTGGTTTGGGAAAAAAGTAGTTTTTATGGATAGGCCGCATGACATTGATTTTAAAAAGGAATTAAGCGTAGACAAAGATAGTTATGAAGTTTACAAAAGAGCATTTATAAAGGCGGACAATACTGAAGACTTGCCTTTTTGGCAGGTAGTTGCAAATAGCTTAAAGAAATAGAAAGGCATAAGAGAGTAACGATGGCAAACCAGAAGAAGGTAATTTTTTTTGAAACACCCAGTCTATTTAATCGGTTACTCTCTAGTTTTTATCGTAATCTAGGATTTCAGGTAGAATATCTCGTAGCTAGTAGTGCTATAAGCGAATGGGAGAAACATTTGGATTTTAAAGCCCTAATATCAGCGCATACACATGCCTTAAACAATGTAGAGCTTTTCTATAAACATATTTGCGCTAGAGCTAAAGGAATAAAATTGATAAGAAATTTATTTAAATCAGATTTGATGCATTCGGCATGTAGAAGAATTATCGCAGAAAAACTACTTTATTTCTATCAAGCGCAGTTGACTTTGAACGCTCGCATCAAAAATTACACTTTTTATAAATTTTATTATATGCCGTCTTTTTCTTTTGCCTATTTTTGCAAGATAGCTCGTTGGCAGAACGCCTCATATGTCTTAAATGAGGAAATAGAAATTCCAGGTTTTTCACATCTCATAAATTTTTCTATTGGGCTATTTACAAAAATTACCCGGCTCTTTCTGTTATTATTTTGGCCATTTTTGTTAATAAAAAATGTAAAAAAAATATCCATGGATAGGCAATCTTCTAAGAGTTATGACTATGCTATACGGATCTATAACGCGGGGTATAATTTTAATGCTACATATCGCGCTATTGATTTTCTTTTAGATGGTAAGGATATAACAAAAGAGAAGACGCTCTTTTGCATAGAAACGGATATAGACAATGATTTTAGAGACGCGTTAAGAAAAAAGGGATATAATTTCGAAGATATACCCAATATATTGAAAGAAGTAAGCCTTTGTTCTTTAAAAGAGATTTATTTTAAGATATTATTGCCGACTTGGTTTAAATTATGTATCGTATCAATTTCAGAACCTAGTTTTCTTCTTAACCATTATCGGAGTATACTTGGTTTACATTTAAGATGGCGGGTATTTTCGGATAAATATGCAATAAAACATTATATTGTGTATAATGATTTTACTTTTTCCCATATCCTTAGAAATATTATTTTGTCGCAGCAAGGTGTTAAAACGTGGTATTTTGTCCATTCGGGCCATATGCTAGATTTATTTAAATACTCGCATAACAAGATGGACATGAAGAGAGTCGCATTTTCTTACTTATTTTATGATAATCTCATTTCTTGGGGCGAGAAATTATCGAATTTTTTCCTAAGTCATTGCAATAGCATAAAAAACGTGAAAAATATAGGATGTCTATGGTCAGAGCATGTAAGGTTTGCAGCTGAAATAAATGATTACTCAGGGGAATTACGTGAAGTTTATGAAAAATATAGACAACCGGGATCTAACGATAAAAAGATTATCGGAGTTTTTGATACAACATTTGGGGTATCATACCCACTAGGTTATCATGATATGAAATGTTTTATAAGCGGCGTATTAAAATTGGCAGATGAAAGAAAGGACTTTATATTTGTGGTAAAACTAAAAAGTCCATTAAAAGAAATAGAAAAAAGTTCCCCCGAAGCACTTCATTATTATTTAGAGATGAAACAAGGAAGAAACAATGTTTATTTTTTAGAAAATCTGGAAGACGCTTCTTTGGTTATTGCCTTGTGCGATTTGACTATTTCTGCTTGTTTTACTTCTACCTTCAACGAAGCCATTGGTTTTAGGAAAAAGGCGATATATTTTGATGCAACAGATTCTTTCCGTGGATACTATTATGACCAATTCCCAAATTTAGTTGCGCATGGATATGGTGGATTAGTCAAATTAGTCGATCACTGGCTTTTTCATATAAAAAGCGAAGAGTTTTCTGATTATATTGATAAGTATGTAAAAGATGCGATAGATCCCTACGCAGATGGCCGTGCGATTGCACGATTTAGACAATTATTAAAAAGTTAATTAATGGAGGGTGTATGTTTACATTTAATGGAAAAATCATACTGATAACAGGAGGCACGGGTTCATTTGGCAGAAAGTTTAGCGAGGTTTTGCTGACGCGATACAATCCAAAGAAAGTGATAATCTACAGCAGGGATGAGCTCAAACAATATGAAATGCAGCAATGTTTAAAAAATTATAAGAACGTTAGATTTTTTATAGGAGATGTGCGTGATAAAGAAAGGCTTCTGATGGCATTTCATGGTGTTGATTTTGTTCTGCATGCCGCTGCCTTGAAGCAAGTTCCTGCCATGGAATACAATCCTGCCGAGGCAGTAAAGACTAATACCATTGGCGCCATGAATATTGTAGACGTAGCCATAGAAAGAAAGGTAAAAAAGGTTATAGCCTTAAGCACTGACAAGGCGTGTAATCCAATTAATCTTTACGGGGCTACTAAGTTATGCGCGGATAAATTGTTTATAGCGGGTAATTCTTATTCCGGTAGCGCAAAGACAGCGTTCAGTGTAGTAAGATATGGCAATGTAGCAGGTTCCAGAGGAAGTGTAGTACCTTTTTTTAAGCAGAAAATAAAAGAAGGAGTTTTGCCTATAACAGACAAAAGAATGACTCGATTTTTTATAACTCTTGATCAGGCTGTAGGTTTTGTAATCAGGTGCTTTGAAATAATGCAGAGAGGAGAGCTTTTTGTCCCAAGGATTCCAAGCGTAAAGATTACGGAGCTTGCCAAGGTCATGGCCCCTGAATGCAAGATAAGATTTACAAGCGCAAGGCCTGGAGAAAAACTTCATGAGGTCATGATTTCCGAAGATGATGCTAGAAATACTCTGGAGTTTAAAGATCATTATATTATTAATCCCAGTTTTCCATTGTGGAAGGACAAAAAATATCACAAAAGGAAACGCATGCCCGATGGTTTCAGGTATTCAAGCGATACGAATAGAGATTGGCTTGAGGGCAAAAGGTTGAAAGAATTCTTAAAATCGGTATGAAATATATCCCTTACGCCAGACAATCTATAGATGCGAAAGATATTAAAGCTGTTATTGACGCCCTGAAATCAGATTATGTTACGCAGGGTCCTAAGGTCCGTGAGTTCGAGAAAAGGGTAGCGGATTATTGCGGGGCTAAATATGCGGTAGCTTTAAATTCAGGGACATCTGCTCTTCATGCTGCTTGCTTTGCTGCTAATATCAGGGCGGGAGATGAGGTTATAACTTCGCCAATTAGCTTTGCAGCATCTAGTAATTGTATATTATATTGTGGAGGTACGCCTAGATTTGCGGATATATTAGAGGATACTGTAACAATAGATCCTGATAGCATTAAAAAGCGTATAAACAAGAAAACAAAAGCTATAATCCCAGTTGATTTTGCTGGACATCCCGCTGAATCGGAAGAGATAAAAAATATAGCTAATAAATATGGAGTTTTGGTCATAGAGGATGCAGCGCATGCATTGGGCGCAGAGTATAAAGGCAATAAAATAGGCAGTTGCAGATATTCTGATATGGCGGTTTTAAGTTTTCATGCCGTAAAGCATATTACTACCGGCGAAGGCGGAAAGGTCTTGACTAATAGCAGGAATTTTTATGATAAGTTAGTTATGTTCAGGAGTCATGGTATTACTAGAGATAGACATAAACTTATAGGTAAGGGCAAAAAAAAATGGTTTTATGAAATGCATTTTTTGGGTTTTAATTACAGGATTACTGACATACAGTGCGCATTAGGATTGAGTCAAATGGACAAGTTAGATAATTTTATAAAGAGAAGAAGAGAGATAGCATGTTTTTATAAAGAAGCATTTGTTGACATAGAAGAAATTACGTGTTTAGAGGAAAGAGAGGATATTGTCTCAAGTTGGCATATCTTTCCGATACGCGTAAAAAAGAACAGAGATAAAGTTTTTGATAGATTAACAGCAGAAAAGATAGGCGTCAATGTTCATTATATCCCCATCTATTTACAGCCATATTATAAAAAATTAGGCTATAAAAAAGGATTATGCCCTATGGCTGAA
The DNA here is from genome assembly GCA_042570105.1 of Candidatus Omnitrophota bacterium. Classification (GTDB taxonomy): domain Bacteria; phylum Omnitrophota; class Gorgyraeia; order Gorgyraeales; family Gorgyraeaceae; genus JBHPHW01. The sequence goes on along the minus strand of JBHPHW010000016.1, from coordinate 18,048 downwards.
AAGTATTACAGAGAAGCAATAACCCTGCCTCTTTATCCAGCTATGTCCGATAGCCAGGTCAGAAGAGTCATTAGTGTCATAAAGAGCGCGATAAACAGTTTATGAAACGTTTACTAGTTAGAGTTTTAAGTTTTGCCGAGTTTTTGGTTGATTATTTAAAATGAAGTTTTCTATATTAACAGAAGGTGGCAGGGATATAGGTTTTGGACACATCGCAAGGTGTGTGGCTTTATATCAGGGGTTTGAAGAAGAGGGCATAACTCCGGAATTACTTATAAATGGCGACGAAACTGTAAAGGATTCGCTAAAAGGCATAAACTGCAGTATTTTTAATTGGCTAAGCGAAGAAGAAAAAACATTTAATATCATAGGTAGGGCAGACGTAGTAATAATAGACTCATATTTAGCAAGTTTAGGATTTTATAATAAAGTATCGCGTCTAGTAGAAACGAGCGTCTATGTAGACGATTATAAAAGGCTTAATTATCCAAAAGGTATTATTGTAAATGGGAATATTTATGCTCAGAGATCGGATTACCCTTGTAATAACGAGAACATATATTTGCTCGGCCCAGAATATGTTCCTTTGAGAAAGGCATTCTGGGATGTTCCAGGAAAGAATATCAGAGAGAATGTAGAAGCTGTGATGATAACCGCGGGTGGAAGCGATAAGTTTAATATTACGCCGCGCATCCTAAAAACATTGGTAGATAATTTCCCAGGATTTACTAAAAATGTGATCATTGGTAAAGGATTTGAGAATATAGATAGAATAGAAAAAGCGACGGATAGGAATACTAAATTGATCCGTGATGCAAATGTAGGAGATATGCAAAGAATTATGCTAGACTCAGATATAGCTATTTCTGCCGGTGGGCAGACATTATATGAACTTGCAAGGGTAGGAACGCCTACTATAGGGATCTATGTTGCTAAAAACCAAAGATTGAATTTGGAATATTGGCAGAAAAATGGGTTTATCGAATATCTAGGATTATATAAGGATAATAATTTGTTAGATAAGATGACAACAACCATTAATAGATCTATCTCATATGAAAAAAGGGTCGAACAAAGCAAGATAGGCAGATCTCATGTAGATGGAAAAGGTGTAGAAAGGATAGTAGGTAGGATCTTATCAGCATCGGTAAGGACTGGGTAGGGCTATGAGTATAAAGACAATACTTATGACAGGCGGAGGCGGGGCTGGCACGATAGCTGCGACAAAGATTTTAAAAGAATCAGGAAAATATAGAGTCATTCTGTGTGATATGGATGAGTGGGCAGCTGGCCTTAAGTTTGCTGATAAGGCATATGTCCTACCAGCAGGTGATGATGAACGGTTTATAGATGTTGTAAAAAATATTATTCTAAAGGAAAATGTTGATGTTTTCGTTCCTTTGGTCGATGAAGAAATATTAAAATCATATAAATTAAAGAATGAGTTTCCAGACTTGAATATCCTTCTTCCAGAGTATGATTTTTCGCAGATGGCTTTGGATAAATGGCGATTGATAGAAAACCTTAGAAGGTTCGATATCCCTTGTCCGAAAACATACTTGGCATCAGGGCCCTGTGAAGATCTGGAATATCCGATTATTATGAAACCGCGGATAGGAAGAGGAAGCAGAAATATGATGGAGATCAGATCCAGGGAGCAGATAGAGGCGTATAAAATTTTATTTGATTTATCCGAAGACAAGATATTGGTTCAGGAAAAAATCAAAGGCAAAGAATTTACAATTTCAGTAGCAGTGAATAAGGATGGTGATGTATTAGCTGTGGTGCCAAAGGAAATAATATATAAGAGGGGAATAACAATTAAGGCAGTTACAAGGCAAAATCGCGGCATTCAGGATCTTTGTCTTGAAATTCAGAAGAAGTTGAAGGCCAACGGGCCGTTTAATGTTCAGTTGATTTTACGAAGCGATGGCCTGCCTGTCATATTCGAGGTAAACCCGCGATATTCTACGACGATTGCGCTTACTATGGCAGCAGGCGTGAACGAAATAGATATCTTAGCTGAAAATCAAAGTTATTCAGGACAGTTGCTGCCATTTGAGAAAAATTTACTTATGGCCCGGTTTTATGACCAGTTGTATTTTAAGGAAAGAAGCAAGGCATGAATATTTTAATAACAGGTGGGACAGGTTTTTTAGGTTCTTATTTAGCGCGGGAACTGGCATCTAATAATGCGATCAGGATTGTTTCACGAGGGGAGATGAAAGGATATTTGACAAGCGAAGATCTTGAGAGGTTTAAATTTACAGAATGCGATATAAGAAATAAAAGGGCATTATCGGATGCTTTATCGCCTGATATCGATTTAGTTATTCACTGTGCAGGGAAAATCAGCATACAAAATAGCGGCAGATGTCCAGGTGATATTATTGAAACGAATGTAAATTCAACAATACACCTTATAGAAGCGATGATCGATAAAGGTATACAACGTCTTCTTTTTTGTTCGTCAATGACTGTATACGGTCTTGAAAATGTTAGCCCGGTGAAAGAAGATGGCGTGCTGAAGCCGATCCATTTTTACGGACTTTCTAAGAAATGGGCAGAAGAAGCTATTATGCGATATACGCAGAAAGGATTGATAAAGGCATTGATTATTAGATACCCTGGCTTATACGGTTATCCGCGCGGCTCCGGTTATATATTCAATATATCAAAAAAGTTGTTAAGAAAAGAACCTATCGACATTAACACGCAGGGATTGAAATTTTGGGAGACTCTAAATATCAAAGATGCTGTTGAAATCACAAAAAAAATATTGGATATATGGCAAGGGGAAGAAGCCTGTGATGTTATAAATTGTTCGTATGGGAGAGAAACAGATTTTGTCGGCACAGCTTTTTTACTCAAAGAAATACTGAATTCTCGATCTGTTATCAAGGCGAGAGAGCCTTTAGACTATGTGAAATTTTACATAGACAACACAAAATTGAAGAGTTTAATAGAGTTTAATTATAATTTTGAAGAAGGTTTAAGGATTTTTTTAAACGAGCATAAAGAGTGGATTCAGAAATGAGATATGTTATCAGTGATATTCATGGGGAATATGAAAAATTAAACAGCCTGATGAAATTTTTAGAAAAGGATGCTACGGAGTTTATTTTTTTAGGAGATTACATAGATAAGGGAATACACGCAGTAGAAACAGTAAATTTACTGATAGATTTATCTAAATCAAAAAGATGCACTTTTCTTATAGGCGACCACGAATTTGCTTGGCTACAATATATTAATGGGGATGAAAGATTCTTAGACTTTTTGTTAAAATACGGAGGCACCCAGACATTAGAGAGTTATATGGAGAGAATTTTATCAGAGGAAGAGGCAAAGGCTGCGTTAAGCGATAAGAAGGCCATAGAGAAAGTCTTGAAAAAACACATCAAGTTTTACTTAAACCTAAAGTTCTATCATGAGGCTGATGATTTTCTTTGTATCCATGCAGGCATGAAGCCACAAAATAAAGATATACCATTGGAAGCCCATAACAAAGAGGAGCTGGTTTTTTTGAGAGACGAGTTCATATACTCAAAATTTTTTTATAATGGTAAAAGAATAATATTTGGCCATACGGCATTTAAGGAGCCATATGTTGATAACTATAAGATCGGCATTGATGCAGGAGCAGTATATGAAGATATGGGATATGGAAACTTAGTTGCTTTCAATATAAACAAGAAAGAATTTGTTAATCATAAGGGTGAGATAAAAAAGCTACAATAACGGTAGGAAGCTGGTTTAAAAATGGAAATAAAGCAATGTCCAATATGCAAGAATAGAGATTTGATAGAGACGTATCAAACTGACCGGTTTCCCTGTGTAAGTTTTAGTGTCTTAAAAGAAGAAAAGAGGTCCATTTTAAGACGCTATTCGGAAAATGATTTATTTTTACCGCTTAGGATAGTGAATTGCGGTAAATGCCGGCATTCGTTTCAAACAGTGAAGCCGGATGAGCAGTTGATGGATATGGTATACGGTAAATGCTATAATTATCCTTCGCCTATCTTGTCTGATTTTGTCCAGGACAAGGAAAAGATGTTTCTCGATTTCTTTTTTAATGAGATATATCCGATATGCCGGGTGAAAAAGTTGGATAAAGTTTTTGAGATTGCCTGTTTTGATGGTTTTATTTTGAAAGGACTTTCTAAGAAAGGGTTTAAGGTGTCTGGCTGTGACCCGAGTAAAGGGGCAGATATCGCGAATGATTTCGGTATAAAGGTACATAAAAGAAACTTTGATAGCAGTTATTTTATTAAGAGAAAAAAATCTTTTGACATCGTGATATTCAGGCATTTCATCGAACATGTGCATGATCCGGTCAGCCTTTTAAGGGATGTCAAGAAGATCTTAAATCCAAATGGCTTGATAATATTTGAAACGCCGAACGCAGAACATTATATAAAAAATGGTTCGTTTGAGACATTCCATCTTCAGCATCTACATCATTTTTCAATCTATTCCGCAGGAGAACTTTTAAAAAAGGCATCTCTAAAACTGACGCGGTATAAAGTGACACCGGAGAATATGATCGTTGTTGCTTCAGGGAACGGTAAATCGCTTTCTGTCGGAAGAAGGCCGGCGAAAGGCTATGCTGGTAAATTTAAAGAGGATTTTCAGAAAAATGCCGCATATCTTAAGGATTGCCTCGCATCTTTTTCGGATCATAAAAAGAAAATAGTTCTCTGGGGCGCAGGGGGTCTTTGCGGTTATTTCTTTTCACTTTATGATGTAGATGGAGAGTGTATATCTTACGTGGTCGATAGTGACAAAAGGAAATGGGATATGTGTTTTATCAACAATCGCCTAAAAGTATATTCACCTCAGAAGCTGTTGTCCGAGGAGATCGATTTGATCATTATAACTTCAATGTATAGCAGATCGATACTCAGGCAGATAGAGGAGATGGGAATCGCATCAGATGTAATAAGTTTACATCCAAATATAAGTTATATTAAAAAGAGACCCTGATGGCGGATATTAAATTTGTAAATATTATAGAAGCGCGGGAAGAATTAAAAGAAAAGGTAAGAGAGTGGAGGAATAAGGACGAGGTAAGGAGATTCATGCTCACGCAGCATATTATAAGCAAGGAAGAGCATTCAGGGTGGCTGGAAGGCCTAAGGCTTAGGGATGACTGGAAATTCTGGGTCGTTTTTCTCAAGGATATTCCAATAGGTTCGATGTACCTTCGAAATATGAATCATGAAGATCTTACTTCTGAATGGGGATTCTATATCGGGGAAGATGCGTATAAAGGAAGGGGATTGGGCAAGGTCATGTTTCTTAAATTATTAGAGATGTTTTTTGATGAGATGAGGTTCAATGTCCTATTTACCAGGATTTTATCGGACAATATTATTGCATTGGATCTTTATAGGAAATTTAAATTTAGAGAGATAAAAAGATCATCTTTTGAGGATAAAAGAGAGATTGTCCTTTTGAGATTTTCTAAAGAAGATTGGGTGAAATACAGGAGGCGGTTGGAAGATAGGGCATATTCTGCAGGCAGAAAATAGAGAAAAAAGATAACTCGACAGGAGAGAATGTACAAGGTGAAGAGAGCAAGGTTTAACAATATAGGAGTTTTGACAGCTAAGAAAAGCTGGTTTATTTCGTATGGTCGGAAATTTGTAAAAATTCTCAGAAGTAAAGGTTATCGTGCAAGATTATTTCTTGACCATAATGATCTAGGAGAGGGTTTTCAGGTTGTTTTTATGCTTAGTTATTTTAATATAGTTCAGAAGGATTTTCTAAAAAAGCATAAACATAATTTAATCGTTCATGAAAGTGATTTACCTAAGGGCAAAGGATGGGTGCCTTTATTTTGGCAGATATTAGAAGGTAAAAATAAAATCCCGGTGGTGTTATTTGAAGCAACAGAAAAGGTTGATAGCGGTGTAGTATATATAAAGGATTACATCTTATTAAAAGGACACGAACTTCATGATGAAATCAGAAGATTACAGGCAGAAAAGACTATTGAAATATGTCTACGATTTTTAGAAGGTTATGAAAATTTAAAGCTGGTAAAACATAATGGAAAAGCTACGTATTATAGAAAAAGGTTACCCGAAAACAGTAAGCTGGATATAAATAAGAGCATAAAAGAACAGTTTAATTTATTAAGGTCAGTAAATAATAATGAGTTTCCGGGTTTTTTTTACTATAAGGGGCATAAATATCGAATAGAAATATATGCTGGAGGAAAACATGAAGAGGCTAATTGAGGGAAATAACCCTGTTTTTGTAATCGCAGAAATTTCAGCAAATCATGGGCAGAATTTTGATAGAGCAGTGAGATTAATAAAAGAAGCAAAGAAATGCGGCGCAGATGCTGTAAAGTTCCAGATTTATACACCGGATACTCTAACAATAAATGCACATAATAGATATTTTAAAATAAGGCATCCGAAGTGGAAAGGGCAAACCTTATACGAGCTTTATAAAAAAGCCTGTGCTCCATGGAAATGGTTTAGGAGATTAAAAAAAGTCGCCGATAATTCAGGAATTTTGTTTTTTGCCACAGCTTGTGATAGTACGGCCGTTGATTTCTTAGAAGAACTAAATGTACCAGCTCATAAAATTGCTTCGTTCGAGTTAGTGGATTTAGGTTTAATCGAGTATATGACAAAGACAAAAAAACCGCTTATTCTATCAACAGGAATGGCGACTATTCCAGAGATACAAGACGCAGTTAATGCGGCAAGAAACTCAGGCGCAAAAGATATAATTCTTTTAAAATGCGTAAGCAGTTATCCGGCAAGGCCAAGGGATATGAATTTAAAAACAATCCCGCATATGGGAGATATATTTAAGTGTCCTGTAGGTCTTTCTGATCATACATTAGGGATTGGTGTTTCCATAGCAGCGGTTTCTTTAGGTGCAAGGGTGATTGAGAAACACTTTACCTTATCTAGGCAAAACAAGACCCCTGATAATTTCTTTTCTATCGAACCACAAGAGCTAAAACAGTTGGTAGAAAATGTAAGAATAGCAGAAGAGGCAATGGGCGGTGTCCATTACGGGTTGACTAGTGAGGAAAAAAGATCTCGCATTTTCAGACGTTCTTTATTTGCAGTCAAAGACATTAAAAAAGGAGACCTTTTTAGTGAGGCGAACGTCAGATCTATCAGGCCCTCAAATGGTCTTGAGCCTAAATATATAAATAAGATCATCAGTAAAACGGCAAAGCGGGATATAAAAAAAGGAATACCATTAAGCTGGGATATGATTTTGTAGTTTTCCGGAGGTTAGAATGAGTAATAAATGTATTGCGATCATCCCTGCGCGAGGAGGGAGCAAAAGGATCCCTCGGAAGAATATCAAGCCTTTTTTAGGGCAGCCGATAATAAAATATTCTATAGATGCTGCCCTGGATGCAGGGATATTTGATCACGTCATGGTTTCTACCGACGATAAAGAGATTGCAGAAATTGCCAAATCATTTAGGGCAGAAATTCCCTTTCTTCGGTCAGAAAAAACATCTGGTGATCATGCGACGCTCGCGGATGTTATTGAAGAAGTCATTGTCGAATATAAAAAAAGGGACGAATATTTTGAATATTTTTGCTGCATACTTGCAACCGCCCCTTTTATTCTTTCAGAACGATTAGTCCAGGCCATACAGCTCTTAAAAAATTCTGAAGCTGATTCTATTGTTCCTGTAGTGCGGTATGGGTATCCTATTCAAAGGGCATTAAAGATCGAAAATAGTAAATTAGAAATGGTTTGGCCAGAAAATTATGAAAAGCGCTCCAAAGATTTAATGTCTACATACCACGATTGCGGGCAGTTCTATTGCATGAGAACTAGACCTTTTTTGCAACAGAAAAAACTTTTTGCAAAATATACCGTTCCTATTGAGATAGCTGAATCAGAAGTCCAAGATATCGATAACGAAGAAGATTGGAAAGTGGCGGAGTTGAAATATAAAATCCTTAGAGGTATAGAAAAATGAAGAAACTTAGTAGTTCTCAGATGAAAAAAGATAAATCTACCATGTTGGTGATTGTTGCTCATCCTGACGATGAAGTTTTAGGCTGCGGGGGGATTATGGCGCGGTTTTCCGATGAGGGCTGGGACGTTTTTAGCTTAATTTTGGGAGAAGGCATAACCGCGCGTGACAGTAAGAGGAATATAAAAAAGCGCAGAAAAGAACTCGATTCTCTCAAAGCGCAGGTATATGCGGCCAACAAAATATTAGGCGTGAAAAAGGTATTTGCATATGATTTTTCGGATAATCAATTTGATAGTGTTCCCGTATTGCAGATAATCAAGAAGATTGAAGAAGTAAAGAAAAAGGTTTTGCCCTCTGTAGTCTATACACACCATTTTGGGGATTTGAACGTAGATCATAGGGTTACCTACGAGGCTGTCATGACAGCATGCAGGCCCTTAAAACAGGAATCGGTTAGAGAAATCTATTCATTTGAGGTGCTGTCATCGACAGAGTGGACAGGTCCCTGCAGAGATAAGCGCTTTATTCCAAGCAGGTTTGTTGATATTTCTGACACTGTTGATAGAAAAATTAAGGCGCTAAAATGTTATAAATCGGAGATACGGCCTTATCCGCACCCCCGTTCTGCGCAAGGGGTGAAGCTGCTTGCTAAAAATCGCGGTTTGGAGGCGGGCCTTAAATACGCAGAGGCGTTTGCAAACATAAGGCATATAGTAACATGAAGTCGTCGACTTTTAAAACAATCTTATTTTTCATAAAAAATTATAAGCGATACATTTTTGGCGTTTCTGTCCTATCTATTCTATTTGCTTTTTTCGAGGGTCTTAATGTGGCAGTCCTGTTTCCCATCGTAGATCAGATATTGCAGGGAGGGGCAAAAACAGACAGTCATTCAGCAGTCATCAGGGGGATCAATATGCTTATAGCGGTTGTCCCTATAAAGGATATGTTTATTGCGACAAGCGTTTTTATTATAGCCGTTGTAATACTGAAGAATGTTTTTCGGTATAGCTATCTGGTTTTTAATTCCTTTGCAAGTTATAAGATTTGGGATGATATGCAGAAACAGCTCTTTCGTAAATACATAACTGCAGACTATAAATATTTTCTGGACCATAAGCAAGGAGAGATAGTCTATCGTCTCTATAGCGCTCCGGCAGTTTTGGGGGGGGCCTTGCAGATGATCCCCCAGCTTGCTACCGAGATTCTAAAAATATCTTTTATATGTATCGTATTGTTTTCCATGTCTTTTCCTGTTGCTTGCGGCATTCTTGTTATTGCAGTTGTATTCTATATTTTAACAAGGGGCATATCGAAGAAGATATCTTATTTTCTTGGCAAGGGTCGCCTGGAGGCATGTGAACATCAAAATATAGTTATAAGCGAAATGATCCATGGTATCAAACAAATAAAGGTATTTTTAGGTGAGCGCAAATGGGTTTCTAATTTCTTCAGGGCAACTGATAAATATTTCGGTCTATCGAGAAAAGATACCCTTTGGATTAACATGCCGGTCAGTATATTAGAGATATTCGCAATTTCTACAGTATGCCTCTCTCTTATTGCGGTAAGAAAATTGTCACCCGGAGATTTAGTTTCAAGCTTGCCATTACTGGCGGTATTTGCATATGCGTTTCAGAGGGTGATCCCATCTCTCAGCGTGATAACCAGTCTGAGAATGCAGATTATGGGAAGCCTGCCTATCATGGAGACTCTACGTAGCTTATTTGATGAACAGATGTCAGTTCTTAAGGACGGAAGCATTACTTTAGATTCGTTTAATGAAAAAATAGAATTTAGAAATATATCATTTGCGTATCCTGGCAGAAGTCGCGTGCTGCGTGATCTTTCCTTGGAGTTCCCGAAGAATTCCTGCGTGGCGCTTATAGGTTCTTCTGGTTCTGGAAAAACAACCATGGTGAATCTTCTGATTCGGTTATTTGAGCCTACAAAAGGAGAAATTCTGGTTGATGGAAGAGATTTAAGGACATATACCAGAAGTTCCTGGCTAAAGAAAATAGGTTTTGTCAGCCAGGACACATTTATATTTCACGCGTCTGTTCGTGATAATATAACATTTGGGTTTGATCAAGCAAGCATGGATGATGTTGTAGGAGCTGCTGCAATATCAAATGCGCATGATTTTATAATGAAATTGCCAAATGGATACAACACTATTGTTGGAGAAAAAGGCATGAAATTATCGGGCGGAGAGCAGCAACGTATAGCAATTGCAAGGGCAGTTTTACGGAAACCTCAGATTTTAATATTTGATGAAGCTACAAGCGCTTTGGATAATGCCTCACAGTCTTTAATACAGAATGCGATAAATAAGATAGTTAAGGACCATACCGTTATCCTTATAGCTCATCGTTTGAGCACAATTGTGAATGCGGATAAGATTATTGTACTGGATAATGGCGCAATTGAGGAAACAGGAGTCCATGCCGAACTCATTGCAAGAAAAGGATCTTATTGGAAGCTTTATAATAATGAATAGAATTAGATATAATATAGCCCCACAGATGAAAGTATATGATGAGATAGGAATAACGTGGACACCATACCTAATGTTTTTTCATACGCCTAACTATGTATCTAATGTGGTCAATACTGATTCCAGGGGCTTTAGGGTTACGTATAAAAATTCTACAGCTATATCAGAATTTAAAAATCTTGATGCGCAGCCTATCTGTCTATTTGCGGGAGGCTCTACTGCATTTGGAGTAGGAGCAACGAATGATAGAAAGACAATCCCGTCGCTCTTGAATTCTAATACAGATTATTTGTGGCTTAATTTTGGCGGTCGCGCTTTTAGTTCAACACAGGAGATCCTTTTATTTCTATTGTACCACTATCGTATTAATAATATTAAAAAGATTGTAATCCTCAGCGGTATGAATAATATTCTCTTGCATTATTTATCACAGGATTGTCCAAAAGAGCTGGGGGCATTTTTCTTTTGGAGCCAGTATAAGCAGGCAATGAATAAAAAACCCATGTCAATTAAAAGAAAAATGCTGGAATTGTTGTTAAGGCCTGTCTATAGGAATAAAATCGATTATTCCAATATATCTAAAAAGGAGTTAATGGAATATATTATCGGAAATAAAAAACAAAGCAGTTTACCTGAAGATAGCTCTGATGCAAAAAAGGATGAGTTGCTTTATGCGTTGGAGCGTGATATTTATCTCTGGAAGCTATTTGCAGACACGAAGGGTATAGAACTCTATTATATATTACAGCCTTTAGCTAACTGGGTCGATAAGAAATTATCTAAAGAGGAGGAAGGATTGTTTGCTGCATTAGATAATTATCCAAGGAATCATTGGAAGGTGCTTAAAAATAAATTTGATCAAAATCAATATCATTGGTTTTTAAATCATCTCGATAAGATTTGTAAGTCACATAATGTGTTTTTTTTCGATATGAATAAAGCAATATCTAACAGGCAATTAGATGGGGAATGGTTATTTGTTGATAGGGCGCATCTTACTGATCATGGAAACCAGATTGTATCTGATATTATAAAAAAGGAGGTAATAAAGCAATGAACCTGTTTATTTTAATTGGTGGGCCTGTCCTTCTATTAGTCGTTTTTCTTGGCCGTAAGATATTTCTAAAAGATATAAAAGATTCCAAAGATGGCGTTCCTCCAGACGACATATATCCGTTATGGTAAATATGAAAGCTAATGCAAATTTTCATATCTTAGAAAAAGACCGGTTGGAAAAAGACGATTTGAAGTATCGTGAGTATCGTAAGCGCTGGAAAGAATGGCCGGAGAACTTTTATGTAGGAGGATTCCCTCTATTTATAGATATAGAGGTTACAAGCATATGCAATCTCAAGTGTCCTTTTTGTTCGACTACATATCGCGACAAATTTATAGAGAAAGGTTTCATCTCTTTCGATTTAGTAAAAAAGATAATAGATGAGGGCGCAGATAATGGATTGTATGGCGTAAAGTTTAATTATAGAGGCGAGCCTTTGCTCCATAAAGATATATACAAATTTGTAAGCTATGCGAAAAAAAAGGGATTAATAGATGTATATTTTAATACAAATGCAATGTTGCTTGATAGAGATACAGCCAGAGGCCTGATAGAGGCAGGCTTAGACAGGATATCAATATCGGTAGAGGGTTTTACTAAAGAGGTTTACGAGAGGCACAGGGTGGGCGCTAATTTTGAGAAAGTGTTGTCTAATATAATCAATCTCCAGGATGAGAAAAAGAGAAAAGGCGTTAGCCATCCAAAGGTCAGAGTTCAGACAGTGCTCCTCGATGAGATAAAGGACACTCTGGAAGAATATAAGAAATTTTGGTCTGAAGTCGCAGATGAGGTAGCTTACCTTGATTATAAAGAAATGAAGGAAAGAAAAAAGGGATTAAAATTTCTGTGGGCCTGTCCACAAATATGGCAACGGATGCAGGTATGGTGGGACGGAACTATTGTTCCATGCAATCATGATGATGCTGCTGGATTAAGGCTTGGTAGTATCAGCGATATGACTATAAAACAGGCCTGGCATTCTGATTTTTTGGGTACCGTGAGGCAGAAACATCGAGACGGCCTGGCTCATGAAATAAAAAGTTGCGATGGGTGTTACCTGCGGGATAGCGAAATAAATAAACTGATGAGGAGTTGAGTATATGATCACAGCTTTGCTGATAGGAAGAAAAGGTAGCGTGGGTTTTCCCGGTAAGAACCTCTATCCTGTGCTTGGCAGGCCGCTTTCTATTTATCCAATGATGGCCGCTAAATCGTCAAGATATATGGACAAGGTGTATCTTTCCACTGATTGTGAAAATCTGATGAAACTTGCCGGAGAGAATGGCATTGAGATAATAGAAAGGCCTGCCGAGCTCTGTACGAATGAGGCAAGGGGTCTGGATGTATTTTTGCACGGGTTTAAAGTCATAAAAGAGAGGAATAAAGGAAAAGATATAGAACTTATTGCTCTTATGTTCTGCAATGCCGCTACAATTCTGGCGGAAACTATTGACCGGGGCATCGAGGTATTAAGAAAGAATCCTGATTATGATTCGGCGGTGACCGTGTCTAAGTATAATATGTACAGCCCCATCAGGGCTCGCAAGATCGACGAAAATGGTCTATTAAAGCCATTTGTGCCTTTTGCGGCAATTGGAGACCCATCTACATTTGATTGCAACAGAGACTCTCAGGGCGATGTATGGTTTGCCGATGTAGCTGTTTCAATAGTCAGGCTCAGATGTTTAGAAAATATAGAAGAAGGCTTGTTGCCGCAAAAATGGATGGGTAAAAAGATTTATCCTTTGAAGCAGTGGGGAGGATTAGATGTTGATTATGAATGGCAGATACCGCAGGTAGAATACTGGTTAAGAAAAAACCTTAATAACGGGAATCCTATTAATAGATGAAAATTATGACCCAGATAAAGCCTTATTTAAAAAATTTATATAGAACCAGACAAGGAGAGAATTCTAGAAGGAATTATTTGCGCCTAGACATGAATGAAAGCGTGTCAGGATTGCCAGAGCAATTTGTGAAAAAAACCTTAAATGCTATAGATCCAGAATTTCTAGCTGCATATCCTGAATATGAAGAATTTCAAAAAATATTAGCCGCGCATAATAATATTGACTCGGCAAATATATGTTTGTCCAATGGGTCAGACGCAGCCATAAAGTATATATATGATGCCTACATTTCTCCGGGAGATAAAGTGCTGCTGACTGATCCGACTTTTGCGATGTATCCGGTATACTGTAAAATGTTTAATGCTCAGGTCGTGAATGTTACATATAAGCAAGACCTGTCATTTTCTACAGAGGATTTTCTTGACAAAATTTCCAGAGATATAAAACTCGCTGTGGTAGTAAATCCTAATAACCCTACAGGGACTGCCGTGGAACATGATGACCTGATAGCGGTTATAGAAAAAGCCGCTAACAGCAATGTTCTTATTATAATTGATGAGGCGTACTTTTATTTTTACCCTAAGTCTGTTATGGAGAAGGTCAAGCTTTATAAAAATCTTATTGTTTTGAGAACTTTTTCAAAACTGTGCGGTATGGCTTCTCTAAGGCTTGGCTATGCTGCGGCTTGTCCGGAGATAATTGAAAATCTGAGAAAAGTAAAACCTACTTATGATGTAAATAGCCTGGCTATATTGTTTGCGGATAGGATACTGAAAAACACGCAGATAATACAAAGTTTGATACAAGAGGTTAATGATGGAAAAAAATATTTAGCAAATAAATTAAGAGAGTTTAAGATAGGATATAAAGAAGGATATGCGAATTTTGTATTAATAAAGTGTTGTAACAGAGTAGATGAAATAGTTAAAAGGCTTGCAGGTAAAAATATTTTAGTGCAAGGTGGTTTTAAGCAGGAATTCTTAAAAGATTACATAAGAGTTACAGTTGGTAATGTGACAATCATGGAGCGATTCTGGGAATCTTTTATTGTTATTTGGAAGAAACAGATGAAAACTTAGGGTAGTAATTATATATTTGGAGATTAAATAATGAAGGTTTTACTTGTATACTGCAACTCAATGTTGGAAAATGCGCTTCCTGTCGGACTTTCTCAGTTAGCTAGCTGTCTAAAACAAGCAGGTATCAGCTTAGAGTTGTTTGATACTACTTTTTACCGCTATGGGCCTAAAAGCGATATGGAAAACCGCATCGAGGCGCTTCAGTTTCCGTCATGTCCCTTGAATTTCAAAGAGGGGAATATGGAAACAGATTGGTTATCGATCATAGAGAAATCCCGGCCTGACCTAATAGCTATGTCTGTGGTTGAACCGACTTTTTTACACGGCATGAAACTTCTTGAAAGCGCGCGGCAGATTGTTAAGAAAAATAATATACAGGTTGCCTTAGGAGGGGTCCATGCTATCTTAGCTCCTGAGACAATACTCAAATATGATTTGATTGATTATATCTGCATCAGCGAGGGAGAGATTGCCTTTATAGATTTGTGTCGAAAGATAGAGAGAGGCGAATCAGTAGATAACGCTGTTGGCTTTTGGGTCAAAAAAGGCTCAGGATGGATAAAAAACTCAAAGGCTCCTTTGGTGGATATAAACAACCTGCCTATTCTTGATTTTAACATATACGAAAAATCTTATTTGAATAAGCCCATGATGGGTAGATTATATCGCACTATCTCTATTGAAACCACGCGGGGTTGTCCTTGGCGATGTTCTTATTGCGGAGACAAGGCCATTAATGATCTTTTTAAGGATAAAGGTTCTTGGTACCGTCCGAAAAGCATAAAGAGGATAGAAGAGGAGTTAAGGGAATACGTAGATACCTATTCTCCGGAGTTTGTATATATTATGTCAGAGTCATTTCTTTCCGGGAGCAAAAAGAGAGTAAAGGAATTTTCTGACATTTACAAACCATATTCAATACCTTTCTGGTTTAATACCAGGCCGGAAGATATTACTGAGGAAAAAGTCAAACTGGTCAAAGAGATGGGCTGTAAAAGGATCAGCATTGGCTTGGAACACGGTAATGAGGGATTTAGGAAGAAATTTCTTCAAAGGAATTATTCAAACGATGATTTTCGGAAGGCGTGCGCTATCCTAAAGGCATATCAGATTTCTTTTTCTGTAAATGTCATTATCGGGTTTCCTTATGAAAAAAGAGAGATGATTTTCGATGCGATAGATCTATTACGGAATATCAAACCCGATGGTATTAGTACGCATATCTATAGTCCTTACCATGGTTCGGAGATGAGAAAGGTGTGCGAAAAGGAAGGTATGATATATCCTGATTTGATAGCTGGGGATTTTTTTCAGATGGATTATCTTTTGAATAATCCTACTATTTCCAAGGCGGATATCCTGGGACTTTTTCGCACTATCCCTCTCTATGTAGAAATGGACAAAAAGGAATACCCTAAGATCAAAAAAGCCGAAGGGTTAGATGAAGAAGGGAATAAAGTTTTTAGACAGCTTAAAGAGGAATTCTATGACTTGAAAGGGTGGAACAGCTATAAGATAGAAACGAAGGGAGTATTGAGATGATAAAAGATTTCAAGGTCCTTTTTATTTATCCTAATACTATGATGGCTACGTTATTGCCGTTACATGTTTCTGTATTGTCTGCATGCTTAAAAGAAAAAGGCTTTCATGTTGAACTTTTTGATACGACTTATTATAAGACCGAAGAGAAAAGTTTTGAAGAGAAAAAAGTAGAGCTGTTGCAGATTAAAAAATTTAATCTCGAAAATGGCAATATTGAATTTAAAACAACAGATATTTATAATGATCTGAATGTAATAGTAGAAGAATATAAGCCTGATTTGATCGGGATTACATTGGTAGAAGACACGTATAAATTAGGACTATCGCTTTTAAAATCTATAGATAAATTTAATATCCCTGTAATTGCCGGAGGTGTATTTGTGAATTTCTACGCGGAAGAACTTATTAAAGAGGATAGCATAGATATGCTTTGTATCGGCGAAGGGGAACATGCTTTGGTGGAGCTATGCGAGGCTATGTCCGAAAACAGGGATTATAGAAGTATTAAAAATTTATGGATAAAAGAAGATGATGGAAGCGTAATCAGAAATCCCTTAAGGGAATTAATAAAGCTGGATCTATTGCCTTATATAGATTTTGATATATTCGAGCCAACGCGCATGTGCCGGCCTATGCAGGGCAGGTTATTTATAATGCTTCATGTTGAGGCGCAGAGGGGTTGTCCTTTTGACTGTACTTATTGCGAGGCGCCAGCCATAAGAAAGCTTTACAAGGACAAAGGCGATAATGGGTATTTTCGGCAAAAATCTCCGGAAAGGCTTATTAGTGAGTTGAAATATTTGGTAGTAAAGTATAAACCAGATTATATTAATTTTAGCGCAGAGTCTTTCTTAGCCATTAGTATTAAAGAATTAAAAAAGTTAGCAGAGATGTATAAGAAAGAGATTAATTTACCTTTTTGGTGCCAGTCGCGGCCCGAGACGGTAACCGAAGAAAAAATAAAAATACTGAAAGAAATGAATTGCGCTGATATGCAATTCGGAATAGAACATGGCAACGAGGAATTCAGGAGAAAGATTCTAAATAGGAGTTGTTCCAACAAAAGAATGATAGAGGCCATTAAGATTGTAGAGAAATATAAAATACCATACACAGTTAATGATATTATAGGTTTTCCGGGAGAGACAAGAGATTTGATTTTTGACACTATAAATTTCAATAGAAACTTGAACCCCAAGACAATAAACTGTTACATGTTTACGCCATATAGAGGTACATATTTGCGCAAATATTGCGTGGAGAATGGTTATTTGGATAAGCATGCTTCGACAATGCAGCTTCTGGACGGGGCAGATTATAAATATGATACCATTACAAGGGAGGAGCTGCTGGGTTTACAGAGAACCTTTAGCCTTTATGCCAGATTTCCGGAAAGTGAATTTGATTTGATAAAGAAGGCAGAAAGATTTAATGAAGAAGGAAACCAGGCGTTTAAAAAATTATCAGAAGTTTATTATGAGAGGTTTTTTAAATAAGGGATATTTATTAGAAAAGGAGCATGATCTATGCCGGAAGTGTTAACAAAACAATTTAAGGTGCTATTCCTTTATCCAAATACCATGATGTCTTTACTCTTACCATTGCATATTTCTATCATGTCAGCTTGTCTAAAGAAGAAGGGATTTCAGGTAGCCCTTTTTGATACAACCTACTATAGGACAGAAGAGAAGAGTTTTGATGAGAAAAAAGTGGAGTTGTTACAGGTAAAGCGGTTTACCATTGAAGACGGTGGTTATGAGGAATCGGATATTTACAAGGACTTAAACGAATTAGTAGAGGATTACAAGCCTAATTTAATAGCAATAAGTTTGGTTGAAGATACACATAGATTAGGGGTCTCTCTTTTGAAATCTATAGAAAAGTACGATATTCCGGTTATTGCTGGAGGCAATGGAATCAATTTTAAAGCAGACGAGGTTATTAAGGAAAAACAATTTGATATGCTTTGCCTTGGTGAGGGAGAAGAGGTCCTAGTTGAATTGTGTGAGGCGATGTATGAAGGGAAAGATTATTCAGGAATAAAAAAT
>JBHPHW010000015.1:0-30759 GCA_042570105.1 Candidatus Omnitrophota bacterium | reverse complement strand
ACTCAGATAATGACACTACAGGAATTAGCTAAGTATTTGGGCGTCCATCCCATAACCATCTATCGACTGATCAAAGAAACAGATATTCCCGCATTTAAATTAGGAGGACAGTGGAGGTTTAAAAAAGATGTTTTAGACCTCTGGTTAATGTCCAGGATGGACAAAAGAAACGGCGTCTATCCTGAGGTGGTATAATTAGGCTGTAGCGTGTCTTTTGAAAAGGGCAAATTCGCTGAAAGGCGAATAACGCAAAGCTCAAGAGTCCCGATTAAACTGGCGGGATAGTCAGCTACCGAAAGACAATGTCAAAACAAACCCAACTATTACTTTCAAAGAAATTCCCGCCACGATATATATTAATATGCACAGTATCTCTTTTATTCTGCATCTCTCTTGCGCTATCAGATAACACATCCACGACCTTACTGGCCGAAGACAATCTTTCATCACAAAAAGAAAATGTCATCACGATCAAAGATATAGAGGGCCTCGTCCAGATAAAAAAAGGCGATGAGGCAGGCTGGAAAAGGGCATCGGCCGGAGATACCCTCACTACAAACCACAAGATCCGCACGCTCCTCGAATCACGGGCTGAACTTCTTTACTCAGATGGATCCACCCTCACTTTAAGGGAAAACAGCATCCTGGATATCAAAGACATCTCCTATGACCTCAAGACCGGAAAACACAAAAGAGAGATAAAACTGAATCTAGGCGGGATGAAATATAAGGTAACGCCTTTACGCGAAAAGGGATCGGAATTTAAGATACACTCCTCCACTGCTATCGTCGGAGTCACCGGCACAGAAGGCATGTGCGCTACAGGTGGCGAGGGAAAGCCAACCAGAAATACCCTCATAGAAGGCAGTACCTATAATACTGATGAAGATGGAGAAGGCGGGCGCCCCTTAAAACCAGGCAATACATGGGAAATTAACGAAGATGCTGAATCTGGCAAACATACCTCGACAGACGATGAGATAGACACAAACGAGTACGATGAAATAGACCATGAGACAGCTGCAAGATTTGATGCATTCATAGTTTTGTTTAACCAGAAAAAGGCTGAAGGCTACATCGTAGATGAAACTATCCTGGAAAGACTGACCCAGGCAATGATGGACAGGGATTACCCCGCACTCATAGAACTACTCGACGAAGCGGAATTGAAATTAAGCGAGGCTAAAAAACCTGCGGATCCCAAGGCGCAGGAGGTCACTGAAGCGCTGGAGGCTGCTAGAAAAGAAATCGAAGCAAAAGAAGCCGAAGGTTATGATCTAAAGGATATGTACCTCCTCTTCTATCAAGCTGAAGAGGCTTATGTAGAAGAAAAATATGACGCCGCTCTAGATCTCACTGAACAGATCAAACTAGGGTTATTGAGCTTGGTCGAAGCTGAAGACGGCTTCCTGGAGAGATCTAGACAATTAATGGATGAGATAAGCGAAAAAGCAGAACTTGGCTTTATGGTGGAAGAATCCATCGACCTGGCAAAAAAATCAGACATAGCCTATCGCAATGGCGACAAAGCTGGGGCCGAGGCATTCCTCCAAAAGGCCAGAGAGATGTTATTTCAGGCCAGACGAATAATCCCGCAAGAACTATTAGATGCATTAGCTAGCTTAAAAGAAGAGATCCTAGCGAAGAAAACTGAGGGATTCGACGTTATAGAGGTAGAGGAACTTTTAGACCTAGTGGATAGATTATTACTTGATGATAAATATATCGAGGCAGGAGGATTGCTGCGTGAGATAGGAGAAAAATTATCAATATTGACAAAGACCCTGCCAAAAGAAATGGCTTACCTATTAAAGGCCTTTGAGGAAAAATTTGCGGAAAAAGAGGCAATGGGTTTTGACCTGGCTAAGCTGCAAAATTTAATGAGAGACATCTATGAAGCAAAAGAAGCCGGCGACTTTGAGAAACTCAATACCTTATTATTGGAAGGCGCGACTCTACTAAAAGGGCTGGAACTGCCCGTTGGCCTATCAAATCGCCTTAAAGAGTTCACAGAAAGACTCCAAGAACTAAAAGAATCGGGCCTCGTTACCACTGAAATTGAGAATCTTAGCGCTCAGATCGATGCTGCGTTAGCAAAAGAAGACCTGAACCTGGTACGTCAATTATTAGACAAAGCTGAAGAACTTTTACGCTCACTTAAAGACACCGAACCCCCGAGGATCCAGGTATCTGATCTAGAGTACACGGAGGATTCAGTGCTGGTCTCAGGTGTCGCTAGCGACAATGTAAAGGTAGACGAAGTCAATGTAAATGGAGGTCTGGCGTCATTGGATGAGGCAGGCTCTTTTAATAAGGAACTCCTTCTCACCTCACTACTTAGAGAGGTCGTCGTCATAGCAAAAGACACGGAAGGAAATGAATCACCTGAAATAATCATCGCTATACCTGAAGAAAAACTAAGCGGGCTCTCTACGGAAGACCCCTCTTCTATTCCTGAACTTGACGCTACTCTCAGCTATACTGAAGACGGCGTCTTGGTTACAGGCAAAACAGATCCTGGCGCGATAATTACTGCAGGGGATTTAAATGTAACAGCAGATACCGAGGGAGAATTTTCTCTTACAATAAGCGGTTCAGCTGAACTAGTCGAAGGCGGCTTGACTTTAACCAGCCAGGGCTCAAATGGCAACATTTCGCCTGAGGTAAAACTGGATGCCGAAGACAAATGGCTGCCGAAATTAGAGGTCGAAGATGTCCAGTTATACGACAATACACCGCCTAGTTTAAAGATGGATCCTTTGAGCTACCAAGGCGATTTGATAGTAATAAAAGGTAACTCTATCGATTCAGCCAACATCACGATCCAGGGAAACGTGCAGGATACAGGCCTCGGAGTAGAAAGTCTTACTATAAACGGCCAAGGCGCTACCTTAGAGACCGGGGGTGTATTTAAACACACTGTATTACTTGCAATCGAACTAACATCGATCGACATAGCAGTTTTGGATAAGGCAGGGAATAAAATTATCCTTTCAAAGCCCATTGACTTATTCCTCTACCCTGCCATTGTTATTATAAATGACCGCGAGGTCAATGTAGATGAAAAGGGAGACTTTTCAATCGACTTGCCCCAGACAGCTGATCTAAAAGAGATAACTGTCCAGGCAAAAGATAAGTTGGGAAACGAGACTACTCCTGTAAGACTAATGGTAGCTGATAGGATCTCCCCCTCTATCAGCCTGGGAGATATATACTATGAAATCGATTCTGTGAAGATCACCGGCCAAACTGAAGCTGACTCCTTAATATCCGATAGTAGCGGGATCTTATTCCAAGACCCGGTTTCTGTAGATGCAGTTGGTTTATTTACAATAGAGGTCCCAAGGCCTCAAGATAATGTTACCGGAACATTGGTAGCTCAAGACGCTTCTGGAAACATCTCGGAAGGAATCGAAGTCACCATAGAGGCCTTAAAAGATGAAAAGCCGCCCAACCTTACAGTAGCAAATCTGATCTTTAGAGATGATCTGGTAATCGTCTCGGGGATAGTCGAAGATGATACAGGGATCAAATCCGTTACCATCAATGATGAAGAAGTCGAAGTTAGCGGCAACGCATTTTACAAAGAACTTCCTCTTTCAGCTGACTTAGTAAAGGTAGTGGTCGTAGCGACTGACTTATCCGGCAAAACTGATACTATCGAACAAGTGACCGAAGATGGCACCCCTCCTACTATTTTCTTAGAAGACTTGGGTTATGAAGAAGGTTATTGTATCGTAAAAGGAACTGCAACTGATAACCTCGGCCTAAAAGAAGTAACGGTCAATGGTATACCTATATATATAGACCTGCCAGCAGGAGGAGATTTTGAATATAAGCTGGCGATAACCGCAGGGCTGGAAAATGTAGTTGCTTCTGCTATTGATCTATACGGCAATTACCAGGAAACTGAGCCAAAAGAAATAGTTCCGCCAGTGGATCACGTCGCACCTGTCCTGACCCTTAATGAACTAGCTTATGGCAGTCCAAAGGCGATCGTCTCAGGAACAGTTACTGACAATATAGGATTAAGGTCGGTCCTCGTCAATGATAGGCCTATTGATTTTTATGAGGACGGGTCATTCAAGGTAGAGCTGGATATAACAATCGGATCACCCAACGCTACATTAAATGATGCCATCTACACCGAAGAGTTTGTAATAATCTCAGGCACGGTAAAAATGCCTACACAAGAACCTGATGAGGTAAGGGCCATAGCCGAAGACTTAGCCGGAAATAAAAGCATGGAGATGAAAAGGGATGTAAACGCGCTGGACCTTGAGAGCTTTAAAGTCCTAGTCAATGGCTTGCCTGTTGATTTAAATGAAGGGGCCTTTAAAAAGGAATTGATATTAGAGCAAGGCATGGGCGATGTAGATGTCCAGGTGTATGATTCTCTGGGCAATGCTTCTCTAGGACTAAGTGTCCCTCTGGAAACAGCCCCTCCCATTCTTGAAGTAAATGAGGAAGTCTACGAAGGAGACGCCATTATTGTTTCAGGAAAGGCCAGTGATGAGCTCTCCGGCTTAGCTGAAATACTGATAAATAATGCATCTATAGACTTTGATGGC
Source organism: Candidatus Omnitrophota bacterium (assembly GCA_042570105.1). Classification (GTDB taxonomy): domain Bacteria; phylum Omnitrophota; class Gorgyraeia; order Gorgyraeales; family Gorgyraeaceae; genus JBHPHW01. The sequence continues at coordinate 26,188 of JBHPHW010000015.1, read as the reverse complement.
GACGGCGCATTTCTAGAAACATTACCTATATCCGAATCTACGGTGACTATAGTGGCGCTAGATAGAGTAGGCAATATGACCAGCTCTATACCTATAGAGGTCTCTCCGCCTGATAGATCCCTTCCTCTATTCGTGGTAGGGCTAAATCCAGTACCAGCTACTATAGGAAAGGACCTGACTATCACCATCGATGTCCTGGATACCAAGACACGGCAGCCAGAGATGTTGGAAGGTACGCCTACAGTTAAAGCCGCGCTTTCCGACGGTGAAACTAGATCAGTTGAGATGTCTGGCGCAGGCGCATCATTCTATGGAGCGCTTCAAACAACTGGCCTTCCCGCAGGCCTCATTACTTTTGAAGTCGAAGGAAAAGATACAGCGGGTAATCTGGGCAATGTAAAAGAGGGATTAGACAATGTCTTACTAAACACTACAGATACCAGCGCGCCGAGCTTTAGCGTCAGCCTAACCCCCCCTCCACCTAGTATAGTCGGAACTGAAGTCACAGTAAATGCTGCTGCCAGCGAAACACTAAAATCATTACCAAACGGGACTGTAACTCTACCTGATGGGACAAGCTTTGGGTTTGCACTGGAAGGCACCTTGACCGGAACAAATTTTACATCCACTTTATCCATCCCGGCTGATACGATCCCCGGGACAGGCACGATCAATTTAACCGATGCGATTGATTTGGCAGGAAATGAGCAAAGCTCACCTGCTGTCTTTAGTTTCCAGATCGAGCCGGAAAAGGTCAAAGCCAGTCTTCCTTTAAGGATAGAATTCTCTGAGATCACCAATGAACGAATATTAGTCAAAGGCATTACCAGTTCTCAGGCAATCGTCCACATAGCGCTTGGAGAACTAAAGGTTGACATACCTTCTGATGACAATGGGTTCTTTGATTTCATAAAAGCTATCTCCGCCCTAGACTTGGAACGCATGAGAGAATTAGGGGCATCAATCTTACTCGACTGTCATGCCACTAACTATGCCGGATTAATATCCGAAAAGATCAGTCTTAATATACCTTTGCCCGCAGCTCTCGAGGAAATCGCAGGTGGTGAGAATTTTACAATCGATGTCTCTCCTCTTCCACTAGCTCAAGGAGAGACTGCCCAGATTGACATAGCTTCACGCAGAAGACTCAGAGAAGTCCCGAATGTAAGTATAAGATTAAGTAATGGCAGGACAGATTTGATCGAGATCACTGGTTCAGGCAGGACATTCCAAGGGACCTATAAATCGACACAAGCCACATCAATCGGGCAAGCTATCATCCAGGTAAAGAGCCTTGACTTATTTGAATCCAGGCCTTACATGATCGTCCCATCATCAGAAACTTATGAGTCTATGGCTGGCGCAGGATTTTTTACAATCACTGCCAACCCTGATCCCCTTCCTATCGGAAAAGAACTGGATATTTCCGTAACAACAGAGCGTCCTATAATGGAGATACCGACTTTAAATATCAGGCTGCCGAATGGCAGATTAGATAATATAGCTCTATCAGGCGAAGGCATGCAGTTTAATGGAAAATATCTCTCTCCCACAGATACATATGCAGGACCTGCAGAACTAATCGTCAATATGGGTAAACGTAATGAATCCAGGCGTCCTTTTGGTATAGTTCCTCCTTACGGTAGAAGATTTATAGACGAAGGCCATATATTTACCTTCTCCAATCCAAGGCCTGTGGATGCAGGAGGCTCTCTTACAGTCACTGTAAAATCTCGTAGTCCATTAGAAGAAATACCCGTGGCAGAATTACGGACAAGTGATGGAAACCTTATCCCTATTACGTTAAGTGGCAGCACCCCCGGCCAGATGTTCACGGCTACAGTCAATATACCCGAAGATGCAAGTTTTGGGCCGGCAGTGATCATCGTAAAAGATCTACAAGGTAATATTATAGATGAACATCCTACGGAAATAACTCCTGGATTTGCGGGCGTTGATATGGAAGTAGAAGCATTTATGGTCCCTTCTCCTGCTACGCCGGGCCAGGTAGTAATGATCAATGTAAATTCCATGGGTGAAGAGCTTGATTTTAGATCACACGGGAAACTGATTTTCTCAGATGGCTTAATAACACCTTTTAATCTGGAAGGTCCGATACCTGGAATGCAATTCAGTGCTCAAGTAACCATACCTCTCTCAGCATCTTTAGGCCCGGTAAACATAATGATCATAGACGAAGAAGGTGATCCCATTGGCGGAGGCCAGGGATATATTTCCAGGACACAGCGAGGAGGAGGCGCAGGTGAGATCAGAATATCAGTCATGCCGCCCAATCCTATGCCAGGCGATCCATTAGAGATCTCCATGTATTCGGAAGATAACCTGCAGTCTATAAGGGTTATTTTAGATGTGCCTGAAAAAGGACCTAAAGATATTCCGGCCGAAGGCCCAATACCCGGAAACAGGTTCAGGGCGCATGCCACATTCCCTCGCGATGCGCGACCTATGGGTTCCAGGATAGATATTATCTTTGATCGCGGAGCAGGCGAAGAAACACAAAGCCTTTTCTTGGAAGGCAGGCCCGAAGAAGGCAATCACAGGCCGCCTGAATTAAACCCCTATCCTCCTATGCCGGGGCAACCTCTTGTAATCACTCTTCACGCACCTTTTATAATAGACTTCGCGCCTGATGTGAGAGTGATTTATGCAAATGGCGATGAACTTGTAGCTACGAATGGCCCTATACCCGGGGATAGGTTTACCGGGACATTACCTAATGTAGCTATGCCTGTTACTGCAATTGATGTAATAGCTCCCAGTGGCGAAGTATTAGCCACCTTGCCCATTGAGATCATGGGCGGAGGAATGGCTGCGCCGCATATAGAAATCATGCCACAGCCCTTGATGCCCGGCATGCCTGCAGATCTTATGCTTGAATTTCCCGGAGAGGTTTTCAGTTTGCCAACAGCAGACATCAAATTAGAGACCGGGAGGGTGATCCCTGTAACACTGACCGGACAGATCCCGGGCAATATGTTTAGGGGCATGTTCAACATCTCACATGACACTCCATATGGTCAGGCAAACTTAGAAGTTTATATAGATGGCCAGCCTGTGCCAGGTGGACGCGCGCCTGTTCATATCGGAGGAGACACAGGCCCTGTTACAGGTGATATGCTGGGCTTGATGGTTTTTCCGGGAGCAACAGGAGAATTAAATTTAGACTGGAATCTTTTACCTAGAGCAGAAAAACATGAAATACATTATGAAGCTTCGGGGATACCCATAAAGACAATCGACATCGGTAGAACAAGTCACTATTTTCAAACAGGCTTAGAGGCAGAAACCGAATATAAAGTAACAGTTATCGCGTTTGATAGAGGCCGCAGAGAGATCACTCGCTCAGACTATTATGTCAGGACTATAAGGACATCTTACGATATGGGATTTCCTCTCTATGCCCACACTGCCGGCCCAGGAAATTTGCAGGTAACTTGGGAGCATCAACCAAGTGCCCTCAGATACGACCTCTATTATATACAAGGGTCTGGAGACCCCTCTACCCAAGCGCCACGGCCTGTAGGCAATGCTACAAGTTATTCCTTATCTAACCTCGCTCCCGGGATGTATAAAATCCAGGTAGAAGCAATCCTTTCAACAGGAGAAACAATGCTGAGCGAAGTAAGAGAGGAATATGTGAGCAGCGTTATTGATTATGGCAGGCCGCCTATAGAGCTGACCCCCTACCCGCCTGTAGTAGGGATGCCTTTGGATATCGATGTTATGCTTCCCATGACAGTCCCTGGTTACCCGAGCCTAAAAGCGCAATACTCAAGTCAAGGCGAAGAGTCTTTTACAATGTCAGGATCAGTGCCTGGTTCTAACTTTCACGGTTACCTGCCATCAGTAAAAGAGACTATTACAGCTATAAATCTTTATAATCCTATGACAGGTGAACTGAAGTATTCTCATCCTATCAGTGGAGACACGTATGGACCGGCGCCAGGCGCTACCCCACATGACCTATGGGTAAGAATAGGCGTAGATCCTGAACCAGCTGTAGGCAGTGATCTAAATATAGATCTTGATTTTAATCAAGAAATAGATTTTGAGCATGCAGGGTTAAGCCTTTTTGTAGGGTTTGTAGGCGGAAGAGAAATCGAGATACCTATATCTGGTTCTGGACCCGCAATGAGTTATCAAGGTATGTTAAGCGCTTCTCAACATAGTGAGGTTATAGAAACTATAGGCGTAGAAGGTTCAAGAGGAGTAGTCCCTGAAGAATATATAAACACACAGGCAAGCGGCGGAGTCAAAGCAATGCTTTATATTACGCCTAATCCGCCAATGATGGGGACTGATGCACAAATCCAGGTCAGTATAGTTGATGCAGATACCTATCAACCTCGCAGTATAGATATTCTTCCTGAGGTTGAAATAGAATTTGATAATGGTGTGATGAGGGCTTTGACTGTCTCCGGCACATTGCCAGGGTCAGAATTTTCTGCGGAAATAACTGCAGCTATCTTTACTTCCCCTCTCACCTTAATCGATGTAAATTATGATGGTGTACTGGTCGGTAGTAAAGCTTTTGATGTTATGGGCCCAACAGGACCAAGTGGTCCAGGTGCGCCGACGTTTAGTCCTGATCCGCCCTCGATAGGACAACCTCTTAATCTTGTTTTTGATCTACCTTCTGAAGATCCGCCAGCTGACATGCCCCCGATAGTACGGATAAACTATGGAGGCGGTGTAGTCCCAGCCAGTGAAGATATGGAGATGGCAGGCGCTACACCAGGACGACATTTTGAAGGATATCTCGCAATGATAAAAGGGCCTGCTAATTCTGCAGATTTTATCCATCCAATGACAGGCAACATAGAATATACCCACTATTTTAGCGTCGGGTATATGGATTCACCTGGCGGCACGATCAGTGTCGCGCCCAATGATCCACCAGTACCTGATACTACGCTTGAAGTAACTTACAATGCCACACAGATGGTCTATGAACGGCCTACTATCGAGATACATTACATGGACAATTCAATGGAAAGCCTTGATGCCGAAGGCCCTATCCCAGGTGAGACCTTTAGTATATCCAAGTATCTCAATAAACCAGTCTCTCGTATAGAGGCCTGGGACCCTCAGCACACACTTATATGGGCCAGCAGGCACTTTGCAGATGACGGCGCCCCAGGTGAAGGTACAATTATCGTTACCCCTGATCCGCCTTATCCATACACGACTTTAAATATACAGGTAACTACAGATAACTATCAATCAAGCTTACCTACATTAAAGTTATTCTACACTGACTATACTGTTGACTATCCAGTCCTTACAGGGACATTACCTGGCACCTCATTTAATGCAGATTACTATATTACAAAGGATCCAGAAAGAATTGAACTCTTGGATTATAACCAGAATATGATTGCTGTACGTTACTTTGATTATGGTTGGGCCCCAGGTGGAGGTACAATCGGAGTTACCCCTGATCCGCCTTATGCATATACTACAGTCGGCATTAGCGTATCTACTGACAATCCACAATCGGGCGTTCCCATAGTAAAGATATTTTATGCTGATAGCTCCATAGAAACCACTCCTCCTGTTCTTGTAGGAGAACTCTACGGGACTTCTTTCAGTGTAGATTTTTACGCCCTTAAAACCATAACACGGATCGAAATTTTGGACTCTAGCTCAACTAATGTAATCGCTGCCCGCGATTTTGATACTGGCGGAGGCGGTGATGATTGGACTATCGAGACAGCACCTGCCAATCCTTATGCATATACTACTATAAATGTTACAATCACTACGGATGTTGCAGTATCGGTTTTACCCACGCTAAAACTAAAATATGCTGATGGCACTGAAGATTTCTCAGCAGTATTAAACGGGGCATTGCCCGGATCAAGTTTTACTACTAACTACTATATAACTAAAGATCTAGCAAGGACCGAGGCATTTGATAACTATGGGGAGATGCGTAGTTACATGAATTACGGAGGAGGCGACGACGAACAGGAATTTGGCCCTACGTTTACTCCTGACCCTCCTACGGTTGGCGCATCATTATCTATGGTATTAGACACAGACCCTTATGAACCGCCTTTATATGGTTATCCAACAGTCCGGATAAATTATGTCTCTGGAACATCTCCGGCTAGTGAAAATATGCAAGTCTCTGGCGCTGTGCCGGGACGGCACTTTACCGGTTATCTATCCAATGTAATAGGACTTGTCGAGACTGCTGAATTTATAGACCCCTCATCAGGAACCACAGTGCATACATATTACTTTGTTGAAGGACTTATGCCGGCATTGGAGGATTCTACCCCAACTTTATCTATAAGCCCTGATCCTCCTACAGTAGGAACCAGCCTCCAATTCACTGTAACCGCTACAGCTTCTGTGCGCGCACCTTTTATAGAAATATTCTATGTCGATGGGACTACCTTCGAACCTGTTGTTTCCGGGGACGATCCTGGAATGAGCTTTACTGCCTCCTTAGGCACCCTGACCAAATCTATAGATAGGATCGAGGTCTTATCAGGACTAAATGACCCTTCCCCGGATGAGATCGTGATTACACACTATGTTTCAGGGGACATAACAGCATTAGAAAATTCTTCTCCAGAACTCACTCTTACGCCTGATCCTCCTACGTTAGAAACGAGTCTCCAATTCACTCTAACTACCACGACTTATGTAGACCTGCCTAGAATAGAAATACTTTATGACGATGGAAGCACTTTTGAGCCTGTTGTTTCCGGGGATAACCCTGGAATGAGCTTCACTGCCTATTTAAGCAACGTAACTAAACCCATAGATAGAATCGATATTATATCAGGACCCGATGATCCTACCCCGGATGCAGTCGCGCTTACACACTATGTTTCAGGAGATGTACTAGCATTAAATGATGCTAATGCTTCTCCAACAATAACTATAAGTCCTGATCCACCTGAAGTGGATGACTATTTCGAAGTCACTATAACTACTGCAGAATTAGTGCGCACGCCTGATGTAGAGATATTGTATATGGACAGCAGTTCATATGATCTACCTCTTACTGGCGCTGATCCAGGCATGAGCTTCACCGGCTCACTAAGTCCATTGACAAAAACCATAGATGAGATCAAGCTCTTTTCAGGTCAGGATGATGCATATCCGGATGAATTTATCATAACAAAAGAGATTGTTCTTGGCACCCTGGCCTATCCGGCAAACGTGTGGATAGAATCAGGCGGCGCAGCTGACGAGGCAGCTATAAATTGGGATAGTGTACCTGAAGCAGATGGTTATATCGTATATTATAGTATATCCTCTCCTTCTTATCACTCGTCCGATTACAATGAAGTAGTAGGTAGTAATATTACAAGGGAAGTAGTTACCGGGCTTACAGGTGGTTATACTTATTATTTTACAGTCAGCGCTTATGCCGACGATGGCAGAGAAAGTGGCTATGATACGGAAGAATCAAAGGTAATTGGTTCAGACACTCCAGGCGGAGGCACACTCACACTTACAACCCCGACTCCTAGTGGCGAGTTTGGTGAGATTGACTTTGACAATGTTTCACCAGGCACGACATCAAGTAGCGCGACTATTACAATCGAAAATACAGGCACTACTGCTGCTACGCTCAGAATGATGGGCGGATCATTGAGAAATGTCTCGTCTCCCTATAACAGTATCTCTGCTAGTAATGTAAATTTTGCGGATGGCTACAGTATCCCAGCATCTAGTAGTGAATCCAGGTCTATCAGTGTAGACGTCCCATCAGGGATTTATTCGGGAGATTACGTGACTACCCCTGCAAACAGGATAAAACTCTATGATGATGTCAATGGGAGTGGTTATTTTGAGAGTGGTGAGAGTTTTGTGGAGGTCGAGCTTTGGCTTACTGTTGGGGCCGGGGGGTTGGATACAGTCGAAGATGGTGTACAATTTACCGCAACTGCTGCTGGTGCATACACTACTAGTAAGATAATCCATGTAGAGAATACATCTGGCGGTGCTCTATATTATATCAGAATAGAACCAGGCATGTTATATAGAGAAGGCGGAGACCCCATCCCATCCGGCAGGATAACATTTGATCTTAATTCTACATATCCCGAGACGTTGGAATATGGTGAAACAACAACTTCATATGTCTATGTCGATGTTCCATCAGGCACTGTAAGCGGCACCTACCAAGGAGTAGTGATAGTCTATAGTGATACCGACTATGATGGTACAAAGGATATTGATGAACCTTTTGTCAGTGTTTTATTACAACTGCCTGTGAGCGCTGGCGTCGACCATTTTGCAGTCACTCATGACGGCGCAGCTGTTGAGGATGTTGCTGAGACAATCACTATCACTGCTGAGGATTCCGGTGATACCACAGTTACTTCCTATTCTCCTGCGTCCACTGTTACTTTAAGTGTATCAGGTGTATTTGGTAATTTCAGTGAAGATTCCCTTACTACTTCTGATTTTATAAGTGGCGTGGCTACTGTCACTTTCACCCCTACAGGTACAGGTTCAGCTACGATTACAGCAACTGATCAGACGACCACTAGCTATACAGGCTCAAGCACAGCATTGACTGTTACAGCTGCTGTTAGTAGTACTGTCGCCAATCTCTCAGCGCTTAACCGCGGCACTGGAGGGATAGTGGATCTCACATGGACTGATTCAGACGCAGATACTGACCACTATCATGTTTATTATCGTCGTTACGATGGTTCACTTGCGCTATGGGACTGCACACCTAACAAGGCAATTCAAGTCACAGGATTAACTGATGATATTCTCTATTATTTTGTAGTCCGTCCTTCGGATGAGTACTGTACTGAAATTGATGAAAATACAACTGAGGTATCGGCAACACCTACAGTCTCAACACCTGACATTACACCTCCTACGTTCGCTGGAATAACCGCTGCTTATGCCACTAGTACAAGCCAACAAGTAGCTATAGAATTTGGCTATGCCTCAGATAAGACCCCGACAGTTTCTTATGGGGCATATTATGGAACAAATGCCAGCACTATTTTTGATAATACCCCAGATGAGGTAAGCCCGCCCTCTGATACAATAGAAGGACTGACCAATGGCACGCTCTACTACTTTGCAGTCAGAGCTATAGATGGTGCCAGCCCTTCCAACGAGGAGATGAATACGCGCATGGAAACAGCTACGCCTTATGCTTCAGTCGACCATATCACCATAACCGCTACCAATGAAAGCGCTGTAGGAAACCCTGTCCTGGTAGAAGTTACTGCCTATTCTTCAGGTGACGATTCGGAAGTAAATACCTCTTTTGCAGATCCTGTGAAAATTCAGATAATTGAGTCAACAGACTATGGACAACCTCGATACATATTGTCTATACAAGACAGAGTAACTGGTGATATAGCTGAAGTAGCAATGGCCAGTGGTGTAGGGTATTTCACTGTAGATGCTATCGATCAAACCCAGGTAAATATATCCACACAGGGAATAACATCTAATACGCAACAAATAAGTTTTGGCGGCGCTGCAGAATCAACAATCTATCAGTTTTCCATAGATGGTGCATCTACAGCCAAGACCGGCAGTGCTGGTAACGACGGCGCCCTATTTTGGTTAAGCGCGCTTGATGACTCAGGAAAAGTAGTTACTAATTACACAGGGTCCGTTGATATCGACATAGGCGGCGATGGAGATTCCACTTCTGCGCTGCTGGACGAAAGCCGTTCAGCTGTATCCGGTACGCATCCTAACTATTCAGTAGACTTTTATGCGACTGATAACGGCCAGAAGAGATTTTATCTGACTAATACGGCCTCTGAGACAGTAACAGTCGACGCTGATGATGGCTCAAAAGAAGTACCAGGCAACTTCTCTATAGATTTCTCTGGCGTTGATGGATACCTCCTGGAATCAGCCGGACAATACACCATAAGCACTGAGACCATTGGCAGCCGCATCAAGTACACTGCCTATGCAGTAGCCGATGAGACACCGCTCAATGGCTACAATGGCACTGCCACTTGGGAACTAGCAGGTGATGGTGAAGATATCGCTAACAATAGTGCTATGGCCATACCCTCTACAATAACCTTCTCCAATGGTATAGCTGAATTCTATGTTGAAAACTCTGAATATGAGGAAGTACAGTTCAGGATAAAAGATTCAAGTTATCCTGATGATATAAATAGCGACGTACAGACCGCTAAGTTCCTTTCATCAGATATTACCGCACCTGAGCTACTCAGGGCAGAAGCAGAAACGCCGTTCCTCATCCATCTCTATTTTTCTGAAGAGATAGACTCGACCAATGCCTTGACAGCTTCTAATTACACTGGCGTGGGCACAGTAACTAAGGTCTGCTGGTATGAGGATGAAGTAACAGTGCACCTGGGCGGTACAGGGCTCGCTGGCGACCCAGGGTTAGGTGAAACTGGAAGTATAACCATCGGGGGTGAATCTGGTGACGACATAAAAGACTTGCAAAATAATTATATAGGATCTAACCCCACAGAGAATTTCACTGTCCCCAATGTTGACTATCAGGGCTCTGGTTATGGCTCATCGGATTGGCTGGAGATACAGACCTCTCCTTCGAGCGTGGCTATAGGATCAGATCGAACTATCCACGTCGTAGTCTATCATAAAAATGCCTGTGGATACATGACCGGCTCCAATGCGATTAATCGCGCAACTGATGTTTCCGGCACTATAACTATCCAATATACTGGAGACACTGGAAGGTTTGTAGGTACACCACCTGCGACCCCCTCAATAAGCGATGGAGTCAGTGAATTTGATATAGTTGTCAACTTTAATGACACAGCGCAATCTGTATCTCTCCAAGCTGATTTTAGCGGTGTTACTTCAGGCACAGCTACCATCGAAGCCGACTAAAAGCACACCCCCCCTCAAAAAAACGTCTCCCCTTGCACTTATATATAAACTATGGTAGACTTTCTCTAAATATAGCTTCTATATAATATATATATACTTAGAGGAAGGTGCGCATTTTTATATACAAAGTCATCCTTAATAATAAATATAGAGTACTTTTGATCTTACTCGCTTTCTCTCTGTGCTTATCTAATCATCTACTCTTTGCAGAAGAGGCAGAGGATAAAGATAAAGAACTATTTGAGCAAGGGGTCAAGGCCTATCAGGAAAAGGATTTTTCATCAGCAATAAAAAACTTCAAAGAACTATCCGAGAAGATCTTTGGCCATGAACCCAGCTTTTACAATCTCGGCCTCTCGTATGCGCAAGAAACCAAATACTCAGAAGCCCTTGAGGCCTTCCAGGAGGCCAGTCTATATAATCCCTATAACCTCTTTAGCTATAAATTTACCGCTGACCTTTTTATCCTGACTGAAAGATATGAAGAGGCTCTAGAGAATATCAGAGGTATTATTAAGCGCACTCCCCAGGACACCGATGCGCATCTAAAGGCAGCCCTTCTATACTTAAAGAAAAACAACCCTACAACAGCGATGCAAGAATTGACCTTTGTCAGAAACGTCGATCCTGATGATGTCGCCGGCCGTACAAATCTGGCAGGATTATTTATCCAGGACGACAATTTCGACAATGCAAAAAGCTATCTATCTGAAGTTCAAAAAAGGACAGTTAAGGATGCCAGGATAGACGCCTTCCGGTGGTCATTGCTCAGTTATCTACATAGACTCGCACAGGAAACCCAAGAGGCCCAGGATGCCCAAAAGACTGCGATTGAGCTTGCGCCAGACTGGGAGAAAATAAAAGATCCTAGCTTTACGATCTCCTCTCTACAGCTCGAATTTATCCAATACCTGCTAGGAGAACGTTCATCTTCAGAACTCCTGGAGGCTAGTACCTTACCGTTTGAACAGAGCGAGGTATCTAAACGAGTGGTCGAGGGTATACTAAAAGAAAAAGAGGAAGAAAAGAAAAGGGGCGGCCTGGCTGTAGCAAAGAAAAAAGATACCAAAAGGCCTTTTAGTTTAACAGGCGAACTAAATGAGACTCTCGAATACTATGACCGCAATCCTTCTGCCTCGAGTCCTATAAATGACTTAAACATGGTCTCTAACCTGCAATTAGACGGGGAATTAAAAAAGGGCGTTAAATTTGAGTCGGAATTCGAAAGTTACTACAACCGCTGGGACCACACAGAACTGGATTATTTTAAGATAAACGTGGAAGGTGATAACGACGAAGTAGATATAGGCAAATTCTCGTCTAGCAATTTCCCAAGTGTGCTTACTCATCCTACTATCGAGCAGGGGGTCCGCTGGTGGCATCGCTTTACGAGGAAAAAAAAGACAGAGCTATTCAAAGAACTGCCTGAGGACCTCGATAGATTCAGTATAAGCGGATCGGGCTCAGAGGATGCCCCTAATCTAAGTCAACTCTATAGCCAGGTACATCAAAGCAGCCAATTCTTCAATACCTGGGAGATCACAGTATTAAGCGGGCGCTCTAAAAAACCAAGAAATATAAACCGTCCAAAGCCAAAAAATGACCGTACATATGAGACAAGTGGCCAGTTTGAACAGTGGACAACTGCCTTTCATGTTATGACAAAGCCAACGGATATCAGTGAAATAGGTGTTTCTTATTCGCGAGTCAAAGACCATGAGGATGAGGCTATGGTAAGCGCAACGACACTACCGATCGAAAGTGAAGGCTTTGGAATAGACTGGGAAATAGAATTTTTGGATGGAAAATTAAAGACCGATGGCGAGTATGCAAGATCAAAGCGTGATGAAAATGTCTCGTCAGCCGACGATATAGAAAAAAAGGATGACGCTACTGTAACCTTAGGCGTAGATTATGAATTTAACGATAATTGGGACTTGACCTACGACATGAAAAGGGTAGGCTCAAATTATGAGCTTGAAGGCGCATACCAGACCGCGGATAAGCTCACGCAGACATGGACAGCTAAATATGCTGCGCCTGAGACCAAGGCATGGACAGTACGCTCAGTTGACCTAAAGCTTGAACCAGCCAGAGAGAATCTTTCAAGTAGGGATGTAACCAGCAAGAATTATTTAACATTTCAACCAAAGATATCATTCACCCTCCCCGAGGACATGAAGCTATCCTTTGATTATAAGTACTATGATGAGGACCATTCCTGCTGGTGCACAGAATACAGGACCCGCACCTTAAAGACACAGCTCGAATATGAACATGAGGCGTCTAAGACCACCTTCAAGCCCACCTACACCTTTGAGCGTAAAGATGACCGGGTGGCCTCTCCCACTGACGAGGAAAAACAAGACTATGAGTTTACCATAGAAAACAAGCTGATAGAAAATCTTACATTGAAGGCAGTGGTCGAGCGAGAGAGAAAAAGATACCAGGGCGCGACTAATAAGGCCTACAACCAGCATAAGTATTCATTTGAGACGAAATATGACATCATCCCCAATCGCTACGATACCAGTCTCAAGATCTCTACGGACGATAAAGCACAGACCGATACCAACGATATCACACTGAATACCTTAAAATTTACATTTAATTATACCTCCGAAGACAAGAATGATAAGATAGCCCTGGAGTACGAACGGAAAAATAATACATACGAGCCCTGGTCAGCGACTTCCGGGTATAGGCAGAATTATACCAAATTGAAATATACGAAGAAATTTTAATGAAAGGGATCAAAAGATGAAATATTTACATACATATATAAGTATGGTCTTAGTCTTGATCTTAACTGGCTGCGCTACAGGCCCGGGCCCGGTCAAAGGATTCATATCCCCTTCTCAAGCCCTATATGACGAAGCAGATGCGTATTTTAAAGAGAAAGACTATGATGCCGCGATCTCTATATATGAGAAATTCATCGAGGCACATCCAAGACACGACCTTGCACCAGGCGCGCATCTTGGCATCACCTGGTCATATTACTTGAAGGGTGAATATGATAAATCCCTGCAGGCAAAAGCCAAGGTCAGGACAAAAGATGCGGACTTAAAGGCCTGGCTTGAGAATCTGGCTGATGCCTGTAAAGCCAAACTTGCCAGCGCACCAAGTGCATCTACTACCTCCAGGCTTTTCGACATCCCTCCTTTTACCAACCAGGGGACATTAAAGGTCGACGGGACAATCCCTAAAGACAGCACGATCTCAATAAATGAAACTGAGGTAGCTATTAAAGACGGACTATTTTCTCAGGAGGTCTCTCTGGTGGAAGGAGAAAATCTGATCAAAATCGAGATCACTGATAAAGATGGTAATATTGAGATAAAGGATGCAAAGGTGGCCTTGGATACAGTACCTCCCACTATAGAGGTGGTGGATGCAGAATTGGACGATCTTGGTTATGTGACTATTTCGGGGATCACGGAAGTTTACTCGGTTGTTATTGCTGAGGATGAAGAGTTGTTTGTCTCGCCTAAAGGTAAATTTGAAGGGGAAGTGAAACTACCTCGCAATCTAAAGATCGGGCTTACTTCCGAAGACCGCGCCGGCAATATCACAAAGATGACCTTTGCTGACACAGAATATCCTGACCAGCCAACCGGCCTATTTATCAGGGATACATACGGGACTAACGTAGATCTGGAATGGGATGAAAATTCAGAGGAAGACATAAAGGGATACAATGTCTATTATTCTTTAGTCGGCGTGTCCTCGGACCAGCGGCATAACACAGAATTGATTGAGGAGACCACTTACACCATGGTGGGATTAATATCAGGTAGCACCTATAACATATATATCCGCGCAGTAGACAAAATGGGTAATGAAAGCGATCCCTCCTGGGATACTGTGAACGCAGTCATCCCTTAAAACTTAAAATATTGCCTTTTCAGCTTGACCCTGGCCTCTGTATCTCTATGAAACTGGATGTTTTCGATGGTGGCATTGATCTGATGGATGACTGCAGAGATAAGATTCATGTCATTGGCGGTAAAGACACTCTCTTTCTTTTGAGGACTTACCTTGTCTCCTAAAATAATCAATCCCATTGTATCTACTTTGGCTCTAAGCGGCAGGATGAGCATTGTCTTCTTCTCATAGCCCAGGCGGGTAAACTCCTTAAATCTAGTCTCCTTGAAAAAATCTGAAATAAGTAATGGTTCGCCCTTTTCTAATACGAACCTGGCAATACCTTCCTTAGTAATATCAATTTCTATAAGCTCCTCCTTCTTGTAGCCCTTTATAGCCATTGGCCTGAAGGAATCAGTGATATTGTCCTTAAATAAGATTATTCCACACTCTGCACTCGTGGCGTTCATGATTATCTTAAGGATATTATCCAATAAATGATCTATCTCGTAAGAAAAACTAAGGAGCCTGCCCATCTCATAAAAGGCCATCAAGGCGTTATTCATCTGCCTGATCCTGGGGGCTATGATCCTGATCAGCGCCTCGAAAAATTTTGAGGCAGCTAGCGGATTCTCCGCGAGCACCCGCAAGAATCCCTCACGTTCTAGGACAATCAACGTGGAATCCTTTGATGTCTTAGCGCTGGAAGAACGCGGGCCTTCATCAAAAACAGAAAGCTCTCCAAAGAAATCCCCTTCTTTAAAGGTCAGGGTGATGATACTTCCCGTGGCTTTGGTCAGCGGTAATTTCTCAATCACTACCTCGCCAGAGACCACAATATATAATGCGCCTCCTTTTTCTCCCTCTTTAAAGATCGTCTTTCCTCCAGGATAAGTCTTTTCTTTGGCGATCCGGATTATCTCCTCGCGCTCTTTCTTTTTAAAAGAGGCAAATAGCGGGATATGTTTGATAAAGGATCCCTTGATCAAACTTTACCTCCTAGTGGTTTGATTGTTGTTTTGAGATCACTTACGCTGGCTGAGGCTGCTTCTTGAGTTATAAGGCCTTTTTTAACCAAGTTCCTTACTGATTGGTCCATTGTGCACATTCCAAACGACGTACCAGTCTGAATAACTGTGTATATCTGAAAGGCCTTCCCCTCCCTTACCAGATTAGATACGGCCTTTGTAACTACAAGTATCTCTCTTGCCGCAACCCTGCCTTTTCCATCTTTACGAGGGATAAGCTGCTGACATATCACGCCCTTCAGGCATCCTGCGAGCATCATCCTTATCTGTTGCTGCTGGTAGGACGGAAATACATCGATGATCCTGTCAATTGTCTGGGCAGCATCCAGAGTATGTAAAGTGGCAAATACCAGATGACCGGTCTCTGCAATAGTCACAGTAGCAGCGATGGTTTCCAGATCACGCATCTCCCCCACTAAGACTACATCCGGATCCTGGCGTAAAAGATGTTTTAATGCATTTGGAAAAGAAAGGGTATGGGCCCCTAATTCTCTCTGGTTTGCCATGCATGATTTATGGGAGTGTAAGAATTCTATGGGATCTTCTATGGTCATGATGTGGCAGGCCCTCTCTTGATTTATCAGATCTATCATCGTTGCCAAGGTAGTGGATTTTCCAGAACCCGTAGGTCCCGTAACCAGGACCAGGCCCTGGTTTAGGCGCGTAAATTCTATCGCCGCTTTAGGCATGTCTATCTCCTCTGGCTTGGGGATCTTTGAAGGGATGACCCTGATGGCCGCGCCTACCCCGTCCTTTTGGGAATATACATTGACACGAAAACGGCTCACATCAGGGATGCTATAAGAAAGGTCCAGTTCCAGTTCTTCTTCGAACTTCTGGCGTTGTTGTTCGTTTAATATGCTATATATGAGTGTCTTAGCCTTCTCGGGAGTCAATTTATCATATTTCATAGGAGCTAATTTTCCCGCAAGCCTCAACATAGGCGGCTCTCCTACGGTAATATGTAGATCCGAGGCATTAGACTCAACAGCTGATTTCAAAAGTTCATCTATTTTCATAACATTCCCCCTTCTATCCAAAGATTTTTAATCTACCGGTTAATAATATACAATAAAATAAAGCCCAACGCAACATCTTTTAAGTTCGGTGCTAATTTACTTGCTATATACCAGATAGATTTAGTATAATACATTAAAAGGGAAATAAAAAATGATTCAAAAAACAACGAAAAAATGTCTGGTAAATATATCTATCGCTGTCCTTGCCGCAGCAATGATCATCCTGACTTCTTTTTTATTCTCCGACCTATATGAGTCATTCGAGTCAAAGACCATCGATCTAAGGTTCCAGCTGCGCGGCGCCATCTCCCAAAGACAGGACATATTATTTGTGGAAATGGATGAGCGGGCGATCGAGGACATGGGCCGCTGGCCCTGGCCGCGGGATATCTTTGCGCGCATTATAGATACACTTAAGGCATTGAACGTAAAGACGATCCTCTTTGATGTCACCTTTACCGAGCCCACACAGCTGGTCGTCGATAGAGAAAAATTAAGCGTTGGCTTGGGACTCGAGGAAAACAAAAAGATCATCCAGAATTTTGTTGCGGCCACCGGGGAGGCGCTTACCGAGGGCCAGGTCAGTCCATCCGAGGCCAAAGATTCTCTGAATCAGATCAATGAGGGGATCGAACTTTGGGAAGAAAAAATACAAAAGACATTCTATGAGACCGTAAAGGATAATGATCTGATCCTGGCCGAGGCGATCAAAAACGCAGGAAACGTATATCTTGGCTATAACCTTGAAGTGCTCCACACTGCAGAAGACATCCTCAGAAACAATACCTACCCGGGATTAAGGAAAGAACTTATTGGCTGGGCTGAGGAAAATCCTGAAGGAAGCTTTACGGACCTCCCGCCTCGACTGAAAAACACTCCCTTTACGCCTCAAGAAACAACCCTATTCCTAAAGAGGTCCAATATTTATACTCTCTTAAACAAAAACTTAGAATTAGGACTGGAGGACCTCACTCGAGCTTTAGGAGAAAGCGACTCAACCGATTTACGGGTCCATTATAATGATGTCAGGACCAAGCTCTTTAAAGAACGACTGGAAGATGCTCTCAAAGAAACGTCAGGGCTCTCCTTTAAGGAATTAGTCTGGGAGCTGGGGTTATTTAGACCTGCGGATATACAGCTACTTAAAGAACAGCACCAATCCTATGAACTTGAACAACTTTTTTCAAAAAATACAGGCATTCCTTATTCTGATAAAGAAGATTTCCTGCCGGCTATAAAGATGTCGCCTCCTATACTCCCTTTAGCCAAAGAAATAAAGGGGGCAGGATATCTAAATGCCATAGGGGATAAGGACGGCACATTAAGGAAGGTCCCGCTTTTTGTGCGCTACAAGGACAGGATATATCCCCATATTGCGCTAAGATTTATCCTTGACGATTGGGACATCGATCCTCAGGAAGAGCTGCGAATCACCCCGCAGTCTTTAGAGATCCGAGGAACGCGCATCCCCGTCGATGAGAAAGGATTTCTTTTTGTAAACTGGGTGGATAAATGGCAGGATTCTTTCCAGCACCTCTCCTGCAGTGAGGTTTACAGGCTGTGGCAGCTAAAAAGAAACGTGGAAGAAAATCTAAAATTATCTCCGGAAGAATTAGAGGCGGGGAACTTAAAAGAGAGTCTCACTGAGGATAAAAATAAGCTGGAAGAGGCCAATAAGAAACTGGCCCCTCTCCTCAAAGATAAGATCTGTATCATCGGCCTGACTGCGCCGGGGACACACGACTACACCCCTATACCATTAGAACCAGACTATCCTGCGGTAGGCACCCATGCCAATGTCCTCAATACTATATTAGAGGGCAACTACCTTTATAAAGCAGACTTGCGAACAAACTTGGCAATAATATTTATCATAGCTATCTTCACCGGCATCGCGGTGGCTTTACTTTCGCCTATGTATAGTCTTATCTCCAGTTTTTCGATACTCATCTTATACTCTTTAGTCTGTGCCTTTCTCTTTAAAGAGAGGGGGCTGTGGGTAGATATGGTAAGGCCTCTGGGCACAGTCATCTTAAGTTACATAGGGATTGTCAGTTACAACTTCGCCACCGAAGAGAAGGAAAAGAGGTGGATCAGAAATGCCTTTGGACATTATGTCTCCAAGAATGTAATGGAGGAGATATTAAAGGATCCTTCCAAGCTAAAATTGGGCGGAGAAAGAAAGGACTTAAGCGTACTCTTTTCGGATATCCGCGGCTTTACCACTTATTCTGAAAAACACCAGCCGGAAGAGGTAGTCAATATCCTGAATGAATATTTAGATGAGATGACAAAAGTCATCTTGAAACATAATGGTACCCTGGATAAATACGTAGGTGATGAGATCATGGCTGTTTTCGGCGCTCCCGCTGCCACCATAGAAACTGACCATGCCGAGAGGGCAGTAGCTACTGCCCTGGATATGCTTAAAAGATTAAAAGAGCTGCAGGAAAAATGGAAAACGGAAGGCAAAGAACCTCTCGATATCGGGGTAGGCATAAACACAGGACCGATGATAGTAGGAAACATAGGCTCGACCGAGAGAATGGATTATACCGTTATTGGAGATGCGGTCAATTTAGGCGCAAGGATCGAGGCATTGACCAGAGATTACAATAATCACCTTATTATCAGCGAATTTACTTACGCGTATGTAAAGGATATGGTCGAGGCGAAAGCACTCGATGCAGTCAAGGTAAAGGGTAAAGAAGAACCTGTCATGATGTATGAGGTGTTAAGCTTAAAGAAAGGAGCTTAGAGATGTTAATAAAAAAGGTGCTTGTCGGATTATTTGTAATCTTGTTGAGTGTAACCATTATTAAACCAGGCCTTTCGGAGGAATGCCCTTCTGGGAAGGCCACAATCAAGACTTATACAGAACTTACCAATGACAATTATGGCTCTGAGGTGCTTGAATTTAAGGACCCTCTTATCGTCTTCTTCTATGCTGACTGGTGTCCTTACTCCGGATCATTGTTTCCCATATATGAGAACATAGAAAATGTATATTCCAAAGAAGTAAAGTTCTGTCGTTTTTTGCTGGGAGATGAATACAAAGATTTTGAAAGCCCGGAAGGTAAAACGCGTTGGGAGTTTTTAATGGAAAGGTATAAGGTGAACACAATACCTACATTAGCTATGTTTAACGCTGGAGGAGAACTGGACAGGATGAGTGGCCGGCCAGAGAAAGAGATAGTCGATAGTTATTTTTCGTTCTTAAAAAAATGGATTATTTCTAATCTGATCGACCCTCAGGAAAATCCCTACCGTTTCAGAGGGTCATTGCTGCTTCGTAACAAGTAGATAAGGGACGGTTCCGGAGCCAATCCCAGACCTGTCCCTTCTTATTCCTAGATAAATTCCAATTCGATGCTCGAAGAGGTTACTTCTCCATCTGGATCTCTTATTGTAACAGTTAGCTTCTCAGCTGTAGAATTCGAGATTGTGAATTTGCCTTCGCCCTTTGTCATCTGAACGCCCTGAGATGATACTTCAAAGCTATCGTCAGAAACCTCTTCTGTAACATCGACTTCAAACTGCGCATTGATAAATTGCGTAACGCGTCCTGAGAGGCATCGGGCTATAATCGAAATACTAACGGCGGTACCGAGCCCCGACGGATTACTCGATGCATCTGTCACAAGATTTATCGGAGAATAAGGCACTGAATAATTCGGGCTCCGGGCATCGCGTTCGATCTCGTTGCCGGCCAAGTCCTTTAGATCTCTAACCTCCACATACATCTCGGTAAAAGAGCGCAAAAGATCGTCTAACTCCAGGATCACCCTATCTCCATGAAACTCCACGCTGCGGGGGGTCTGTGTATCGGAAGACACCACTTTATAATTGGAGGCCTCAGTCGCCGAACCATCATCGAGCTCCTCGCTAAAAGTAATCTCTACAAATGCCAATGTCTCCATCTTTAGATCTATGATCTCGGGGGGCTCTTTATCGGGAATAAAAAAGGTTATGCCTGCTTCTATTGGCTTGAAGCGCCCTTTGGGATCGACTAGCCGCAAGATGAGCTCTTCATCCTCCTCGGAATCTGTAATCGAAAAACTTGCCTTGCCTTTGGATATATTCAGAGATTCAGGGTCCAATGTAAAACTTCTATCTACTAAGCCCGACTCTTCAACTACAATATTAAAGCCCTTTCGGTTATAATCAACGGCTATCTTGCCGTCTTTATCCAGGACCGTGACACTGGCCTTTTGCGGTTCATTGATATTGCCTCGGGGAGACAGCTTTATCTCTAGTCGCTGGGGAATGGACTTTTTTCTGAAGGTTAACCTGGCAGGAAATGGACTCTTATTCTTTCCTTCAAGGATGGTGAATTCCAGTGTTTCTGGTTCGCTTTCTTCGATAAAGAAAGAGGCCTTGCCTTTTCTGAACTCCAACTCTTCAGGCAGCGGCTTAAAGCTATTAAGCTTCTTCCCGCCTATTTCCTTCACACTAATACTGACTTTTCTAACACCCTCAAAACTTGTATCGATTAAACCATAGGAATCCAGGGTAAAGACAACTGCCTCTTTAGGAGTATTGCATATTCCATCTCCATCAAATCTTATAAAAAACTGAACCGCCTTCTCCTTAAGATGTTCATCTGCATGCAAAGGATGGGCTGCACAAAAAATGATCCCGATGAAGATAAAATAAATTTGCCAAGTTTTAATTAAACGCTCCACCATAACCAGCTCTTATATTTCAAAGAGAATCCTCCTTTGATCTTTCCCTCTATGCGCAGACTGTTTAAAGTCCGGCTTGTAGAATCCGGACACTGCAGGTCATTGGCCAATGCCTCTAACTCGACCTGACGGGTAGAGAGCTTATCGCTTCTCTTTAATAGATCTATTATGAAATCCTCTGCCTCTATCTTGGACAGGATGCGCAACATAAGATTTTCAGCCGGCAAGTTCCCTTAGAGCTAGAAGGGCTGTATCTACCTCTTCTTCTGTATTATATAAATGGAGGCTTATCCTCACATTGCCTCCATAACTATCCAGGATATTTAAAAATCGCATTGCCGGTATACAACAATGATGTCCGGCCCGAGTCAATATGTTCCACTTTTCATCTAATGTTAGACTTATATCGTGAGAAAGCCATCCCTTGAGGTTAAAACTTATAATACCGCATCTATTTTCTAATCCTTTGGGGCCACAGATCTCTATATTATCAATAGATTGAAGCCCTCGCAGGAGCCTCTCCAATAAAGACAATTCATGTTCTCTTATCCTATCTATACCTATCTTTTCTCCTAAAAATTCAGCAGCAGCCCCCAGGCCGATCAGTCCGGGGATATAAGGTGTCCCGCCATCAAACCGTCGGTGGTCATTTTTAAGTTTGTAATCTTCCAGGGTTACATCCAATATGGTCCCTCCTCCCAGATGAAATGGATGAAAACACTCAATAAGCCCTTTCCTCACTACTAGGCCTCCTGTGCCCTTTGGACCTAGCGGACCTTTGTGTCCGGAAAATCCATAAAAATCACACCCTAAAGAACTGAAGTCTACCGGTATATGGCCGACTGCCTGAGCGCCATCAATAAATATGAGCGCCCCGGGATTGATCTCTTTGATAGTATTGACTATTTGCTTGACTGGATGCACGGTGCCTATTGAATTAGAGACGTGCTGAAAGGCTACAAATATCGTGTTTTTATCGACCTTGGACATGAATGACTCGGATGTAAGCAATCCCTCCTCAGTAGGGCTCACGGTTCTAAACTCAAGGCCTAGAGCCTTTGACAGCCTCATCCATGGCATGAGGTTTGAGTGATGTTCTAGGGCAGTTGCTACAATGTTGGCCGACTTACCCTTAGCTATTAACGGAGGACTATATCCAAAGCCTTTCTCCATGCGGTCGAGGAGTGGATGTTCCAAGGCAAAGGCAACTATATTTGCCCCTTCGGTGAAATTCCTTGTAAAGATCAACTCCTGGGGTTCGCAATTAACTAAGTATTTAGTTATCTTCTCACGGGCAAGATCGTACTCTCGAGTCGCTCTCTGGGCAAGGCGATACGCCCCCCTCTCGACATTTGCGCAATACTCCAGGTAATAGGCATTCATACTATCTAAGGCTATTTTTGGGGTAAGGCTGGTAGCGCTGCTATCAAAATAGATATATTCCTTCAGTAACGGAAATTGCCTGCGCACATCTAGACTTGAAAACCCTTTTTTCCCTGCGGTTTTACCTATCATCCTGCCCCACATGCAGAGTTAAGGACTTTAAATGCCATATCATTATCTGAAGTCGCAAGCACTATTTTGGCTGGACAGCCGCTTGAGCACGTCGTGCAGTAAAAATAGTTTATATTTAATCCGTTACCGGCGAGAAGTTCGGAGATATTTTTTAATATCCCCGGCTTATTTTCAACTTCTGCGACAATAATATCTTTTTCCTCGATATCTTCGTACCCGTTATTGATCAATTCATTGATTGATTTTTGATTGTCGTCGGTTATGAATATGATGTTACCCTGTCTGCCGGTCTGATCCGAATATCCCAGTATCGTCTCTACATTTATACCGTGATTGGTCAAAAACGACATCAGTCGCGCTAACGCCCCGATCTCATTCGTAAGTCCCCCTGCCCTGATCTCTTTTGCCCTTACCAAGTTCTTAATCATCCGATCCTCCTTAAGTCCAGTAAAAATTGCGCTTTAAACCAGCTGCCTTATGATCTTTGGCATAACATCTCTTTCTAAGTTTTCCAAGTCAAAGGGTTTAGTGATATAATCGCTGGCCCCATATTTATGAGCTAGTTCGATTATTCCTTTATCTTCAACGCTTGTCAGCATGATAATCTTAACCTTATTGTCGATCTTTTTTATCTCTTTCAGGATATCCAGCCCGAACTGACCAGGCATTATTACAACATCCAGGAGTATTATATTCGGCCGCTCGTCTCTTACAATAGATAATCCTTTTTCACCATCAGTGGCTGTAAAGACTTCGTAATCTTTTTTAGAAAAAAACTCCTTCAGGTAATCGCACAAAGGGAGATCATCATCTATTACTAATAATTTAAGCATCCTGCGCCTCTTTCTGGATTTTGGCCTTCGTCAAATCCTTTTATACGTCTATTAATTATACACTACGTAGCCCTAAATTTCAATTTCCATGCCAATAAAAAACCCTCACAAAATTTCTTCCGTGAAGGTCTTGGTTTTTGATATTTATATGACAATTCCTTTTTAGAAAAATTGAGCGGTAATATTGGGCTGGGCATTAATATAGCAAGCGCCATTGACGTGATCATAGGTAAGCACACCTACAGCATCAAAATCGATCCTGCACCGCTTCGTTGTGCCAGGGCCAAGGTCTGCCGGAGCAGCTAGCGCTACCTGCACGATGAAATAATCGGTATCTGCAGCAGGCGTAACCCAACCTTGAGAAAGGATCATTGTAGCCCTTTGAGCAGGTCCGACGGCATTTGCCTGCGTGACTCGCACTCCACCGCCAATATTACCATTGACCAAAGGTACTGTCCCGGTCCTCGTATAATAAGTAGCTGCTCCGTGAGTCTGGCTGTCGTTTATCTGCATTGTCCTTGAGACTGTTACCCGCATTATTGTGTATATGCCTTTCGTGAAACCCACAGGTGTTCCGTACCCTCCGCAAAGCTGTCCCGGCAGAACAGATGTTATGTCAAAAGTAAAGTCACCCGTTCCGGCAACCATCCACTGGTCTGTAGTGCTATTATAGAACTCTACCAGATTTATTGTTACAATAAACTCGGCAGGAGTCCCGGTAAAATCATCAGCTATTGCTGTGGAACTGATTGCAAGAATAAAAATAATAAAAACACATATCTTCTTCATAATAGCTCTCTTTTAAGTCCCTCTTCCGATTGAAGAGAATATTCCTCCGGTATTCTGCCACTTCTCAACCTGGATATCATATTCCCTTTCAACCCTCTCTAAGACTTTATCGCTGTGGTCGGCCTTCTCAGGATATGCTTCCTCTGAGATGCCGA
Source organism: Candidatus Omnitrophota bacterium (assembly GCA_042570105.1). Taxonomy (GTDB): domain Bacteria; phylum Omnitrophota; class Gorgyraeia; order Gorgyraeales; family Gorgyraeaceae; genus JBHPHW01. Next base: position 1,428 of record JBHPHW010000015.1, on the reverse strand, counting down.
TATTAGATAATTTTTCGTTCCTGTCGCCTACGCCAAAGGGGATCGTTACCCTTGCGTCAACACGGTAAGAGGTCTCACCCTTATTATCATCATAAAGAATAACATTTACTGTTTGAAATTTAAATGGTTTTACCTCAGTTCTTAAACTCCAGCCTTCCTGATTATTGGACTTGTAATAATGATACCAGTTGGCCCCGGCAAAAAGTTTTATCCAGTTCATGTGGGGCAGAGGCAATCCTATTTCCCCATCAAAGCCGTCCACTGCCTCTTCATATATCTGGCTGGTAGGAGTTTCTTCTATTAACCTTACAGGAGAAAGGCCGATATAACTATTTGCGCGCATCTCGATCTGGTTGATAAAGGCCTCCAGTCCAAAGCCGATGCGATAATGATTATCGTCATCTTCAAAGTCAAAATAAGTATTGCCGCCCAATAAAATACTGTTATTATTTAAAAGCCGTCTATACCCAAAACCTAGATTGTAGGCAGCATCACCGTCATTGTATGAGTAGCGGGGGTGAATGAAAAAAGTGCGTTCTTTATCGGGATCCTGATACAGAGGTTGGACTGTTTCAAAGTAAACCCTGGGCTTACGGTCTTCTCCGCCGCTCGCGCCAAGAGTGAGGCGCTTCACCCACTCAGGGGTCGATCCGTCGTCGCCGTAGGAGGAGCCGACACTAAGAAAAGTAATTGCGAGAACAACTAGTAAAATAAGTCTTTTATCCATCGTTTCCTTTTTTATATGAACTCAAGTTTACATTATGGACTTCTTTTTGTCAAGCGGCGGGTCATTTTTTCTCTTTACGAAAGCTCCTTTTTATTCGCTCTATAAACCCGAGGGATTCTTTGGGCGCTTCGGAAGGCTTTTCTGAGCGTTCGGTAAGTCCAACTGACTCTTCAGGAAGCTCTTCTGATTCTTCGGAAAGCTTCTCCATCTTCGCAATATCTTCTTTGATCTCCTCGACTACCCTTAGATTCGAACGATAAAGGCCAATATGTTGATCACGCCTGATTGTATAATCGCTTTGAGAAGCAATGATCTCATCGAGGCGTTTGTAGATAGAATCTAGAGTTTCCTTGCCACTGGCATAGCCGGTAGTGTTTTTAAGTTGTCCGATGATCAGCTCTGTCTCTTGTCTGAAGACAGCAATCTCCTCCTCGGGGATCACCCAAATATCTTTTACCTTTACATTAAAGACTATTGTCTCCTGAGGTTCCAGCGTAAGGTCATCCTTGTATAGATAATAGGCGGATTTATCAGAGTCATATTCTAGATCCAAGCCTCCCTTATCCAATACATCCTCTATGGTTACCTCTAGGGATCGGGACTGACTGAGTCTTTGTCTTTGAGGGATTGGAGGCCACCACCCGAAATGCAATCTTGTCTGGAGAATCTGAAGATTCGCTCACATCGCTATTTTTTTCACT
>JBHPHW010000014.1:0-32300 GCA_042570105.1 Candidatus Omnitrophota bacterium | reverse complement strand
GCAGTGCTTGAATCATGGCAGGGCAAGAAGGCGAGAGATTACCGTGAGATGGTGAAGGACATACCAGAACACCACATACCAGAACACCTGGGTACAGCAGTAAATGTCCAGACAATGGTCTTTGGGAATATGGGTGATGATTCAGGAACTGGCGTTATCTTTAGTCGAGATCTAGCAACAGGAAAGAGAGAAGAGAATAAACTTTGGGGCGATTTTCTTTTGAATGGACAGGGCGAAGATGTAGTGGCTGGGATTCGCACTCCTGTAAAGATCGGAGAATTACAACGAATAATGCCAGAACAATATGATGAACTTTTAGCGATAGCCAAGCAACTCGAAAAGAAATATCGCGATGTTCAGGATATAGAGTTTACAATTGAGCGCGGAAAGCTTTTTATGCTTCAGACACGCACCGCAAAACGTTCACCACAGGCTGAGTTAAAGATCGCTATGGATATGTATCATGAAGGGTTAATTAGCGCTAAAGAGGCATCGACGAGAGTTTCTACAGAGGGATTAGAGATTCTTCTTAATCCTAAATTTAACCCTGAAGATGCAGAAAGGGCAAGAGAAGATGGTAGATTGCTGACCGAAGGTATAGATGCTTCACCAGGTGCAGCTTCAGGAAGGATTGTGCTTAGCGCAGAAAAGGCTATTGAGATGTCATCGGCAGAAGGAAAACCTGTTGGTATATTGACGCGTTCAATGACCAAACCAGATGATGTAACTGGGATCAGTAAGTCAGTCGGAGTATTGACATCTGAGGGTGGACCGGCCTCGCATGCAGCATTGGTTACGCGTGGGTTAGGGATCCCTGCTGTAGTAGGCGCAGATGAGGTCATTATTAATGAAGCGGAAGGAACAGTTATTATAGGTAATAAGATATTTAAAGAGGGCGATTGGATTTCCATAGATGGGACAACAGGTGAGGTATTTGAAGGCGAGATCCTTACCGTTGATTCTCCTATCTTTCAATATACTTTAGTTTCTGACCAAGACAAGGCACGCAGAGAATCGCCAATTTATGCAGCATACCAGGACTTAATAGCACTTTGCCTGGAGGATCATCCAGGCTTAGAAGTTTGGACAAATGTAGACATTGGAAAAGATGCAAAGGAGGCTCGTTTGTTGCACGCAAAAGGCATTGGCCTTACACGCACCGAGCATATGTTCTTCGAGCCGCCAGAAAGAATTCCCCTTGTCCAGCGCATGCTTTTAGGCGCATTAATTGGAGAGACTGAAGTCCGTGATAGCGCTATTAAGAAAATCCTGCCTTTACAGAAAGAAGATTTCAAGGAACTTTTTAAGGAGATGAACGGCCTTCCAGTGATTATTCGTCTTTTAGATCCGCCAGTTCATGAATTTCTGCCAAAGCTTGATGAGGAAGAGAGGATTGGTGAATTAGCTAAAGAAATAGGAAAGACTGTAGATGAGATGCGCGATATCTTAAAAGAGACATTTGAAGAAAATCCCATGTTTGGCTATCGCGGGGCAAGGTGGTTATTGCATTTTCCTGAGATTGCCAGGATGCAGGTGAGGGCAATATTAGAGGCAGCTATTGAGGTACAGAAAGATGGTATTGAAGTATTACCTAAGATTATGGAGCCTATGGTTGATGCGTCAGAGGAATTTGCGAAGCTGCGAGTTATCATGCGAGAGGAAGCTGAAGAAGTATTTAGAGAGAAAGGCCAAAGAGTCGACTATAAGATCGGTACGATGATTGAGACTGCTCGGGCACCATTTATAGCTGATAAGCTTATCAAGGAAGGAGCAGAGTTTTTCTCCTTTGGCACCAATGATCTTACGCAAACTACACTTGGACTAAGCAGGGAGGATGTAGGATTTATACCTTTATATATGGAGAAGGGGATCTATCCAACTCACCCATTCAAGACTGTAGATAATCTTTCAGTAGGGGCATTGATTGTCCTTACCAAATTATTTGACTCTGAAGGGATTGAGATAGGGATCTGCGGTGAACACGGAGGAGATCCTCGGACTATTAAGTTCCTCCATAAACTCCGCATATCCTATGTCAGCGCTTCTCCGCGTAGATTGCCTGTTGCAATATTGGCAGCTAGGCAGGCAGTGAATGAAGAGGAGCGTGGCGATGAAACAAAAGAAGATATTTTAAAAGCAATAGCTACTGCCAATCGGCTTAAAAATGAGGTAATCCCCGCGGTGCGGAATGGCAGGGCATTGGTCGAGCCGCGGCCAGTAAGTACTCGGATAAGTTTTGCCAGCCATGATGAATTATCAAAAACTGTCAGCGCAGGCAATAAATCAGTTGATTTAAATCTTACTCATGTTATCTTAGGGAATTCGCAGCTATTATCCATCTTACGTAGAGCAATTCTCTTAGGAATGGCTACGGATGATGATGCAGTATTTTCTAAAGAGTTGGAGAATTTTAAGGATGCGCTGGAAAGGGTGATTCGCGCTACTGTTAGTAAAGAGACTTTGGAGAATGTAAGTATAAGTCTCTTAGATGTTTCGCTTTCGAGCTTACTCAATGTGCCTGAAGAAGAGATAGAATTATTGTCAGATTCTTTAGGTATTACTGAAGAGGAACTTAGAGAGCGTATCGGTTTCTATAAGGAAGCCAATCCTTTGTTTGCTGAACGAGGAGCGAGGTTTTTAATCAATCGCGGAGAAGAAATTTTTAGTGCGCAGCTATCCAGTATATTTGCCGCAGCCAAGGGATTTTCTGGAAATCCAACTCTACAGATTAATGTCCCATATGTTTCAGAGGTTGGCGAGTTAAAAGAAGCAAGTAGATTAGCGAGGGGTGTTGCTGAAGAATATAATGCTCAGTTTAAGTTAGGAATAGTAATCGAGACCCCGAAGGCCCTAATGATCGCTAGTAGTTTAGTAGAGACAGGCTTAGCAGATGGCCTGGTTATAGATCTTCTTGATTTAACCCAGGCAACCTGGGGCATGACAAGAGCAGATGCCCAGGATTTTATGCAGAGCTACTTAGACCAGGGGATTATTGAGGTCTCACCCTTTAACTCACTTGATAGAGAAGGAGTTTTAGTGCTTATAACTGATGCTATAAGAGAGGCGCGCAAGGTTAAACCTGACATCCCCATTGAGATAACTGGGCCACAGCTCGTTGATGCAAAATCGCGGGAGACATTGGTATCAAGCGGCATTGATGGATTGATCGAGTCAGTTAACTCAGTAGCTTTATTAAATTTACCTTGGATTTGGACAGGACCAATGGATTCAAGGGAAAAATGGTATCTTGGGATAGATGAAGAGTTAGCTAGAGATACTGATCTTCTCCAAAAGGCCTTAAGGGGCGAAACAGTTTCATTTGAGATTCCTCGGGAGTGGACTAGTCGAAGGGGCGTTGTCTGGGGCCATGTCTTAAGGAGCAATTTAGAAAACCAGGAGCATAAGTATAGATGGAGAGACAGGTTGGATGATGTTGAAAAGGTAGGAGATTTTTATATAGAAGATCTGGGGGTCGAAGAAGAGGAGAGCGGCCGTCTTTTTAGACGAGGGAGACTGCATATAAGATTTATTCCTACAGAAGCTGCAGGGCCACGTATCATAAAGACAAGAGAAGAAATGGTAGAAAAGGTTATACAGTCCAATCCAACGCAGATAACACTTACCTTATATGATTATAGAGATATTGAGGGTGCAAGTATAGCTTATGATACTACTGAAGGGTTATATGAGCTTGAAAAGAGCCCGTTTTTAAATGACAAGGACTTTGTAGTAAAGAAAAATGATGATGGAACAGTAGAGGTTTTATGTCTTGACCTCCCTCAAATGGGTTCGACTGAATACAATAAATGGACAGTGGCCGCAGGTGACGTTGTTAAACAACCAGTAACGGAACTAGATGAGAAATATATAAATGGTACGATGGCTAGCAATCCAGCATTAAATAGTTATCTTGAAGCTGCAAGGAAGCAGGGCTATGCGCATAAGGTAGGTACTCTACAGGAAGCAGCAGTCCATGCTTCCTTGAGACATGTTTATTACCTTATTAAGCTTATGAAAGAAAACGAAATAGAAGATTTTATGTTTGATTTCTGTAGTGATGGGAGGGATGAAAATGAAAAGGATTCTTTAGGCCGCGTGCGGCAGCTTAGGCAAGCGCTTAAATATTTTGGAATACAAGAAGAGAATTACGATATAAATATTAGAGGTAGAGCTAGAGCTTTTGATAGGGGTGGAAGATGGGGTTTGACTTTAGCCTGGATCAATGAGCTTTTGTGGGGATCTCGTATAGATAGGAGCGTTAGTTATACAAAATGGGAGAGTGCAAAAGGTACACCGGCTGCTTCAATGGAAATGGAGGAGCGTAGCGACTTAGCAGCTAGTGGTGTAGAAAAAGTTTTAGAAAAGAGAAATTCAGATGGAATGAGCAATTTTCCTCTAGATCTTCGAATGCAAAACCCAGGTTTATTTAAAAGAGCCAGAGAGCTAAAGACACCTATTTATTCAAAAGCGGATGATACGATTTATGTGTGGGATGCTGATGGCCTAGAAAAAGCCCTTCAGGAACAATATGATCAGGGCAAGAATGATGAGGAGATGATTTCTATCATTACTATCGATGAAGATGGAATGCCTAAGAGAAGATTGAATAAAGGAGGGGCTATATTAGATGTTAATTTTAGAAAGGATAGACAGAAGCAATGGATTGCTGCTGTAACCGATCCAAACTTTGATGAGTTTCCTGTTTATCCTGAAATACTAGGGGTAGAGGTTACTGCTATGACCAGGTATCTTTCTAGTGTATTGCCACAGAATGTAATTCAAAAAGATTTTAGTGTTAAGAATGGTTTGGTCGAAGTAGAGACTAAAGAAGGTATTTATGTCGTCTATGTATTAGATGCAGAAAAGGGTAAATTCATCCCTATATTGAGAGGCGGCAGAGAAGAACCTTTTAATACAGAATTAGAGGATTTAGAATCTGGTAATATCTCAATGCCTGTGCCTATGAGTCTTGAGCAAATCAATGAATTTAAGCCATATTACTATAAGGAAAGAGGAGACGGTGAATATATTGCCTGGTTTAAAGGCGCTTTACCTGGAGATTTAAAACAGATAGAGAATGCGGACTATACTCAATACCCAGGTTTAAGTATGATTCGCGTAGCTGAAGCAAATGCGGAAAAGATAAAAGAAGCCAAACCTGGCACAGGTGCTTTTACGAATATATCCGGTCCGGATTTAATAGGTCATGTAGCAATAAAAAATCTGGATAAGGTTAGGAAACTTTTTGTAGAAGCTGAAGACGGCACATTTAAGATAAAAGAAGGAAATGGGTTGGATTCTATATTAGAATGCCTTGCGATTACTGATAGGGCTCTAGGTATGACATTAGAAGCACTAAAAGAAAGAAAAGGCGTAGCTATCATTTTCGGAGATCATGGCTCTGTAGATGATATGAAACTGACAGGTCATGGCCTTAATGATGTGCCTATATTTATAGTTGATTTTGAGAAAGAAGACGTCAGATTAGTAAAAGCTAAGGGTGATACTAAAGACACCCAGGCAGATATTGCTGTAACTGAACTGCATATTTTAGGGGTAAAGAAGCCTAAGGAGATGACAGGAAAGAGTCTATTACCAGATGATTATGATGGTAGGGGGGATAGGATAGTCTGGAAGATTCTCGTGGATGGTTTTGGCCACACTGATTTTGATGATCCCAACAATGCGTTTGGGATAGCGATGAAAAAAGGCCTGATGCCTGTAGTTAGTGAGTTATACGCTGATGCTGGGGACGCCCTCGTCATTCTTAACGCCAGCGGTAAGGATGCAGGATTACGGGGCGGCAGGCAGGGAGATTTTGAAGGCATAGGCATTGCACCAGCTTCAATAGTACCGGTGGCAAGGAAGCTCTCAGAATATAAAAATAATACAATTATATTCCTTGGAGATGATGTTGAGGCTAATCTGGAAGGATTTAAGGTGGCCCTTGGACAATTGGATGAGACTCAAAGGGCAGTTGTAATTGCAGAAAATGAAAGACAAAAAAGAGCCATAAACCAGAAATTTAGGTTGGAATACGCAGATATACCTCCTGAATTTGAAGTTTTGACATTAAAGGAAGCTGGTTTAGAGGGTTTTGATTTCAATAGAATCATGGATAGGGATAGTTATGGAATAGAAGATATAGCTAATATCAGGTTTGTCCCATTATCAGAAGTAGTCAACAAATATCCGGCAATTAAAGCAACTAAAATCAGTGTCTAAGGTAATTTTAAGCTAAAAAGGAGAGTATTATGTATTTAAAGAAATCCATTGCCAGAGCTGTCTCATTTCTAACCATTGTAACATTCCTAGCTACCAACGCTTCCTACGCAGTCGCTAGTTCCAAATATGCCTCTAACGATAGGCATTATCTAAGGGTTCCTCTGGCTGGTGATAAAGATTTTAGAACAGGCGCTAACAAAGCCGTCTCAAACGGATATGTCCGCACAAAAAGTTCAGCTTTTCTGGGCTTAGAAGCTATTGCATCTGCGCTAAAAAGCGGCAAAACATTTTTTGGTACTAGGGCTGAGTATTCCCGTCTGCGACCAGAAGTTTCTGAGCTTCTTGTTGATCACGAACTCGAAATTTTAACACGTTTAGGTGTATTAAAAAAATCCGGAATAATAGGATATGAAATTATAGTAAAAAATTTGACTTCTGATAAAATAAATTCATTATCCTCCGATATTAAGCTTATATTAGAAAGGGATGCTGTTACTGGTCTTTCAGATGATGAATTTAATAGGGTAAGAGGAGTAATATCTACTACAATTCACCATATTCCCGATGATACTGGCACTACACAAGAAACCCCTAAGGATGCAGTAAGCCGTCTAAGTAGATATCAAAAAGATGGTCTTGACAAAGCAATAGGAAGGCTATCAGGTACTACGAAAGAAGCTGTACGTACGATTCTGGCGAGATACATTCTGGGAGACATTGCTCCGAAAGTTGCTGAAGGAGAGCTAAAAAGAATTAGAGAGGCAGGAATCGATAATGAAAAAGCGCAAGCTTTAGTTACTGCTGCAGGTGAACTGAAAAGAGGATCTTATGCTGCAGTATTCCAGGTGCTTAGTGACGGCGGAATCTTCACGATATTAGAAATATCTAAGGCATTAGTAAAAAGCTATGGTACTGTTGAAAACGACATGGCTGCATTGAAGAGGTGGGATTTAGTAATAGAGACTCCGAAGGCTGAAACCGAAGACAATAGAAAGCGTTATCAATTGACCGAAGATGCTATGAGGGCAAAAGCTCCACTATTGGAACTACTCAGGAGTTTGCCTCGAGCGAAACTTAAAAGAGCCGATCGAGATAAGGAAAATCCTAAAATTATTGATATTTTGGCAAGGGCTAGAGAGTATCCTTCAGATAATCGCTATCTTTCACAAATGGCACCGGAAGAGATCAAAGGTAAAACATTCTTAGTGCGGGCAGATTATAATGTGCCCCGAAATGAAAAGACAGGAGAGATTACGGATGATACCCGTATAAAAATATCTCTGCCTACTATAGAATTTATAAGAAAACATGGCGGAAAGACTGTTCTGATGACTCACATTGGAAGGCCTACCCCAGGGAAGCCTGATGATAAATCACGCCTAGATATAATAGCTGAGAAATTAAGGGAATTAGACGTTGATGTTGTTAAATTAGATGGTGAGACGGATGAGAAGGGCGAAAATTTCCGACTTATTGGAGAAAGTGAAAGGGAAACGATAGAAGCTGGCAAGCCAGGAGATGTATTTATGTTGGAAAATACGAGGATAGATCCCCGAGAGAAATCAAAAGATCCTGAAGAAGTTAAAGAATTGGCTAAGGAGATTGCTTCACTTGGTAACATATTTGTCCTGGATGGCTTTGCAGCCTCACACCGAGGAGAAGAGGCTTCTGTAGGAGTAGTTCCTGAATTTGTGACTGGAGTTAAAGGGTTATTAATAGAAGAAGAAGAAACAGGACTTAAGCCGGCCATAGATCCAACCCCTCCACTTGTACCTATATTTGGTGGATCAAAGATAGCTGATAAGATAAAGCAAGATGAAGATGGTAAGATTATTGAGGCTACAGGCAAAATAGAGATTATAAGGACAATGATAAATAAGGTAGGTCGAGGCGGAGATATTCTGATTGCTGGTGCCATGGCCTATCCATTTTTAAAGGCGCTAGGCAAAAATATTGGTGATTCAGGAGCCGAAGACTTACAGGTGCAATTGGCAGAAGAGATTATAGCTGAGGCAGAAGAAAAGGGAGTGAATCTCCATCTTCCTATTGACCACTTGATAGCTAGGGAGTTTGACGCCTCTTCAGAAACTAGCATAACTGATGATGAGAATATCCCAGATGGTTGGATAGGAGTTGATATTGGACCGAAGACAGTAGAATTATTTGAGGGAGTTGTCAGTAAGGCAAATACAGTGCTTTGGAATGGACCTTTGGGTGCATTTGATAGAGTTACTTCAAATGATAGCAGGCCATTTGCAGAAGGGACATTTAAAGTAGCAAAACTTGTAGGTGAACTAACGGAAGCTGGACAAATGAAGAGTATTGTTGGTGGCGGAGAAACTAACTACGCTATGAAACTAGCAGGAGTTAGAGACAAAATAACTTTTGCATCCAGTGGTGGTGGAGCATATTTACAATATATAGTAAGGGGTGGAGAATCTTCTGCATTTGCAAACTTGGCTAAGGTTGAAAAGTCTGTAAAATTTCCTGCTTTTGATTTTGCCGATTTAGAAGGCATGCCGCCAGAGAAACAATTAAGGCTTTTAGAGGAACGCGCAGGACTTTTAAAAGGGACACAAGAAGGACCTATGATTTATGAATTAATTCAGGTAAGGACGCGAATTGCAGGATTAGAAAGGGCCATAGAAAAGAAAGCTAGATTGCAAAGAATGGCTGAAGTCCAGAGACGGCCAGTTATTGGCGGCAATTGGAAGATGGAGATTACTTCTAAAGAAGCTGCAGAGACATTAGTGCGAGATATTGTAGCAGCCTCACAAGATATAGAAGGTGTTGATATAGTTGTAGCTTCGTCGGGTGCAGCTATAGACCTTGTAAAAGATGCGTTAGGAGACGAGGAGGATTTCTTAAAAAGGCACGGCGGTATCCTCGGCAGGGTAAAGATTGGCGCACAGAATGTACATTGGGAAGATAGCGGAGCATTTACTGGCGAAGAGTCTCCTCTAATGCTGAAGAATCTCGGGGTCGAATATGTAATCGTAGGGCATTCTGAAAGAAGACATATTTTTGGCGAGACAGACGAAGTTATAAATAAAAAAGTTAAAGCTGTTCTGAAACACGGCATGATTCCTATAGTGTGTATCGGCGAGACAGTTGAAGAGAGAGAAAGAGGCAAGACATTCGAAGTATTAAAAAGACAGATTAGAAAAGGCCTAGAGGGTCTAGGGGAAGATGAGGTTAGTAAGATAGTTGTTGCATATGAACCAGTCTGGGCTATTGGAACCGGAAAGACAGCTACTGATGAAGATGCTAATGGAGCTATAGAGTTTATTAGGCTTGAAGTGGGTGATATGTTTTCTGACGACGTAGCATCTTTAATACCTATACAATATGGTGGAAGCGTAAAACCAGGCAATATTGATGGTTTAATTCGAGAGCCCCACATTGATGGCGCATTGGTTGGTGGAGATAGTCTAAAAGCAGAAACATTCGTTCCTATAGCGCAAAAGACTGCCGAGTATGTTGCAAGAAGAGAGATGTCTAAAAGGCATCAGGCTCTTTCAATGAACAAGATTATTGCGGTTTTTGCATCTAAGATTATATCTGACAAGGAAGGATTTAAAAAGTGGATTTCAGATCAGCCGAAAGAAGTTGCTGTAGTAATACTAGCTATGGATGAAGAGGAGTATAGTGGCGTTAAAGAATACAAAGATATCGCTTTTATAAAGGTAGTGGGTAAAGATATTGGAGAAGAACATAGAGATTTATTGAATGAGCTATTTAGCCTAGGGGATTCTGATTCTTTTGGTAGTTTTTACTTAGGAGATAGGCTAAAAGCTGGATCTGACATCAAGGCATATAGGTTAGTAATAGATGAAATAGCATCAGGGGTCTAAGCTAGATTTAACTTTGGCCAGGCCTTTTGTGCTCCTACAGCCGTACAAAAGCCTTCATAATCAGGGACGGTTCTGGAGTCAATCCCAGAACCGTCCCTATTCTTTACAGGACCGGCACCATTTTTCCCTTGACACACCTATGAGCTATATAGTATAGTATAGCTACTCTTACGAAAGGGAGGTGTTTACGTTTTAAAGTGGGTGAGTTATGCCCGCTTTTTTTGTTTATTTATGCTTGATAAGATAAAAGAAGTTATAAAACCGGTTTTAGAAGAAGAAAATACTGAACTCGTAGATATGGTCTATAGAAGGGAAGCCGGAAGACAGGTCTTGCGACTTTTGGTAGATAAAGAAGGCGGCGTAAATCTAGCAGATTGTGTGCGGTTAAATGAAAGGATAAGTCAAATCATAGATGAAGGAGACGTAATCACAGAAAGTTATGTCATTGAAGTAGATTCCCCCGGGATTGACAGGCCCTTTAAGATAAAGAGGGATTACGAAAGAGCAAAGGGGAGGATGGTCAGAGTGACGTTAAGTGAGGCTATTTTGGATAAAAAAGAATACATTGGTAGGCTTGGGGAAATAGGGGATGATTTTATAAAGGTAGACACAGAGAAAAAGGGTATTATTGATATACCCTTTATAAAGGTTGTCAGGGCAAGACAGGAGGTCGAGTTTTAAATGAGCCAGGATTTATTGGTAATTTTAGATAGTATCGAGAGGGATAAGGGTATCAAGAAAGAGATCCTTATAAAGGCGATAGAATCTGCCCTCATAAGCGCTGCACGGAAAAAACTTGGCAAGCACATCACGGATATAAAGGTTGAGTTTGACGGGACCACAGGAGAGTTTAAAGTCTTTACACCAGAGGGAAAGGAACTCTCAGGTGAGTTTGGCCGGATCTCTGCTCAGACAGCCAAGCAGGTGATCATACAAAAGATCCGTGAGGCAGAGAGGGATGTTGTGTTTGAGGAATATCAACATAAGGTAAATGACATTGCCTCTGGCAGCGTCCACAGATTTGAAAAAGGTATGATCATTGTAGATCTGGGGCGGGCAGAAGGCGTATTACCTCGGAGGGAGATCTCAGCTAAGGAAGAATACAGGCAGGGCGATAGGCTAAAGGCCCTTATTCTGGAAGTAAAAAGGACGCCAAAAGGCCCTGAGATCTTGCTCTCGAGAACTAATCCAGGCCTTGTGAAGAGATTGTTTGAACTCGAGGTGCCTGAGATATATGAAGGTATCGTAGATATAAAATCTGTTTCAAGAGAGGCAGGGGATCGTTCAAAGATAGCTGTTTATTCTAAGGATGATAAGGTCGATCCTGTAGGGGCCTGTGTTGGCATGAGAGGCCAGAGGGTCAAGAATATTGTCAGGGAGTTGGGAGGCGAGAAAATAGATATTATCCGTTGGAGCATTGATACTGCAGAGTTTATATCCGCAGGCCTTTCACCGGCAGAGATATCGAGCGTAAAGATAAATGAGTCTCAAAAAAGGGCTGAGGTAATGGTAGCCGATGACCAGCTATCTCTTGCTATAGGCAAAAAAGGCCAGAATGTAAGATTGGCTGCGAAACTTACCGGATGGAATATAGATATAAGAAGCAAATCCGAGATAGAGAAATTAAACAAACTTCCAGTCTCCGAGATAGAGGGGATAGGCCCCAAGACAGAGAAGGCCCTTATAAAAGGAGGTTTTAAGACAGCTGGAGAGATCGCTAAAGGAGATCTACTGGCATTGAGGAAAGTGAAGGGCGTCGGAAAGAAGACAGCCGAAAAGATATTGCGTTCAGCAAAGGAATTATTGGAAAAAAAGGTGCATGAAGTCAGAGATATTAGTAGTAAAAAAAGAAAAGAAGAAATAACAAAAACCAAAGAAAAGGAGTTGAATGAAGAATGAGTGTAAGACTACATGAGCTTGCGAAGGAGTTGCATCTTACAAGCAAAGAGCTTATAGAAAAGCTTCACAAGTTAAAGATAGAGGCCAAGTCTCATATGAGTTCTTTGGATGATGATACGACAGTCCTTATTAAGGAAGAGTTGTCTGTAAAAAAAGTTAAGAAGACTCCAAAGCCAAAGCCTGCACATAAGAAGGTGGCGCCGGTAGTTTCTACCTCTCGCAAAAAAGAAGAAGTAGTTAAAGAGCCTGAGCCTGAGCCGGAGCCCGAGCCGAAGCCAGAGCCAGAGCCGGATTTAAAGGTATTAAAAATAGACCCGCCAGTCACTGCAAAGAACCTTGCGCTTAGACTTCAGATAAAGCCCAGCGAACTAATAAAAAGGTTCTTAGATAAAAAGATGCTTATTACTATAAATCAGACGCTTAATGAAGAAACGGTACGTTCAGTCGCCCAAGATTTTGGTTATAAGATAGAGAAGCTCCCTACCCAAGAAGAAACACTTTTAGACGAGCATGAAACGATCGACCCTAAAAAACTAAAGCCGAGGGCAGTTATTGTTACTTTTATGGGGCATGTTGACCATGGCAAGACTTCACTTTTAGATATGATACGGAAGACAAAGGTAGTAGATAAGGAATCAGGGGGCATCACGCAGCATATAGGCGCGTATGAAGTTGAGCTTCCAAAAGGAAAAGTGACATTTTTAGATACACCGGGGCATGCTGCGTTTACTGCGATGCGCGCAAGGGGCGCAAATGTTACAGATGTTGTAGTTTTGGTAGTAGCAGCTGATGATGGGATTATGCCTCAGACCTTAGAGGCGATTGACCATGCAAGGGCTGCGAATGTGCCGATAGTCGTTGCCTTAAATAAAATCGACAAGCAAAATATTAATATCGACAAGGTTAAGAAACAATTGGCAGGACTTGATCTTGCACCTGAAGACTGGGGAGGAAAGACTATCATAGTAGGCGTTTCTGCCAAGACAGGCAAAGGTATCGATGAGCTTTTAGAGATGTTGCTTTTAGAGGCAGAGATGCTTGAATTAAAGGCGGATCCAGATCGACTCGCCAGTGGTGCGGTTGTAGAGGCAGAGCTTTCAAAAGGTAAGGGCCCTGTGGCAACTGTGCTTGTTTCAAAAGGCACTCTTAGGGTGGGCGATATGGTTATAGTAGGGTTGAGTTATGGGCGGATAAAGGCAATGTTGGATTATAAAGGGCACAGGGTCAAAGAGGCAGGGCCTTCAAAACCAGTGGAGATACTTGGGCTTTCCGGGGCACCGTTAGCAGGGGAGAAATTTTATGTAGTAGAGGATGAGGAAAAGGTAAAAGAGATCGTCTCTATAAGACGCATGGAAGCAGGGAGGAAGAAACTTGAAGCGAAGCCTCAAAAAATAAGCCTGGAAGACCTTTATAATAGAATCAAAGATGGCGAGATAAAAGAATTAAAGATTATTTTAAAGGCAGACGTGCAAGGTTCGCTTGAGGCGATCAAGGATTCTCTTGAAAAGCTCTCAACAGATGAAGTGAAGCTTTCTGTAATACACGGTCAGGTTGGTAATATTAATGAATCGGATATTATGTTGAGCTCAGCATCAAATGCAGTCGTACTGGGGTTTCATGTGGATATAATGCCTAACGCAAAAGCGCTTTCTAAACAAGAAGGGGTAGATGTAAGGATCTATAATATAATCTATGAGGCGGTAAATGATGTGAAGGCCGCTATGGAGGGTATGCTTGAGCCTATTATAGAAGAGACCTTTTTAGGCAGGGCAGAGGTCAGAGAGATTTTTAAGGTCTCAAAGGTCGGCATGGTGGCAGGTTGCTTTATTTCAAAAGGTAAGATACCACGTGATGCCACGTGTAAACTTATAAGGGATAAAGAGGTTGTTTTTCAAGGTAAGATAAGTTCATTGAAGCATTTCAAGGATGATATAAAAGAAGCAAAAGAGGGATTTGAATGTGGCATAAGCCTTAGTTTTAAGGATGTTAGAAAAGGCGACATAATAGAGGCAGTTGAGATCAATAAGGTTGCAAGGAGATTAAAGTGAAGAAGCGGATATTAAGCGGTATGAGGCCTACAGGCCCTCTTCATCTCGGGCATTTATTTGGTGCGCTGGATAACTGGATAAAGCTGCAGGAAGAGTATGAGAGTTTTTTTATGATTGCAGACTGGCATGCCCTGATGAGCGAGTATGAAGACGCCTCACTTCTATCCAATTATACGATAGAATGTGCTGCGGATTGGATAGCTTCAGGTATAGATCCAAAAAAGAGCACTATATTTGTCCAGTCGCATGTAAAAGAACACCTTGAATTATACATGGTATTTTCTAATTTTGTGCCGCTGGGATGGTTAGAACGATGTCCGACATATAAAGAGCAGCTGCGTGAGTTATCTACCCGCGAGCTGCATACGTATGGTTTTTTGGGGTATCCAGTTCTACAGGCAGCAGATATTTTATTATATAAGGCAAATGGTGTGCCTGTAGGGCAGGATCAGCTTCCGCATCTTGAACTGACCAATGATATAGCAGCTAAATTTAATAATCTTTATGGTAAGACATTTCAGGAGATCAAGCCTCATATTACAAAGGTACCGAAACTTCTTGGCATTGATGGCAGAAAGATGAGTAAATCGTATAATAATTTTATTGCGCTCAGCGATTCAGAAAAGGTTATAAACGAGAAGTGCTCTCAGATGTTTACTGATCCAAAGAGGATAAAACTGATCGACAAAGGCCATCCGGAAGAGTGCAATCTTTGTTCATATTATAAGTTACTTAAGCCGGAGTATGCTCCTCAAGTCTATGAATACTGTACAAAAGCGACTGTAGGTTGCACGGAGTGCAAAAAGAAATTAGGCTCTATTATCTCAGATTATCTATCTGATATCAGGAAGAAAAGAAAGGATTTATTGAAGGATAAGGATGAGATCAGAGCGATTTTAAGCGAGGGCGCAGAGAATGCCCGCAAGGTCGCGTCTCAAACTATGGCCGAGGTCAAGAAAGCGGCAGGATTGATATAAGGATTTACAATGTCATACAAGGTAAAGCTTGAGGTTTTTGAAGGTCCGCTGGATTTATTGCTATATCTCATCAAGAAGAGTGAGATAGATATCTATGATATACCGATAGCCAGTATTACAGAGCAGTATATAGAATATCTTGAATTGATGCGTATGTTAGATTTAAATATTGCAGGCGAATTTTTAGTCATGGCGGCTACGCTCATTCATATAAAAAGTAAGATGCTTTTGCCTCTAGAAGAGAAGGAGATCTTGCCGGAGGAGGAAGAGGATCCGAGGGAAGAGCTTGTGAGGCGTCTCCTTGAATATAAAAAATTTAAAGAAGTAGCAGGGGTTTTGCAGGATTTAGAAGGACAGCGAAAGAGGATGTTTACGAGATCCGCCGGCGCAATCGAGTCGGATGCAAGCGAAAATTTCTTTGAGGCGAGCTTATTTGATCTTATAACTGCCTTTACCAGAGTATTAAAGGATGTCCCTAGAGAAGTCTTTCAGGAAATTGTAAAAGATGAATTTACAGTAGAACAAAAGATCCACGATTTAGTGCATATGTTGGTAAAGACCCCTACGATACAGCTATCTGAGCTTTTTAAAAATGCTAAAAGCAAACTGGAGATCATAGCGACGTTTCTTGCAGTTTTGGAACTGATAAGGGTGAAAGAAATTATAGTAGCGCAAAGGCAGCATTTTGGTGAGATCGAGATAATACGGAACGAGAAACACAGGTTGCGCATGTGATCTCCTCCAAGGTTCGCGGCCCTGGACAAACACGTTAAGTGCGGAGTGTCAATGGATAGACTTCAGGCGAAAAATATTATAGAAGCAATGCTTTTTGTTTGCGACAAACCTTTATTTGTGAATGAGATCAAAGGGGTGTTGGAGGAGTTTAATGCGCAGGATATAAAGGATATCATTACTGAGTTATTAAAGGAATACGAAGAGGCGAACAAGCCTTTTGGCATAAAGGAGATAGCCGGGGGGTTTCAGATAGTGACTGATCCAGTTTTATCGCCGTGGCTTAAGAGATTATATAAGACATCTGGTTCAGATAGGCTTACTGGACCGAGCCTTGAGACGTTGGCTATCATAGCATATAAACAGCCAGTCACAAAGCCCGAGATAGAAAGCATCCGAGGCGTAAATGTAGATGGGGTATTAAAGACACTTACAGAAAAGAATCTTGTCAGGATCAGGGGAAGAAAGGATGCAGTCGGAAGGCCTATATTGTATGGGACTAGTTCAGCATTTCTGCAATACTTTGGATTAAGTTCTCTTGAAGAATTGCCAAGATTGGAAGAGTTTAATATCACTGAGAAAGATATAGAATTGCCGGGGCATTTAAAAACGGAAACGGAAGAGGAGAAACCAAATGAAATTAACCAGCCTTCGCAAGAAAATAGATAGTATCGATAAAGAGATCACGCTTCTATTAAATAAAAGGGCTTCTTTAGCCAAGAATGTTGGTAAATTAAAAAATCGGACAGGTAGTGGTATATATGTGCCCGGCAGAGAAGCAGCCATATATAAGAACATCTTGGGTAAAAATAAAGGACCCCTTTCAGATAATGCGCTAAGAGCGATCTATAGAGAGATAATGTCTAGTTCCCTTTCGCTAGAAAAGAGTTTAAGTATCGCTTATCTAGGACCTGAAGCGACATTTACAAATATTGCAGCTATAAAAAAATTCGGCTCTCAGGTAGAATATTCTTCCTGCAATAGTATTACCGAGGTCTTTAGAGAAGTAGAGCTTTCAAGGTCTGATTACGGCGTAGTGCCGGTAGAAAATTCTATAGAAGGCGCAGTTAGTCATACCCTGGATATGCTTATCAATTCAGACCTGAAGATATGCTCCGAGGTGTTGCTGGAGATATCCCATAATCTTATAGGCAGAGCCAGTAGTATGAAAGCTATAAAAAAGGTGTATTCGAATCCTCAGGTTTTTGGCCAATGCAGAAGCTGGTTGGATTCCCATTTACGCGGCGTGGAGCAGATAGAGATTTCTACAACAAGTAAGGCAGCAGAGATTGCTTCCAGAGACAGGAATGCATGCGCTATAGCCAGTACTTTGGCAGCAGAAAAGTACAAACTCAGGATCCTTGCAAGGGGCATAGAGGACATCGCCAATAATATAACCCGCTTTTTGGTTATAGGACTCGATATCCCAGCCTCTACAAAAAAGGACAAGACATCGATAATCTTCTCTGTCAAGGATAAGGTTGGCGCGCTCCATGATATGCTGGCGCCTTTTAAAAAGAATAAGGTGAATCTTACGAAGATAGAATCCAGGCCTTCCAAGAGAAAGGCATGGGAATATTATTTCTTCGTCGATATGCTGGGCCATTATCAGGATACAAATGTAAAGAAGGCATTAAAGGAATTAGGGAAACAGTGTTCGTATTTTAAAGTGCTGGGTTCGTATCCAGTAGGGATGTAATAATGTTAGCTCGCAAGTCAATACTTAATGTAGAAGCATACAGGCCAGGCAAGCCCATTGAAGAAGTAAAAAGGGAATTAGGCTTAAAGGATGTTATTAAGCTAGCTTCAAACGAGAATCCATTTGGTCCATCCCCCAAGGCATTGGCTGCTGTAAAGAAGAGCCTTGCTACTATAAATAGATATCCAGAGAGCGGGTGTTTTTATCTGCGCAGGGCGTTGTCAAAAAGATTAAGGGTAAAACCAGAGCAGATCATCTTTGGCAATGGTTCGGATGAATTGATTGTCTTTGCATTACGCGCATTTGTAAATGAAGGGGATGAGGTAGTCGTATCCGCGCCTACATTTTTGATATACGAGATAGCTTCAAGGATCCAGGGCGCAAAGATAAAAAAGGTGCCGACGCGGTATTTTAAATACGACCTTAAGGCGATGAAGGAGGCGATAAATAAAGATACTAAGCTGTGTTTCATCGCAAATCCTGATAACCCTAGCGGTACGTATGTCACAAGGATCGAATTGGAGGAATTCCTCAAGGACCTGCCTAGCAGAGTGCTGGTCTTTATAGATGAGGCATATTTTGATTTTGTGCAAGAGAAGGACTACCCTAATGGGCTGGATTATATCTCAAGGAATGTTATTGTGACAAGGAGTTTTTCAAAATCATACGCCCTCGCGGGCCTAAGGATCGGCTATGGTATTTCGAATCCGGGGATCATTAAATATATGGAATCTGTGCGGGAGCCCTTCAATGTGAATTCGATCGCGCAGGTAGCTGCCCTGGCTTCCCTTAAAGATAAGAAGTTTCTATCAAGGATAAAGAAAATGACACAAGCCGGGAGAAGATTTTTATATACTGAGTTTAATAAATTGGGGCTCAGGTATGTGCCCAGCGTCACAAATTTCGTACTCTTTGAAGTGGGTAGGGAGGCCTGTCGGATCTCTGGCGAGCTTCTAAAAAAAGGCGTTGTGGTGCGAAATATGAAGGCATGGAAGCTTGATACGTTTATACGTGTGACAGTAGGGACTGAGAAGGAGAATAGACGGTTTATTAAGGAGTTAAAGAAGATTATAGCGTGATACGGAGGCTTTATGATAATAGTCTTACGGCCTGATGCAAAAAAGAAAGATATAGAACACATAATAGATAAGGTAAAAAAACTTGGCCTAACGCCAATGGTATCAAAGGGTGTTGAGCGCACCATAATCGGCGTTATTGGCGAAGAAGATATCTTGCGCGTACAGCCGCTTGAGGCATTTCCCGGCGTAGAAAAGGTAATGTCGATCTTAAAGCCGTATAAGCTTGTATCGCGCGAATTTAAAAAGGAAGATACCGTTGTAGATGCAGATGGCGTAAAGATAGGCAGCAAAAAAATTATCGTAATGGCAGGCCCGTGCTCTGTAGAAAGTTTAGACATCCTTATGAGGATAGGTGAGTCTATCAAATCCTCCGGCGCATTGGTACTAAGAGGAGGCGCATTTAAACCAAGGACTTCGCCCTACAGTTTCCAGGGATTAGGAGAGAAGGGCCTTAAATTTCTTAAAGACGTAAAAAAGGCAACCGGCCTGAAGATCGTTACCGAAGTCATGGATACAAAAGATGTATCGCTGGTTGAAGAATATGCGGACATCATACAGGTAGGCGCCAGGAACATGCAGAATTTTAATTTACTTAAAAAAGTCGGACTTTCCAAGAAACCAGTACTTTTAAAAAGGGGGATCTCAGCTACAATAAAAGAGTTTTTGATGTCGGCAGAGTACATCCTTTCGAACGGAAATTTTAATTGTATACTTTGTGAGAGGGGCATTAGGACATTCGAGGATGCTACCAGGTTTACCCTTGATCTAAGCGCCATCCCCCTTATAAAAAAGTTGAGCCATTTACCTATTATCGTAGACCCAAGCCATGGAACAGGAAAATGGGACTTGATCTCTTCTATGTCTAAGGCAGCAGTGGCAGCAGGTGCTGATGGGTTGATTATAGAGGTCCATCCGAATCCGGAAGAGGCATTTTCTGATGGCGAACAATCGCTTCTGCCTAAAAAGTTCGGTCATTTAATGAAAGAGCTAGAAGCTGTGGCAAAGGCAGTAAAAAGGGAAATATAAACACTTATGTTTAAACGTGTAACTATAATTGGTCTTGGTCTTATCGGAGGCTCGCTGGGGCTTGCAATAAAAGATAGGCGTATTGCAAGAGAAGTTATCGGTGTTTCCCGACGACGCAGCACTATCCGTCGGGCATTATCTCTGGGAATAGTCGATAGCGCTACGCTTGATATAAAAAAAGGAGTCCAATCTTCAGACTTTGTTATTCTAGCAGCACCTGTTTTAAAGATCATAGATATAGCGAAACTTGCTTCAGGGTCCCTTAAAAAAGGCGCTATTTTAATAGACGCAGGAAGCACAAAACGTTCTATCGTAAAGGAGATAGAAAAAGCCCTTCCCTCTACTGTAGATTTTGTAGGGGCCCATCCTTTGGCTGGATCAGAATGTTCCGGGCTGTCTTACGCAGATAAAGATCTATTTAAAGGGGCATATTGCATTTTAACAAAGACGAAACTCACTGATCCAAAGGTCTTAAGAAAAGTAACCAGATTCTGGAATAAGATAGGCATGAGGGTTGTGAAGATGAGTCCCGAGAAACACGATGGAATAGTTTCAGCATTAAGCCATCTCCCGCATGCAGTTAGCGTAGCGCTTTCTAATGCCTGCGGCAAAAAAGATCTACATTTAGCAGCAGGAGGATTTAAGGACACTACAAGAATCGCTTCCAGTAGTCCTGAACTGTGGAAGGATATATTTATTACAAATAAGAAGAATATAGCCGGAGACATAAGATTATTAAAGAAAGAATTAGTAAAGATCGAGACGGCATTAAAAGAAAATGATACTTTGGAACTCCTGAGGCTATTCAGAAAAGCAAAGGCTATCAGAGATTCCGTTCGCCCATAGGGTCATGGAAACGATCAGTGAATTGAAAAAAATGCAGATTAAAATAGCAGGGCACTCAGGTTTTTGTTTTGGCGTAAAACGTGCAATAAATATAGCTGAGACTACACTCGAAAAATTAAGGCATAAAAAGAACACCTATTCATTGGGACCTATTATACACAATCCTCAAGTGGTGAATGAGCTGAAAGACATGGGCCTCAACGTAATAATGGATATTGATAGCATAGAAGAAGGTACGATTATTATATCTAGTCATGGCGCGCCTAAAGATTCGATCCAGAAGATTAAAAAGAAGAAAATAAAATTGGTAGATGCGACATGTCCTTTTGTGAAATATACTCAGGATATAGTCAAGGATTTAAAGAAAAAGGGCTATAGGATCATCATAGTGGGTGATAAAAAACATCCCGAGGTAAAGGCCCTGATAAGCCTTGCCGGGTCTGAAACAAAAGGTAAAAAAATAGGCATTGTATCGCAGACAACGCAGAATAAATACAGTTACCTTAGAGAGATTTTAGAGATACTGGGAAACGATTTTAGTGAAGTAAGGATTTTTAATACGATTTGCAGCGATACCTCGCGAAGGCAGGAGGTGACTCGCAACCTTTTAAAGGAATGTGATGTGATGATTGTCATCGGCGGAAAAAATAGCGCCAACACCAGGAGATTATATCAGATCTGCAAAGAGGGCAAGGTAGATAGTTATCATATCGAAGGAGAACTCGAATTAAATACAGACCACTTTATTGGGAAAAGATGCATAGGGGTTGTGAGCGGCGCTTCGACTCCGGATAAAATGGTGGAGAAGGTAGTAGAAAGAATAGAAGAAATTACAAATAACGCATATATCAAGGCTTGAGGTTAGGGACTTGAACGAAAGGGGTGTTTTATATCATGGTTGAAGAAGAAAAGGAACAAATGAAGGCCCAAGAAGAGTTTGATTTAAAATCTGCTTATGAAAAGACATTTCGCAGACTTAACGAAGGCGATATAGTAAAGGGTAAGGTCATAGCCATAGGGAAGAAAGACATTTATATTGATTTTGGATATAAATCCGAAGGCATTATACCTTTCTCAGAATTTAAAGGTTCTACAGATATAAAGTTAGGGGATGAGTTCGATGTCCTGGTAGAATCCAAAGAAAATGAGGATGGCCTGATCACCGTTTCCAAAAAGAAAGCGGAAAGAACAGTCGGGTGGGATAGGATTGCCAATAAATGCAAGGAAGGCGATTTTATGGAAGGTAAGGTCATACGTAAGGTCAAGGGTGGCCTCATGGTCGATGTAGGCATAGAGGCATTCTTGCCGGCATCTTTGGTCGCATTGAAAGGATTTGGAAATGTCAATCAGCTTATGAATCAGACCTTGAGATTTAAGATAGTAAAGATGAATAAGATGAGAAAAAATATCGTACTTTCTAGAAAAGACGCGATAATGCAGGAGAGGGATGATGCAAAGTCTAAGCTTATGCTTGTGCTCAAAGTCGGGGAATTGCGTAAAGGCCTTGTTAAAAATATAACCGATTTCGGGGCATTTATCGACCTCGGAGGGGTCGATGGGCTTTTGCATATTACAGACATGAGCTGGGGCAGGATCTCTCATCCCAGTGAAGTAGTGGCTATAGGAGATACAGTGGAAGTGATGATATTGAATTTTGATAAAGATAGTATGAAGGTGTCCCTTGGCCTAAAACAGAAGACAGAAAGTCCGTGGAAGGATGTTGAAACCAAATATCCTATTGCCTCAAAGGTCAAAGGCACGGTTGTAAATATCATGCCTTATGGGGCATTTGTTGAACTTGAAAAGGGGGTCGAAGGGTTGATCCATGTCTCAGAACTTTCCTGGACAGCCAGAGTAAATAACCCCGCGGATGTCCTGGCAATAGGTGACATAGTAGAGGCCATAGTCTTGAGCGTGGGTAGCGGAAGTCAAAAGATATCTCTCGGCATAAAACAAGTAGAACCAAATCCGTGGCTTGAGATAAAAGAAAAATTTCTTCCAGGTGCGCGGGTTGAAGGTAAGGTCAGAAATATGACCGACTACGGAGCTTTTATAGAGATAGAAGGCCGCATAGAAGGCTTTATTCATGTGAGCGATATGTCTTGGACAAGAAAGACAAATCACCCAAAAGAATTTTTAAAGAAAGGCCAGAAGGTCGAAGTAATGATACTTGCAGTGGATTCAGGTAATCAGAGGATATCTTTGGGCATAAAGCAATTGGTCCCTGATCCCTGGCCTGAGATCATAAAGAAATATAGTCTGGGCGTGACCATTGAGGGCGCCATTACGAAGATTACAAATTTTGGTTTCTTCGTGGAAATGGAAAAAGACCTTGAGGGCTTGGTGCACATATCTGAATTAAACCTTGAACCTTCACAGAAGTTGGAAGATCATTATAAGGTCGGAGATAATGTAGAAGCTTGCGTGATAAAAATGGATGAGGCAGAGAGGAAGATCGGGTTGAGCTTGAAGAGAAAAACGGGATGATGAATAGCGCATGGATACGCAAAAACAGCTAAAAATAATAAAACGCGGCACACAAGAGATAATTTCTGAAAAGGAACTTACCTCGAAGCTTGAGAAGAAAAGGCCCCTCGTAGTAAAGACAGGTTTTGATCCTAGCGCCCCTGATATACATCTGGGTCATACCGTGCTTTTAAGAAAGATGCGCCATTTCCAAGATCTTGGGCATAAAGTCATTTTTCTTATAGGGGATTTCACAGGTATGATAGGGGACCCCACCGGAAGGACCGAAACCAGAAAGCCTTTGACAAAAGAAGAGGTAAAGGAGAATGCCAGGACTTATGAGAAGCAGGTTTTTAAGATCCTGGATAAGGAAAAGACGCAAGTCGTGTTTAATAGCTCCTGGTTTAAATCCATGGGTTTAGAAGATGCTATGGTAGATCTCGCTTCCCATAGCACTGTTTCACAACTTCTTGCCAGGTCAGATTTTAATAAAAGATATAAGTCCGGTAAGGACATAAGTCTTTTAGAATTTTTGTATCCGCTTCTTCAGGCATATGACTCCCTGAAGTTAAAGGCAGATATTGAGCTTGGCGGGTTGGACCAGAAGTTTAATCTCCTTCTTGGTCGCGATCTTCAAAAAGATTTCCAGGAGGAGCAACAAGTCGTTATAATGATGCCGCTTTTAATCGGCCTTGATGGCGTCCAAAAGATGAGCAAGTCCTTCGGTAACCATATAGGTATAAGTGAATCACCAGAAGAGATGTTTGGGAAAGTGATGTCAATAGATGACGAGAATATGCTCAATTATTACGAGCTTCTCACGGATGTAGATTTAGAAGTTGTTAAAAAACTACATCCCATGCAGGCGAAGAAAAAGTTAGCCAATATTATAGTTTTACAATACCATGGTGCAAAGGCTGCAGATATAGCTCAGAAGGATTTCGAGAATAAATTTGAAAAAAGAGATCCATTCACGACATTGAAATTAAAAGAAAAACCCTTCCAGTCTAACATTCAACTTGGAGATTTTTTAGTACAGGAAGGCCTTTGTTCTAGTAAGAGTGAATACAGAAGACTAGTCGAGCAGAAAGCAGTTGAGGTAAATGGGGGCATAGTAGGCCCTATCGTAGCTCCATTTGAACATAGCAAAGAATATAGGGTAAGAGTGGGCAAGACAAGGTTCTTAAAGGTAAGATTTAAGTCTTAGACTTTTTAAATTAACGCTTGACATATAGAAGCCTTGTGATATAATTTTAAATTACCGAAAATGGATAGATCTCCTTGATAATATAGTTAAAATTATGTTGCAAGGGAGGATGTATAGAAGGACATCATCTCGATGTTCTTTTTTTTGCTCTTTGTAAATAAAATAGCCAAACTAACGGGTTCCGAGTTATGTAAATTTTTTTTGGAGAGTTTGATTCTGGCTCAGAACGAACGTTGGCGGCGTGGATAAGGCATGCAAGTCGAACGATTTTTTTGGATCTTGAGGCCGCAAGGCCAATAGATTCGAAAGAATAGTGGCAAAAGGGTGAGTAACGCGTGGATAATCTACCTTTGAGTTTGGGATAACATTCCGAAAGGAATGCTAATACCGAATAAGACCACGACCTCAAATGAGGTTGTGGTAAAAGATGGGGACCGTAAGGCCTATCACTTGGAGATGAGTCCGCGTCCTATCAGCTTGTTGGCGGGGTAATGGCCCACCAAGGCTACGACGGGTAGCTGGTCTGAGAGGATGGTCAGCCACACTGGGACTGAGACACTGCCCAGACTCCTACGGGAGGCTGCAGTCGAGAATCTTTCGCAATGGGCGCAAGCCTGACGATGCGACGCCGCGTGAGTGATGAAGGCCTTCGGGTTGTAAAGCTCTGTCACGTGGGACGAACGTCCTGATGGCGAATAGCCTGATGGGCTGACTGTACCATGAAAGGAAGCCACGGCTAACTCCGTGCCAGCAGCCGCGGTAATACGGAGGTGGCTAACGTTGTTCGGATTCATTGGGTGTAAAGGGTATGTAGGTGGCCTTGTAAGTCGGATGTGAAATCCTTTGGCTTAACCAAAGAACTGCATTCGAAACTGCTTGGCTTGAGTTTGGGAGAGGAGAGTGGAATTCCCGGTGTAAGAGTGAAATCTGTAGATATCGGGAGGAACACCAGTGGCGAAAGCGACTCTCTGGCCCAAAACTGACACTGAAATACGAAAGCTAAGGGAGCAAACAGGATTAGATACCCTGGTAGTCTTAGCCGTAAACGATGAGCACTAGGTGTGGGGCCTTAAAGCTCTGCGCCGAAGTTAACACATTAAGTGCTCCACCTGGGGACTACGGCCGCAAGGTTGAAACTCAAAGAAATTGACGGGGACCCGCACAAGCGGTGGAGCATGTGGTTTAATACGACGCTACGCGTGGAACCTTACCAGGACTTGAAAAGTGCATGAAATCCTGACGAAAGTCAGGACCTCCTTTCCGGGACATGCATACAGGTGTTGCATGGCTGTCGTCAGCTCGTGTCGTGAGATGTTGGGTTAAGTCCCGCAACGAGCGCAACCATCATCCTTAGTTGCCATCGGTTCGGCCGGGCACTCTAGGGAGACTGCCGGCGATAAGCTGGAGGAAGGTGGAGATGACGTCAAGTCAGTACGGCCCTTACGTCCTGGGCTACACACGTGCTACAATGGCTGGTACAGAGGGCAGCAATACCGTAAGGTGGAGCTAATCCTAAAAACCAGCCTCAGTTCGGATTGAGGGCTGCAACTCGCCCTCATGAAGCTGGAATCGCTAGTAATGGCACATCAGCCACGGTGCCGTGAATACGTTCCCGGGTCTTGTACACACCGCCCGTCAAGTCACCTGAGTTGACTGCACCCGAAGTCGCCGGCTTAACCCGCAAGGGAAAGAGGTGCCGAAGGTGTGGTTGGCAAGGAGGACTAAGTCGTAACAAGGTAGCCGTATCGGAAGGTGCGGCTGGATCACCTCCTTTCTAAGGAGTAAATTCGCTTGCGAATTTACATAAATGAGGCTGGACCTGGCCTCTATTCCTGCGAAGTCAAGTACGAAAGTTGCTTGATGGAGCAGAAAATAAGGTTAAATCGTAACTGGTTCTCGTTGGTTTGGCATTTTTTAACATGTGGATCTCTGTGATTATCACGGCATAGTTCGTGATTCGTTGTTCGCGATTCGTTGTTCGTGATTCGTATACGAACGACGAGCGACGATACCTGGGCCCATAGCTCATTTGGTCAGAGCGCCGTGCTGATAACGCGGAGGTCAGTGGTTCGACTCCACTTGGGCCCACCAGAAATACTGTGAGCTTAACTCACCTGGGCCTGTAGCTCAGCTGGGAGAGCGCGTGCTTTGCAAGCATGAGGTCAGCGGTTCGATCCCGCTCAGGTCCACCAAATATGGTTGAAGGCTGAAGACTCAAGGCTCAAGGTTGTAAATATTACCTTGAGCCTTGAGTCTAGAGCCTTGAGCTCTAGATGTTCTTTGACAATTGAATAAGTAGTAAGTAAGAAGTAATACCGAGAGAGTTAGACTATTAAATTAATATGTGGTCAAGCTACAAAGGGCTTATGATGGATGACTTGGCACTAGAAGACGATGAAGGACGTGGCAAGCTGCGATAAGCTTCGGGGAGCCGCAAGCTGGCTTTGATCCGGAGGTTTCCGAATGGGGCAACCCATTGTGGGTAATACTGCAATATCTCTATCTGAATACATAGGGTAGAGAGGTGAAACCAGGGGAAGTGAAACATCTCAGTACCCTGAGGAAAAGAAAGAGGAATTCGATTTCCAGAGTAGTGGCGAACGAAATGGAAACAGCCTAAATCCCTACGACGTGATAGCCTGTATGCGTTGTTGTAGGGAGGTCATGGAACTAAGTTGGATCAGTATACAGACTGGTCGGTTTTGGTACTCTTTATAGTCGAATTGCCTGGAAAGGTAAGCCATAGAGAGTGATAGCCTCGTAGATTAAATAAAGGTATCGAGACTGGATTTAGTTTCCAAGTACTACGGGACACGGGAAACCCTGTGGGAATTCGGCCCGACCATGGGCTAAGGCTAAATACTCATTAGTGACCGATAGCGCACAAGTAATGTGAATGAAAGTTGAAAAGTACCCCTTTAAGGGGAGTGAAATAGTACCTGAAATCATAAGCTTACAAGCGGTAGGAGGGCTATGTCTCATCTTCGATGAGAAATGCCTGACTGCGTGCCTATTGAATAATGATCCGGCGAGTTATTTGGAGTAGCAAGGTTAATCCCTTCTGGGGAGGAGCCGTAGCGAAAGCGAGTCCGAATGGGGCGAAAGTTACTTTAAATAGACCCGAAGCTGAGCGATCTACTCATGGCCAGGATGAAGCGCATGTAAAAGTGTGTGGAGGTCCGAACAGGTTAACGTTGAAAAGTTATCTGATGAGCTATGGGTCGGAGTGAAAGGCTAATCAAGCTCAGTGATAGCTGGTTCTCCTCGAAATAGCTTTAGGGCTAGCCTTATAAATTAGAGTTTGGGGGTAGAGTACTGAATGGGCTAGGGGACCTACCAGTCTTCCGAACCCAATCCAACTCCTAATACCAAACTTTTATATTATAGGAGTCAGACTATGGGGGATAAGCTCCATGGTCAAAAGGGAAACAGCCCAGACCGTCAGCTAAGGTCCCTAAATATATGCTAAGTGGTAAAGGATGTGGAATCACTAAGACAACCAGGATGTTGGCTCAGAGGCAGCCATCATTTAAAGAGTGCGTAACAGCTCACTGGTCGAGTGGTTTTGCGCCGACAATGATCGGGGCTAAGCATATTACCGAAGCTACGGATTGAAGATACCTACGGGTAATTTCAGTGGTAGAGGAGCGTTCCATTTTAGGCTGAAGGCAGACCGTTAGGACTGCTGGACGAGATGGAAGTGATTATGCCGGAATAAGTAGCGAAAAGAACGGTGTAAAACCGTTCCGCCGAAAATCCAAGGTTTCCTGGGGAAGGTTAATCCGCCCAGGGTTAGTCGATCCTAAGCCGAGGCCGAAAGGCGTAGGTGATGGATAATCCGTCAACATTCGGATACTACTTGGTTTGCGTTTTAATGAATTGAGGTGACGCAGGAAGATAAACCAGCGGTCGGTTGGATGTGGCCGTACAAGCCTGTAGTCCCCGCCTATAAAGTGGGGATGAGGGGTTACATGGAGCCCAATCCACGGAGAGGGTGAACTGGTTGATTCTACGCTGCCAAGAAATAGCCTTAGTTCAAGTAGACCGAGTAATCGTACCGTAAACCGACACAGGTGGATGGGGAGAATATCCTAAGGCGCTCGATAGTACTCTCGTTAAGGAACTCGGCAAAATTACCCCGTAACTTCGGAAGAAGGGGTGCCTCGAAGGGTGAAGTCCTTGCGGATGTAGCTCTTTGGGGTCTCAGTAAAGAGGCTTCTGCGACTGTTTAGCAAAAACACATGTCTCTGCTAAGTCGTACAAGACGACGTATAGGGACTGACACCTGCCCGGTGCTGGAAGGTTAAGGGTAGAGGTTAGCGCGCCGTAAGGCGTGCGAGGCTTTGAACCGAAGCCCCAGTAAACGGCGGCCGTAACTATAACGGTCCTAAGGTAGCGAAATTCCTTGTCGGGTAAGTTCCGACCCGCACGAATGGTGTAACGACAGAAGCGCTGTCTCAACGAGAGGCTCGGTGAAATTGTAGTAGCGGTGAAGATGCCGCTTACGTGTAACGGGACGAAAAGACCCCGGAACCTTTACTGTACTCTGGTATTGGACTTTGATCCGATCTGTGTAGCATAGTCGGGAGACTTTGAAGCGTGGGCGTTAGCCTACGTGGAGTCGTTAGTGAAATACCGACCTTGTTGTATTAGGGTTCTAACCTCTGGCTGTTATCCAGCCAAGGGACAGTTCCAGACGGGCAGTTTGACTGGGGCGGTGGCCTCATAAAGAGTAACTGAGGCGTTCGAAGGTTCCCTCAGCGCGGTTGGCAATCGCGCATTGAGCGCAAAGGTATAAGGGAGCTTAACTGCGAGACTTACAAGTCGAGCAGATACGAAAGTAGGACTTAGTGATCCGGCGATGGAGAATGGAATCGTCGTCGCTCAACGGATAAAAGGTACTCCGGGGATAACAGGCTTATCTTGCCCGAGAGTTCATATCGACGGCAAGGTTTGGCACCTCGATGTCGGCTCATCACATCCTGGGGGTGGAGAAGCTCCCAAGGGTTCGGCTGTTCGCCGATTAAAGTGGTACGTGAGCTGGGTTCAGAACGTCGTAAGACAGTTAATCAATGTAGCTGTCTATAAAATTGGCTATATGCTGGAAAACCTGAGTATTCCAAACTACCTCTTAAAAGTTGAAAATTTTTGAAAGAAAATGACAACTTCATGTGTCTATATGGTAAGAGGTGAAAATGTTATGGATGCAGGCAATCAGCAGGAAAGGCCTAAGGATAGTCTGAGCCATTACTTTGCAGGTTTTGTTGACGGAGAAGGGACTTTTCATGTTGCGATACAAAGGCGTAGTGATTTACCCAAAGGATTTCAGTTAATTCCTGAATTCCATGTTTCGCAGCATAGAGAGAAATCCTTTATTTTAGAGAAGATTAAGGATTTCTTTGGATGTGGCTATGTAAAACCAAATCATCCAAGAAGTTCCAGAGATCTTACTAAAGTATATATTGTAAGAAATCGACAAGACCTATTAAGAAAGATAATTCCTTTCTTTGAAAGATATCCATTGATTTCACAAAAACGACAAGACTTTCAAAAGTTTGCTCAAGTCGTTAGATCAATGGGAGAAGGCAAGCACCTAAGTAGAGAGGGATTAGCTAGTCTTACAAGATTAGTTTTTTCAATGTATGGTAATGGTAGATATAGAAAATTAAATTTAGAAACAGTACTCTCCTTAATGGAATCCTCAGAGACTGTACGCCAATTGCCGAAAGGCAAAGATACAGTCCGAGCTGCATGGCGACATGCAGAGGTTAGCAGAAATGACTAGCCCTCCGCCTAAGGCGGAAGTAACAAAACTGTCGGTCTCTATCTATTACACGCGCAGGATATCTGAAGAGAGCTGTCCCTAGTACGAGAGGACCGGGATAGACGAACCAATGGTGTTCCAGTTGTCACGCCAGTGGCAGTTGCTGGGTAGCTAAGTTCGGAAAGGATAAGCGCTGAATGCATATAAGCGCCAAGCCCCCTCTAAGATTAGATATCCCTCCCCCTCGTGGGGATAAGGCACCTTGTAGATGACGAGGTTGATAGGTCGGAGGTGTAAGACCCGTAAGGGTTTCAGCTGACCGATACTAATCTGCCGAATGGCTTGACCACTTATTAGTTTAGTAGTTTAACAAAGATTTCTGGAGTGACCATACTGGAGGGGACACACCCGTTCCCATTCCGAATACGGAAGTTAAGCCCTCCAAGGCCGATGGTACTGCACTGGCAACGGTGGGGGAGAGTAGGTAGTTGCTCCGGTTTAATATTAGGGCGCATGTTTTACGTGCGCCCTTTTTTTGTTTATAAGCAGACAGGAGATTGTTCGCTAGCCAGAAAAGGCTAAATTTTCAATTCGCTCTCAATCCCCTGCCCGCTTTTTCATATGCATTAAAAAATGCTTTAGTTGGCGTAGAAGAAAGGGTATAATGATGCAATGAATAGTTTACGAAATAGTGAGGGTATGTAAATGTCAAAAGAATTAATATTTTCCTTAATTGGCGGTCTTGGGTTTTTCTTTTTTGGCATGCAGATTATGTCTGAAGGCTTAAAAAAGATTGCAGGAGAACGTCTCAGGACTATTTTACGCACAGTTACAAAACTCCCTATTATAGGAATACTTATTGGCGCATTAGTTACCTGCCTTGTTCAATCCTCCTCTGCGACAAGTGTAATGGTAGTAGGATTTGTCAATGCAGGGCTTCTTGCATTGAGAGAGGCTATTGGCGTCATAATGGGCGCTAATATAGGAACGACCTTTACTGCATGGCTAGTATCCAGCATGTCAGTTTTTAAGATTACACATTATGCGCTTCCTCTTGTCGGCATTGGTTTTGCATTTAATACATTTGGTAAGACAAAGAATGCTAGATTCTGGGGACAAGTTCTGATGGGGTTTGGTATTTTATTCATTGGTTTAGGATTCATGAAGGATGCATTTGCACCATTGAAAGAAAGTCAGCGCATTAAGGATATATTTACCACCTTTAGCAATAACCCTCTCCTGGGTGTATTGGTAGGTATAATTTTTACGATCTTGTTGCAATCCTCCAGCGCTACCATTGCCATTATTCAGGTATTGGCATTTAATGGTGTTATAAGTTTTACTGCAGCTATTCCTCTTATACTGGGAGACAATATTGGCACTACAGTTACTGCGCAGCTTGCATCTATGGGTACAAATATTAACGCAAGACGTACAGCCATGTCGCACACCTTATTTAATGTGATCGGCGTAGCCTATATGCTGATCTTTGTTTATAACGGATGGTATGTGAAGTTTATAGATTTTATTATCCCCGGCAGCATTACTATTAAAAATATTATGGTTTATATAGCTGTATCCCATAGTCTTTTTAATATTGTTAATGCTATTATATTTTTACCATTTATCGGTGCATTGGAAAAGGTATCTATATGGCTGGTCCCTAAGAAAAAAGACGCAGTTGAAATGGCCCCTCAATATTTGGAAAGACATTTATTAAATACACCTTTTATAGCAATAGATCAAGCTCGCAAGGAGACTGGTCGCATGCTTAGCGTAGCTTCTCGATCTGTTTCAACTGCTGTAAAGAGTTTTATTGAAGATGATCCAGCCAGATCAAAACAGGTCCCTGAGCTCGAACAGACAGTTGATAATCTTCAATCAGAGATAACTCAATATCTGGTAGAGCTTTCTCAGAGGACTCTTACTGAGAATCAATCAGAGGAATTGCCGGTTTTGATCCATAGCGTTAATGATGTTGAGCGGATCGGAGATCACTCAGAGAATATAGCGGAGCTTACAGAACGTAAGATAGAGAAGAAATTGCCTTTTACAAATGAGGCAATAAAAGAATTGACTCTGATGTGGAATGAGCTTCACAGCATGATGATAGAAACAGAAAAGGCCCTAGAGAAAAACGACTTTAATATAGCTCGGAATGTACTTGTGCGAGAAGAGCGCATAAATACATTTCAGATAGAGCTCAAAAAGTCACACGTCAACCGCCTAAGTCAAGGCAGTTGTAATATTAGATCCGGTATTATATTTTTAGATTTTGTCGACAACCTTGAAAAGATAGGAGATCATCTCTCAAATGTTGCTAAAGGTGTTGTAGGGCATATGCGCTGGAGGGTGCATGAGAAAAAATAGCAAGCAAGTAAGAGAGGTTTAAACCTTCCTCTAGATAGTTAGGGACAGTTCCCCGATTGATCCTAGAACCTTCCCTGATAGCCTGTTGAGGCCTCCCCTAGAGCAGCA